>JBGQIO010000153.1:0-8818 GCA_041498515.1 Anaerolineae bacterium
ATAATGGCCTATAAAATTCGTAAGGGAAGCGATCCGAAGGATGGAATTTAATTCCTCACGCCCCAGCACATCTTCCATTCCCAAAAGGAGGATGCGTCCCATCCGTTCAGGATAATAGTAATCTGTCATGAAGATAGCATTGGATCGTCGAGGAATTTTTTAAGTCTCTGGCTAAAATCGACCGGCTCTTCAAGCATCATAAAATGACCGGCTCCTGGAAAGCGTTCGATCCGCGCCTGGGGTATTCCCTTCTGCAAAGCCTGCCATTGAAGAGGATGGACGACCCTATCCTTATCGCCATAAAATCCAAGAGTCGGTATCTTGATAAAGTTGAGGAGGGCACGCAAATCAGTCCGGCGCAGCGAAGCAATGGAGCGCAAGAAAGATTCGAGTGTCGTCCGCGAGAGATCGCGGTCCATCATCTCCGGAAAGCGGGGATCGGTGCATATTTGCCGGGAATAAAAATATTTCATCCAGGCACGAAACGGTCCCATCAAATTGAAAAGCATGAATGCGATCGGACGCTGGCCTGCCAGTTTAAGCAGCGGGGCAAGAGACGAGCCAACTATCGGGGAACCCGCCACCACAACCTTGCTCACTCTCTCAGGGTATATGATGGCCATCTCCAAACTAACGGTCCCACCCATGCTGTGTCCCACTAACGGGGCATGGGCAATACCGAGCTGTTCCATGAATTGATCAACGAGGCTTACAAAATCCTGTACTGCATAAGTCTCACGCTTCCGGCCTGATTCGCCAAAACCCCAGAAATCGAGAGCATAAGTGCGATAAGATGCACCCAGGTAAGCCATGGTCTCCTGCCACAAACCCCAGGAGCCGAGCCAGCCGTGCAGCAATATGACGGGTTTTCCTTTACCGTAGACTTCGTAGTGAACAATACCCTGATCGGTCGTTATTGAAGGCACAAAGAATACTTTCAGTTTTTAAGATTTTCAATTGGAAGATTGATCTTCCATGACGGACGGTTCTCCATAGCCGGTCGGAAGTAACCCTACAAAACCGGGCTGGATAAATTTTTAAGGTCGTACATATTGGTGGAATATAATGCAATGCGAAAGATTTCAGCTAGGGCTGAGATATCCGATCTACTATGTTCGTTATAATTCATAGAATTCGCAGATTACACATAATAAGGAGCGTCTTCCGGATCTTCTGTAAATAGATTAACAATATCGTTATTATCAATAAAGTGTATATATTAATCCACCCGAATACATTATTTGTTCGACTCCATCTCCTCCAATATGCTATAGAGCAATTCCAATAACACCGCCTTGACCTGTTTTTTATTCGTGGCGATACAAGGCAAAATCTTCGTCTTGCCGCTCAAGCGTAAGGCATGACGCATATCCTCCAATTCCCAGGCATCCGCCAAATCCTGCTTATTAGCAGCTACCACATAAGGCGTGGGTGCATATGCGCGGAATGTCTCCAGGATGGAACGCGCCTCGCGGAAAGTTTCAGGGCGGGTTGAATCAACGAGAACGATAAAACCAAGCATGCCTTCAGACAAGATCTCCCACATAAAGTCGAAACGTTTCTGTCCAGGTGTCCCAAACAGGTATAAGACCAGGTCTTCATCCACTGTGATGCGACCAAAGTCCATCGCAACCGTGGTGGATTCCTTCACGGCACGCTCGGCCTGGGTGCTTATCTTTCGTTCCGTCGCGACCACTTCAATTTCACTAACAGCCTGGATAAACTGGGTCTTGCCAGCGCTAAATGGACCCGTGATCACCATTTTGACCGTTTGCATAATTCCTCTTAGTCATTCCCGGATAAGATTATAGCCGCTGAATACGTCCGATCAATTTGTTGATCAGGGTTCTTTGTTCCTGCTTGTCCTGAGTTGGGAACATCTTCGGATTCAATTGGAGCGGCGCCGTCGTCGGGCGTACCATTTCGACCAAGCCCGCCTGTATCAAACCGTAGATGATACGGCGGATTTCCATGTCATTCAATTTCGCCGCTGAGGCAATTTGTTTCATCGTATTTTTCGGGTCTATATACTTGACCACGCGCCACTCTTCGACACTCAGATTGATGTTGGTCATGGGATGGTCTGTGAATTTCAAGGCCAGGTCGAGGCTAGGAATTTCGTCCTGTAACTGCTCCCACTCTCGCAAATGACGCGACCCTTCGATGATCAAATTCTCCAGGTCGAGCTTTACGTTGATGCGATCTTCCGGGGGCAGGAGACCGTTCTCGAATCGGAAGAGGCCCTCCACCCAGGGATAAAGCCGGCGGATGACGTCGGTAAAATAAATTTGTAAATTAAGCAGGATATCTTCCTGGGTAACGTACCCTGCATTGATGAGCAACAGTCCCAGCTCTTTATCAGTCATTTTGCCGGCCCGTTCACCGATCGTTCGATATTGATTGGCGTTTAATTTGTTTGCCTTATGTAAAACAGAAGCCAGCCCATTATCTTCCTGACCGATACGGGCATAAGCCAGTTTCCCGTCGCGGAAGGAAACTTGCGCCTGCTCTGACGGTCCATCAACGACTAGGGTGCCGGTCTTCTGGGCCAGGTTAATAAGATTGAGCAATTGCGTGACCGTAAAATCGCGTAAATTTCCGCGTAATGCCATAGCACCTCAACAAGAGCCCCCATTGGGGCAACATAGACACTATCCATAAAGGTAGGAAACCGCCCCATACCGCGGGATGACCCTTCCTGGCGTTTACAGACAGGTTATTAAAAGATTATACATGGGGATTGGGAATTGGTAAATTGCAGAATGGTTAATGGAAATTGGAAATAACGAAAGGGGTCAATAGGAACTAGAATCAATAAAGAATAATTTAAGGACTTAATAATTCATCAGCCCTTATCGATTTATGATTAGAACACCAAGGCAGCGGAATTTTGACCCCATCCGAAAAAGAAGGAAACCGCTATCTGGATAAAGAGGAAAGGTTCTTTGTAGGGTCTTTAATTGTTAGGTACCCATAATTTTGCATTATCAACCGTGCAACGGGTACCATAATCCCTATTTGTGCCTGAGATGATACTGTATGCAAAAAGACCCGGTTTGGTGAGTCGATCCTGGAAGAGCGTATACTCAGCTGTGAATTCACCATTTACCAATGCATAAGCGTGACCCTTGTTCGTTATAAACTCGAAATGAGCTTCTGCCGGATTCCCAAATTTAACCGTCCCTTTTCCGCGGGATTTTCCAACGCGTCCGCAGCGGTTACCGAGAGCTGCGAAGCACCAGGTAACAAGGACAGAATCATTCGTCAGCATAGCTGAATATCCATCGACAATATTACTGCCTACTCGAAAAGCAATCCCACAACCGGAAAACTCCGGGGAATTAACCGGGCCGGCGCTCGACCATTTTACATCGCCCCAAAATGCAAAATCTGTGACCGGCAAACTAGCTCCAGCTTCCTGATAGTTGAGATAGTTGATCTGGGCCATTTCAAAGGTTGAAGAATTCAAGGGATAAATATTTCCATCCGTTGTTGATAGATAACCACTATCAACATATTTTTGAAGTGTGGCCTGATCTGATTCAGCGTCTTTTGTGGCTACAAGGTCCGGGGTGTTGGTTGGTTTAAGGGTTGAGGTCGGGACTGGCGTATCAGAAGGCGGAATCGATGTATTGGTTGACACAGGAGTTAGTGTCGCGCTTTGACCAGAGCTACAGGCAAGCGTTACCAGGATCAAAACCAGGCTTGCCAACTTTACATTTCTGAAAAGATTGATATGCATAATTATCCTCCTCCTTGACTTCTGTATAAACGGCACCCTCGTTGACAATATATTACATCAGGAAGTATCATTTTCCAACAGACATAAATCACGTATTTGACCATACAATTGGAGCAGTTTTGAGAATTCTTACTGTTGATGTAGGTACCGGCACACAAGATATCTTTCTATATGACTCCCGACTCGATATCGAGAACAGTTTCAAGCTTGTGCTGCCCTCGCCAACCATGATCGTCCACAAGCGGATAAAGGAAGCGACTCATTCCCGGGCGCCGGTCCTGCTCACCGGGTATCAAATGGGCGGAGGCCCTTCGGCCTGGGCAGCGGAAGCCCATGCCCGAGCCGGATTGCCCATCTATGCTACAGAAGACGCGGCGCGCACGCTCAATGACGAGCTAGAAAAAGTTGAAGCAGCAGGAATCAAAATCATTTCAGACGACGAATCTCATCGATTATCTTCATCTACGATATGCCTTGAACTGCGCGATTTTAACTTCGAAGCTATCGCCGAAGCATTCTCTCGCTTTGGTGTTTCGCTTCGAGACCTCGACGCTGCCGCAGTTGCCGTTTTTGATCACGGCGCGGCACCTCCGGGTGTTTCAGACCGGCGATTTCGGTTCGATTATCTTGACCACCGAATCCGGGACAAAAATTCCCTTTCGGCGTTTGCGTATCTTTCATCCGAAATCCCGGCAAGAATGTCGCGCCTGCAATCTGTTGCTGATTCTGCCCGGGGACTTGACTTTCCTCTAATCGTGATGGACACCGCCCCGGCAGCCGTGCTCGGCGCGACTTATGACCCGAGGGTTGCGAAACTTGAAAGAAAATTAATAGTAAATGTCGGCAACTTTCACACATTGGCTTTCAGGCTGGGTCAGACTGGCATCGAGGGAGTCTTTGAGCACCACACCGGCGAGATCGACCTGAGCAAACTGGAGTCACTCTTGCGCGCCCTAGCTAACGGCTCTCTCAAAAATGAAGACGTCTTCAACGATATGGGACATGGCGCGTTGATCTACAGCCATAAACCATTTGAATTTGGGTACGATGAGTTTGATGTAGTAGTCACCGGCCCGAGGCGTTCGATGTTTTTAGGCGGACAGGGTTCCAAGCCCACATTGAAACCATATTATGCTGTTCCTTTCGGCGATATGATGATTGCCGGTTGCTTTGGTCTGCTAGCGGCTGCGGCAGATGTGAAACCTGATCTGGCAGACACTATTCACGGATCCATGCGAGCCGAAGCCCGGCGTGGCATAACACCCTGGGACGTGGAGTAGACAGTAGCGAACTGGTTAAATGGTTTTAGACCAATGATAAGCGACGTAGTTAGATATTACAGATTCGAGCAGCCCGATGGTTTGGTTCAGCAGCATTGTCAGTGATGGCTGAGTAGCTGGCCTATCCCAAACGCTTCGACGAGATCTGCATTGTAATCGCGCGGCGTTAGCAGCGCCCTATTGTTTCGAAGGGTTCAAATTAATCAATCACAGCCACTCGAGCCATTATAGGGTTTGCTCTGCCCTCGCTTTTAGCGCCTGGTTCATTTCTTCAAAGCCACGCCGCGTATCAGTGCTCAATCCACGCGCAAACAAAGGGACGAGCACACCCGTGAAGATTTCACGTTGGACAAAACGCACTCGATTTGTCCCAAGTGGCTCGATGGTAAAAATGTGCTCACCGTCAAACAAGCCGGGTATCATTAAGCGTCCGAGCCATCGTAATTCTCGATTTGTTTCTACTTTAAGGATGGTGGGCCGAAACGTCATACCGGCTGCCCCTGAGGGTTGAAGGTAAACTTCGAGCTGTGCACCTGCTTTGATTTCGCCGCTTGCTCGGCGGATAAAAGGGTTCCAGTGTGGGAATCTGGCGAAATCGATAAGCAATTCCCATACCCGCTCAGTGGTTGATTCGATCTCAATTTCGGTGCGAAGTTCTTTCATTATCACTTCCTTTGGGTGAGTGATTTCTGAGAGTGGGCCGTTAGCGTTCTTGAGAACTTGTGGCTATTACCTCCCGACTTGAAATTTACAAACCGTTAAGGTTGAGACCTGCGGCCCAACGGTTTATGTTAGTAGTTGTGGCCAGACTGCTTCGACAAGCTCACCAAAAGTTGGAATAGTCGTCGATGGCAATACATTCGATTAGTGGATGGGAAATTGCCATAGTAGAGTATAAGCTCAATTTGGCTAGACATTTCGCAATCCCTTCTGTTCAATGCATGGCTCGTTGACGGCGTTGAGGTTCAGCTCACTAAGTATCGCTTGTCATGCCATCCCGGTTGTCCCGTGCCAGTTACTTCGAATACACAGCATAGACGATTAAACCAAAAATTCCGCTGATTAGGAGAAGTACACCTGCGATCCAGGAATTGTGCCAAAATGCCAATAACACGCCAATAAAGGCTCCCTCCTGACCAAGCAGGATGGCAAGAGTAAGGTACTTCTGATAGGAGGCATACGAGTAGGGTGCTTGTGCATAGTTAACGAGAATCATGATCGCTAGAATTGGCATGGCGATTGAGAAAGAGAATATGGAAATTAGTGGGGCAGGTCTGGTTTTTGGACCGGAATGAGTGCTTGTAGTATGACCACTCCGATGGCTTTCAGCCCACCATATACAACCAAGGCCTATTGAGTCCATTCAGGCTTGACTTCATACTTACGGTTCTTCTTACCTCCTACATGTCATCTCAACTGCTTTCATTGCTTACAGGTCGGAGCACGAGTCAATTAACAGCAGGTGATCGGGCCGACCTCTACTGCCTGTGCGCTGTGTTAGGTGCGTATTTGGAAAAACACCCTCCAGCCTGCAAGAAATAAACAGACTACTTCACATACTCTATTTCCTCGCGGCCATCCGAATAAACGTGTTACTCATCTGAAATCCGATGTTGCGAAACTCCTGTTGCAGATGACTTGTGGTATGAAATTGTTCAGAGGCATTCCGTGAAGCTAGCACGGCTTTGCGGCCCCGCCTCACAATATCCCTTTCGAGCACATTGGCCTTTGATTTTTCATTGGCAGGGTTAACCGCCAGATCACCGAAAAACTCGGCCAGCTTCAGGGCGTCCACCATGGCCATATTGGCCCCCTGTCCTTGGGATGGGCTCATCGGATGGGCGGCATCCCCTATCAGCCAAACACGACCTTGACGTACATGCTTTAGCGGTTCTTTATCATAGTAGCCGCGCACTACGACACTCGCCGGGTCAACCATGGCGGCAATTTCCGGGATGGGCTCATGCCAGGAACGCGTTTCGAGTTGGAGAAGTCGCAGCAATGTGCCTGCCGACAGTCCGCTGATCTCACTCTCTGCAGCCGCATGGACCGTATAGGACAAATGAACACCCTCGGGTTGACGATAACAGAAGACCGACGTGCCATTTCGACCGAGCGTCATACAATAGCCCCCTTCCAGGAGCGGATGTTTGATCAGTCGAGGCGAGTCAAAAAGGATGGTGGTCAAGTCAAGGTAGCGCTTCTGGTCTCCAAACATCTGCCGGCGAATGGCCGAGGCTGCGCCGTCGCAAGCGATCAAGTAATCTGCCGAGGCTGTTTGACCATTTTCGAATTGAACTTCAACCCCGCGGTCATTCTGGCGAAAGCCTTTTGCGAGCATGCCTGGGTGGAAGGGTGTATCGCCGACGGCTCCAAGCAGGGCGGCCTTGAGAGCCTGACGTTTCACTCGCTGAGTCAGCCGCTTCTCGTCACCCGTGGAGGGCAATTCAAGTAAAACCCGGCCGCTCTGATCACAAAAGACAAAGCTCATAATGTTAACAACCTGATGGGACAATTGATCATACAGGCCCAATGATTTGAGTACTTGCAGCCCGCCGTCCCCTTTCAAACCGAGACTATAGCCTTGGAAGCGACTGTCAGCGCTCGGATCGCGCTCGTAAAGGTGGATCTCTATCCCAGGCACAGAGCGCTTCAGCGCAGCCGTGAAAGTCAGTCCACTGATACCTGCACCAATAACTGCAATTTTCAAGAGGCGTTTTTCCTTTCAGGGGCTTGTAATAGCTGGTAGTAACCCTATAAGACTGTATTGGCGAAAGGTGATTCGTTGGACATATCCGGCTTTCCTGTATTAATGAGATAGGCGATTATTACAGCTATGATAATGGGAAATAAACCGATAACTACCTGCTCTGCAGCTGTATTACATCACGGGTTAGACGCCTGCGTCGCAAATCAGGATAGTCGTCCCGTCATTTCAATTTTAACGGATACTTGATTAGCTGAGCCACAATATGAAGGTCGATCGCAAAGCACTCCGTAGAGTGAATGTGACACTGGCTGGGTTTTGAGGCGGTCATCTAAACCTTGCTCTTTTGTTTCATTGCGATCTCGTAGGATCGCCTGAATAAAGCGATCGCACGCTCCACGTCCCCATCTTTCCGTAAATAAAAACTGACCCAACCTGTGTTCGACAAAATATGATGCGGCTCGGCTCCTCCGGCTTTCACGATCTCATCACGTACCTTCTTTGGGAACGGGAGATCCACTAAATAATCGCCGTGGATATGTCCGATCGCACGAGAGCCGATGCAAAATTCCGTCCCGCCGAATCGATGAGGTTTCGCCACGGTGTAATCCCAAGATAATATAGCTTGTTTGATCCGCTCAGCAGCAAAAGCCTGCGCCATCTTGAAATTATAGCGCCTCCAGCACCAATACAGAAGCCAGGCTTGTTTTATGCCAATATCCGATAGTTAATATTCCTACGCTCTCACAAAACCGTTCAACCATAGATCGGTAGTCTAGGGTCCATAAAGTACCGAACTGAATATTTCCTGAAGTATGACAAACTTGAGTTGCTAGGGAAGAACTAAATTGTAACGTTGTTCGATCAAGGGTTTACCGAAGGCAGACGATTCTTTCTGCTCCGTCAGCTTGAAGCCGAATCGCTTATAAAGAAATGAGGCAGTGGTGAGTTCATGGGTTGTCCACAAGTAGGCCTCTTTGAAGCCACACTCGCTAAGAAAGTCCATATATAACTTCATAAGCTTTCTTCCCAAACCGATACCCCTATATTCAGGTTCAATTAGAAAATATCTCAGTTGTGCGCCTATCG
>JBGQIO010000154.1:0-8782 GCA_041498515.1 Anaerolineae bacterium
AACTGCGCGGCGGCACGGCTCAGATGCTCCAAGTCTTGGTAAACGCGGACCTCGGGATTCATAACTGGCTTGCCAATGGACATATAATTTCAGAATTATACGTCTGTTTGCAAAATTAACTCGCATGGACTAAAATCGCCGCGTGCCCAGTCTTGACCTTAAGAAATTCAATGCGCATCGCGTCCAGACGTTCCATTTACCGCCTGCCAAGCCCATCTCGTCTCCATCCAGAGCGCTGACCTTCGTTAATCAGCGGGGTTTTGTTTTCTTTTGGCCGATCAAAGGAATTGACCTTCCCAGTCTGTGGACGGCGGTTGCCGGTGAACGGCCTGTAGCAGATAAGCACGACGATCCCGGCCATGTCACATGGGGGTGGAAGGATAACGCGCTTCCGAAACGTATATGGTATTATGGCAAAATCCTGCGCCGAAAAGCGACAATGATCTCACTGGAGGTCGTACCCTATTTCTACGCTCTCTCCAGGAATTATGGCTCCCCTGAAGAAGACCACCTGCTCGCTTATGAAGACGGCCGTCTGACATTGGCCGCCAAAAATATATATGATGCCTTGTTGAAAGAAGGTGCCTTGGATTCCATATCCCTCCGAAAAGCAGCGCGGATGACAAGCGCAAAAGAGTCGGAATGGAATCGCGCGCTGGAAGATTTGCAGATGGATTTTAAGATCCTGCCGGTCGGTGTTGCCGAAGCCGGCGCGTGGAAATATGCGTTCATTTATCAAGTCGCAGCTTATCATTACCCCGACTTGCCTGAGCAGGGTCGTCACATTGGCGAATCTCAAGCACGAAATAAACTGCTCGAATTATATTTCAATTCAGTGGGCGCCGCACAAATGCGGGATGTAAGCAAAATGTTTGGATGGGGACATGAGTTGACAACCCGCGCCGTTGAACGATTAGTGGAACGGGGAAAATTAATTAAAGCCGGGTATCCTGAAAAAAATGGTGAATGGCTAGCCTTGCCGGAATTGTGCAAATGAACTTTGGAGGCCTGAATGCTTGAGGCTGCAATTATGATAGAAGGTCAGAACGGACTGACCTGGGCGCGCTGGCAAAAAATCGTCAGGTTGGTGGAAGAACTTGGTTTTGTGGGTTTATATCGATCGGATCATTTTACAAATGCAAATCCGCCCGATCAGGATTCGCTTGAGTTGTGGGTCTCCCTTGCCTGGTTGGCAGCGAATACTTCCCGGATTGAATTTGGACCGTTGGTGACACCGTTCTCTTTTCGTCACCCGGCTGTTACCGCCAGGATGGCATCAGCCCTGGATGATCTATCAGGCGGGCGCCTTACACTTGGGCTGGGAGCAGGGTGGCAGGAACGCGAACATCAACTCTTCGGTTTTAATTTACTCGATATGAATGACCGCTTTGCAAGGTTTGAAGAGGGGTTGGAGTGTATCAGCCGCTTGTTTCAATCCAATGAACCTGTAACCTTTGCAGGGCAGTACTATCAGTTGCGCGAAGCTCAAATTCTTCCGCATCCGGTGAGAACAGGCGGGCCTCCTATACTGGTGGGTGGAAATGGTATTAAACGGACTTTGTCGTTGGCCGCGAGGTTTGCTAGCGAATGGAATGCAAATTTCCTGCCGCCTGGACAGTTCAAAAAAGCAAATCAACACCTCGATGTCCTTCTGTCAGCCGAAGGACGTGATCCTGGGTTGGTGCGCCGGTCAATGATGACGGGTTGTGTTTTTGCGAAGGATGAACAGGGGTTGAAGATAAAGCTGGAAGCCCGCGGCCGAACAAAGGATGAATTGCGCGAGCGCGGGATCATTGCAGGGGCGGCTGTAGAAATCAAAGAGCAACTGCAAGCACTTTCTGAAGCAGGCGTTCAAAGAGTCATGCTGCAGTGGCTTGAATTAGATGATCTCGAGGGATTATATGACCTTGCAAAAGCAGTTCTTTAAACTCGATCTATTCCCAATTTTAACCGGGGTAAAGACCTCGGAGTCAGAAAAAGATCAATTCCTAATGAATCTTATTCTTTGTTCCATGGAACAGACGTTAGCAAATTCTCGGTAATAATTCACCGGCGGGCAAGTCCACGACCCGCGTACCGCCGATGGAGGTTTTCGCAACGACCATCCCGGCATGCTCACCCACCACTTTTCCTATGATCGCCGAATCTTTGCCGAAGGGATGTTTACGCATAGATGTCAGGATATTTTCAGCGTATTTTTCGGGGACAATAGCAACCAGCTTCCCTTCGTTGGCGATGAACAACGGATCGAGTCCCAACATCTCGCAGGCTGCAGAGACCTCGGGTCGAAGCGGAACTTTCATCTCTTCAAATTCAATCCCCACCTTCGCGGCATCTGATAATTCGTTGAGCACGGCAGCCAACCCGCCGCGCGTTGCATCGCGCAAGCAATGAATGTCTTTAGTTACCCGCAGCATCGATTCCACCAATCCATACAAAGGCGCGGTGTCACTTTCGATCTGGGTTTGGAACTTCAAGCCCTCTCGCACCGACATGATGGCAATGCCGTGATCGCCCATCGTCCCACTGACGATCACCACGTCTCCGGGCCTGGCATTTGCAGGTGCGATGTTTACATCCCTTGGGACGATCCCGATTCCAGATGTGTTGATAAAGATCCCATCCCCATGCCCTTTGTTGACAACTTTCGTGTCGCCGGTCGCGACTTGCACATCGGCAATTTTGCAGGCGCGGGCCATCGATGCTGAAATGCGGCCTAATGTTTCCATCGGCAGGCCTTCTTCAAGAATGAAGCCCGCTGAAAGATAAAGTGGCTTGGCTCCGCTCATAGCCAGGTCGTTGACTGTCCCGTTGACGGCTAGTTCGCCGATGTCGCCGCCCGGGAAGAAGAGCGGGCTGACGACGAAAGAATCGGTCGTGAAGGCAAAACGCCCCGCTTCCAGTTCAAATGTGGTTGAGTCTGCAAGTTGTTCGAGAAGTTCGTTCTGGAATTCCACCGCGAAGAGATGCCGAATGAGATCGTTCATCATCTTGCCGCCCGCGCCGTGTCCCATTACGATCGTCGGGTAGTTTTGTAATGGCAGAGGGCAAGTCCAACCGCCTAAATCAGGAAGTGACATTGTTGCTCCTATTTGTCGTTGACGCATTATACTGCGGCTTATATCAATCTCTCAATTTCACCGGTTCGGTTTTTGGGAAGGATCTAAAAGGAAGGTTGATAAAACAAGCAACGTGCAGGGTTTTTCCACGTAAATAGATCAGGCTTGGTTTAAGCTTGAATTTGTTATACACTTATTCTGTAAATCAAATCAAGGAGAATGGTATGGATCGACAAAATCGAACGCAACTGGTTCTCGGCATCCTGCTTATCCTGTTCGGCCTATGGTTTGTGGCTGCGCAGCGGGTGCCGGCTTTGCGAGCCTGGGCGGAAATTCAGTTTCAATGGCCGTTCTATGTGATTGGCGCCGGCGCGCTGATTTTGGTCGTTGGTTTATTGACCGGCGCACCAAATATGGCCATCCCAGCCTGCATCGTAGCTGGTATCGGCGGGATTCTGTATTACCAGAACATCTCCAATGACTGGGAGTCCTGGTCTTTCCTTTGGACGCTCATCCCAGGCTTTGTGGGCGTGGGGACAATTCTGGCTGGCTTGCTTGGCGAGGATGTGCGTCATAACCTTGCCCATGGAATCAACTTGTTGGTCGTCAGCGCCGTCTTGTTCCTGATCTTGGCGGCACTCTTCCAACGTCTTAACGTTCTGGGTGTATATACACCGGCCGCTCTTTTGATCCTGCTCGGGTTATACATTATCGGGCGCGGTTTGATTCGTTCGCGTGGTTCGAGTGGAGGCTAAAATGCGTCGCGGTGAAATCTTCTGGGGCAGTTTACTTGTCCTTTTAGGCGTGCTCTTTGTTCTTAGGGCCGCCGGTTATTTGGTGGGTGATGTATTTGGCTGGTTCTGGCCGCTGTTCATTATCGCGCTTGGCGTTTGGATTTTGTTGGGCGGCTTTTTCTTCCATACCAGGTTTGAAAATGCAGAGAAATTCTCTATCCCGATACAGGGCGCGAAAGAGGCCAGTTTATCCATCGAGCATGGAGCCGGTCGCATTGATTTGCGCGCAGGCGCGGATGCGGGCGATTTTTTAACCGGCATGGTTGGAGTGGGGATGAATCGATCGACCAGGTTGAACGGGGACAAGCTCGAGGTCAATATCAACGCCGGTCCGAGTTTTATTCCATTCCTAGGGCCGGAGGGAGGGGTCTGGCAATTCCGTCTCAATCCTGAACTACCCACCACGATCAAAATCGAAGCCGGCGCGAGCCGCCTTGACCTGGATCTAAGCGACTTGCATGTCACCTATTTTTCTTTTGAGGGCGGCGCAAGTAACGTTAACTTGAAGGTCCCGGAGCACGTGGAAAATTCCCTGGTGGATATTGAAGCTGGTGCTGCCAGCATTGATTTACACGTGCCTGATGGTGTTGCGCTGCGGTTTCGCACGAAAAGTGTTGGGTCGCTGAAAATTGATGAATCCCGCTTCCCACGTCGCGAAGGGGGGATCTATCAATCTCCAGATTATGACACTGCAAGGTATCATGTAGAAGTGAAGGTTGAAGGCGGGGCGACCTCTCTCAAAGTAGGATAGGAGAATCCATGAAACGCATTGATTTTCGTATTCTGGTCGGCGCAGCTCTGATCCTGCTGGGCGTCCTGATGCTTTTGGAACGCTTAGGGCTGTTTCACGGTGCTTCGGATTTCTTCTGGGGGGTGGTTTTTCTGGCAGGCGGGGCTTATTTTTTATATCGCTTTGCGAACAATATGCGCGGCGAATGGTGGTCGGCCATTCCCGGATTTGCCTTGATAGGGCTCGCTGCCGACAGCCTTCTAACCCGCTTTTTTGGTAATTGGGGAGGCCTATTCTTTCTGGGTTTTCTCGGAATGGGTTTCCTGGCTGTCTATTTCAGCGGACGTGAGCGCTGGTGGGCTCTCATCCCGGGTGGTGTCCTGCTCACGTTGGGTTTTATATCCGTGTTGAATGATGTATACGGCGGTCGCGAGACAGGTGGCTTCTTCTTCCTTGGCCTTGGTCTGACCTTTTTGCTTGTGGCGGTATTGGCCTCCATGCAGTGGGCTTATATTCCGGCAGTTGTCCTGCTTGTAATGGGAGCATTGCTCGGAACGCCTTTTGTTGGCGCGCTAAATTTCATTTGGCCGACAGTTCTGATCATCGGGGGGCTGATCCTGATTTTTCAATTTATTCGACGGAATAAAGTGTAAGATCCACCAAAAGTCAAAGAGCCTATCTATAAACTACCGGTGGGTCTAATTTTTACCTCCGAGATATCGGAAGTTTAATGGAGTGCCCTTAAATCTGGGTGTCTTTTAAAAACCTTGCAAGACCAAAAGAATAGTACTGCCTTCTGCTGGATGCAGAGGGCAGTACCTTCAACGCTGTAATCCGGTAGTTATTCGTGTTGATAAAAGTTATTCTGCAGCATATTCTGGATTTGATATTTTGCATTTATCCAGCGCGGCGATACCGCTTCCGCCAGCTTTTCTAGAATCGACCGGCAAACATTTGGATGGTCTATATAAAGCCCTTTCAGGTCGGAGCCGCGGATACGGAGCGTTTCAATCGTCGTAGTGCTAAGCGCATCTGAGGTATACGCAGGACTTCCCACGACCGAAGACCAGCCAAAGATATCCCCGGCGTGCAAATGGGTGAGAGTGATCTTCGGCCCATCGTAAGGTTTATATTCGATGGCCACTCTTCCCTGTAAAATAATATATAAGTACGCGGCTTCATCTCCCTGTTTGAAGAGCACCGTCCCGCTGGGGGCAGTGAAAGGCTCAAAAAGGGGAAAGAGCAAATCATACTGCTCCTGAGTCAAATCCTTTAAAAATGTCGTTTCTTCTACTTCTTGCATAATTCTCGAATCTTGGTTTCAACAGCTGCAGGTCAGGCACCAAAACTTTGATCAAAATATCTGTAAATTACCCTGTTAATTGGTTTTCTGATCTTAATAACATAGTATCGCGCTTTATATACAGCGAGTTAGTAATGAATTTCCTAAAAGGTCTGACATTCATCCCTTTTTGATCCCATGTTCTTATCTCCCGCGTTATACTTTACTGTGTAGTCTAAAATCACAAAGACACCTTTCCTTAATACTAAGAATCTCATGACTATAAATCTGCATTTAATGCATCCGTTGACCGAAATGTGCATCGCATTTTGTGGAAAATCGTACAATCCGAATCGAGCTTCCAGATGAAAATTCCTGAGCGTGTATTCGGCTTTATGATTGCTGGTGTTGGGTTTTTCATAGTTGGCACCACAGCCTGGTTTTTGCTTGCCAACAGACCGGCGGATGACCCGACCCAACCGACCGATTTTTCTGCGATCCCGGCAAAGGTCCAATATGATGCGCCTACACTGACGTTGAATGATATACAGGGAAACAAGTTTTCACTGTCAGATTATCGCGGACAGGTGGTATTGGTGAATCTATGGGCTACTTGGTGCCCGCCTTGCAAAGCGGAGATGCCTCTCTTGCAGGACTATTACACTAGGCATAAAAAAGAAGGATTTAGTGTAATCGCTATTGAAGATGGCGATCCAACATCGGATGTTATTTCGTTTATAAAAGAGTACAATCTCACGTTTCCCGTTTGGCTCGATCCGACCTACCAGGCGACTGATAATGCTTTCAAAACTAAGAACCTGCCCAGCTCATATGTCGTTGACCGAACAGGTAAGGTAAAGTTGGCCTGGGTCGGTGCCATCAACGCGGCAAATCTTGAAAAATATGTCACATCCCTCATCAAGGAGTTTTGATAATGGAAGCGAAGGTAAGCTGGGTAAAAGATTTGATCTTTACTGGAATGGCCGATAGCGGCTATCCGGTAATAATGGATAGCGAATCCAGCCCCGAAACAGGAGTTGGACCGGTGGAACTTGTAGCGATTGCACTGGCGGGCTGCACTGCCATGGACGTGATTTCGATCCTGACCAAAAAACAGGAGCAAGTAACGAGTTTTGATGTTAAAGTAAAGGCTCATCGGGTGCCAGATTATCCCAAGGTCATTTCGCACGCGGTGCTTGAGTACGCGATTGTAGGTCGGAATATTAATGAAGTCTCGCTTTTGAGAGCGATTGAGCTTTCTATAAAGAAATACTGCCCGGTCTTTGCGATGATGGAAAAAGCCTTTCCCATAGACCTGCATTATTCGATTTATGAAGACGAAGGAAAGGGGAAACAAAATTTGGTCAAACAAGGTACATACGGGCACTAATTCTTATAGAAAATTCCTTGTGGCATTAGCGAATCTTGTAAGGTGGAATACAAAACGGCGGTGCTTCAGTGCGCCGCCGTTAAATTTTTTTCTAAAAGTCAACGGACTCATGGAAATATATGGTAACTTGCTTCGATATCTTCTTTTTGCAAAATCGTTCATTGCGTCGGCTTCATTTACGGGGCGAAATCCGATCTGATCTGAGAATAATAATTTGAACAAGCGCAAGCCGTGACCGTGATCCCATTACGTTTCATGGTGCCCTGGTAAGCTGCATTCCCATTATAGACTATCCAACCCTCGAAGTTGAATCCCAGCGGGCCTTCGGCCAGGATCCATTCGCCGTTGTATTTTCGGGCGATATGAACGTGCGTACCGGTAACGAGTTCGCCGCCCTGGCACGATGGATAGCCCATTAGATCGCCGGCGTGCAGTTCTTTACCCAATGGCATACGCGTTGTGTTTGAAAGATGTAGATAATAAATAACCCAACCGGTACGCTCGTCTCCATCTCCATCAAGATCTAGCACAATTCCTTCCGGACCGGACCGGACAACCAACCCATCTGCTATCGCGGTGGCATAGTTCTGCGGATCAGGGGTGAAACAACCGTGATGCTCGGAGGGTGGACCAAAATCCACGGCGGCGAAAGGCTGCGATCCTACAGAACCCCAGCCAGTATGTGGACCTCCGGTGTAGGTCCAGACTTGACCCGGTGGGAAAGGAAATTGCAGCGTAGGTTGTTTAAGACTGCCTGGGATCAATTTTATATCCATTGCCCAAGGATCACCAAAAAAGGTCTGGTAGGTCTTTGCGAGACCATCTGGACTGACTGCCTTATCGTACATCGACCCGGAAATTGTTCGAGAAAACAAGTATTGGATTCCTACCGAAGCAGCATTCTGCCATGGATCAGGGCGAATCAGTGTCCCGTCGGGCTCATCGAACTCAAGCAATTTTCCGGCTCGCCAGCCATAATATCCATTGTTGAGAGTATCCGCCGCCCAAACCAGCTGCAAATAAGCCAGGTTTGGTGCATCGGCAAAATAAGGTTGTTCATAATCCAAAATGTATTTCTTGTCCGGCATGGATGGCTGTGTGAGAGCGCCGGCGATATATTCCAAAACGGCCAATAACAAACGGGGGCTAACGCTGTAATTCGTGGCAACAAAATCCACAACCTCAGCGCCCGTACGATATTCACCACCGGCATACGTAACATAATTTTTAAGCCATCCGGGCTGTGAAGCGACGAAGGCTGAAGTGTTGAATCCGATTTGTGCCGGCCCGTTCACGAAAGCAGCATCGGGAATAATCTTGAACGGATTCGCCCATAAAGCCTTGAAATAAATGGGGATCTTCATGGGCAGGCCGGGAGGCATGGTTGTTGCGTCTGAGGGAATGATCGGGTTTGCCGTCATGATCTCAGGGATGGTTGTATTGAAATGGGCCGCGAGCGCCGGCAGTGTATCGCCAGATTGGGCGATGTAATCCACTAATTCACCGGGTGTGTAGTTGGGACGAAGG
>JBGQIO010000155.1:0-8766 GCA_041498515.1 Anaerolineae bacterium
AGATTGAAATAATTCTCAAGTATGCAGCCTTAATACATTTAATAAAATGGATGGGTCTTAAGCGTTATATCTTTATGTTTTTTTGGAAGGTTCGTCTGTGCAAATCTGTCCTGTCCACGAAATCCGTGTTCTATATTCCGTAACAATTAATAATTTCAATTAGCTAGAAAAGAATCGGTAGTATTCTTTGATTAAGAAACCACTTATTCATTTCTGGTACACTTTCCGCCATGTTGAAACATGCCAGGGCGATCCTTCTTAGTTTGGCGGGATTGCTCGTATTGAGTGGATTGGTGTATCAAATCCCCGCTGTTCAATCGCGCCTGGAATGGCGAATCGAAGTGTGGAGCACATATTTCCAAAATATTGTCGAGCCGGTCGGAAAAATGCCGACACCGATACCCTCCACTCCCTTTGCAACGTTTACCCCCGAGCCTCCAACCCCCACGCCGATTGCTACGCAATTTCCCACCCCCACTTTGCCTCCGCCACCTCCTCAAGCCTCTTTACCGACACCAAAATATGAATTGCAGGGAATAAACAACTGCGGACCTGCTACCCTGGCAATGGCTTTACGCGAATATGGTTGGCAGGGTGATCAATTTGAAATTGCAAAAATTATCAAACCGGTTGATCAAGATCGCAATGTTAATCCGGATGAACTGCGGTATTACGTACTGCACGAGGCAGGTTGGTTGGGCGCAGAATATCGCGTTGCTGGGAACCTCGATCTTGTCAAACGACTCCTGGCAGCAAATTATCCCGTCGTGATTGAAGAACAATCGACCCTTTCCCCTCAAGATGCGAACGGTCCGAATGATGATAGGTGGGACGCGCATTATCTACTCATCACAGGGTACGACGACCAAGCCGGTGTCGTCACCGCCCAGGATTCTTACTACGGGCCGGATAAGAAAATCCCTTATGATAAGTTAATGGCGGATTGGAAGCCCTTTAATTATCTATATATGGTCATCTACAACCAGAAAAATGATGAAGCTGAAGTTAAATCGATTATGGGGGCAAACTGGGATCCGGACCAGAATCGACAAAACGCGCTCTCTTTAGCTCAGGCCGATGTTTCAGCCAATCCGAATGACGCCTTTGGTTGGTTTAACCTTGGTAGTAGCCTCGTCTATTTTGAACGCTATAACGAGGCCGCTGGGGCCTTCGACAAAGCCTTTACGATCGGCTTGCCTCAACGCATGACGCGTTATCAATTTTTTCCGTTTTTCGCTTATTACAATGCCGATCGGATTGATTATTTACTTGTGTTGACGGAAAACACATATAAACCGATACCTGGCAATTTCGCAGAGGAAGCTTTGCTCTGGCATGGATATGGCCTCTTACGCAAAGGGGATTTTGTGGGCGCATTGGCAGATTGGAATAAAGCGCTGAAAGTCCACCCGAATTATTGTGATGCCGAGAAAGCGATCAACAGTTATTTTCAACCAACCTATCAAATGACCAATTGCAGTCCGTGAATTAATTTGCTGATCCGTTTGCAGTTGATTTACTTTTCTTGAAAACTATATCCACCCGGCCAGGTTTGGATCAAGAATGGGGGCTTTTCGGTATCGAGATCCAATTTCTTACGAAGGCGGTAAACCACATTTTTCAATACCGGCAGATCGCCTTGCACTCCCCAGACCATTTGCATGATTTCATCATTTCTAAAAACGTAACCCGGTTGGCTCATCAATAAATGCAGTAACCGAAATTCCAGATTTGTCAGTTTGATCTCTTCTCCATCCGGCATGATCGCGGATCGCCGGGCTGGTTCCAATTTTAATTTCCCGGCGCGTACCGGACTCATCGGTAACACCCAACTCCGCTTCGCCCAGGCCATGATTTTAGCTAAGAAGATTGCGGGACTGATAGGCTTTACCACACATTCATCCACGCCCATTTGATAGGCTTCCAGGATTTCAGCTTCATTATTAGTCGGAAGGAAAAGCAGGATGGGGCTGGCGCTCAGCGCGCGAAACTTTTGACATAGTTCGATCCGTTGAATGTGCGGCGCATTGACATCGATTACGATGAGGTCCGGGATCTCCTCCATCGAACGTTCCATTGCTCTTTGAACAGATGTCTCAAGGATCGCCACTAGTCCTTTTTCCCGGATAATATATCCCCAGATTGGTGCAGTCGCATCCTGGTCACAAATAACGAAAACCCGGTGAAGTGCAACAGGATCAAAAGGGCGTTTGGATAAGACCAATTTGAAGATTCCCTCTTGATTATTATACTTGAATACTACAGTTAAGGTAATATAAAGTCACAAAATCTCATATTATTATGACTATTGGGGGATGGGAAATTTGTACTATTCTCATATACTCGATTTAGCACTCAAAGCTAAGGAGGCTTTCGATGAAAAAATTATTGCCAATCCTGGTGGTGTTGATGATGATCAGCACCGCCTGTCAGCTGGGCGGCGGTCAGGATCAACCCACTCCCATCGCCCTCGCTACAGCGCAACCCACCAATCCACCGGTGGCTTTGAACCCCACAGCCGGGCCGTCAGGTGGAAATGAAACTGCTGGGAGTGAACGTACCTCACCCGATGGTATGACGGAAGTGTTCGTCCCTCAAGGGACCTTTCAAATGGGTGGGATCGATCCGGCTGCTTCTGGCGATGAAAAGCCCGTACACAAGGTATCACTTCATTCTTATTGGATGGATAAGCTTGAAGTAACAAATGCCATGTACTTGGGATGTATTACCGGCGGCGGGTGCCAGCCTCCCCAAAGTGTTAAGTCAGAATCACGGCCTTCTTATTTCAATAATCCGGACTTTAACGATTATCCTGTTGTTAATGTACCTTGGGCAGACGCAGCCGCTTATTGCAAATGGGCGGGTCGCCGTCTACCCACGGAGGCAGAATGGGAATACGCCGCTCGTGGCAATGACGTCCGCACGTATCCCTGGGGCGATGCGAAGCCAGATTCGACGCTCGCAAACTTCAATTACCAGTCGGGTGATACAAATCGCGTTGGGTCGTATCCTGCAGGGGCAAGTCCTTTTGGAGTTTTGGATATGTCGGGCAATGTCGCGGAATGGGTGAACGATTATTATTCAGGCACTTACTATAATCAAAATATTAGTTCCAATCCGACGGGTCCAAACTCCCGAGCCAACTTTTTTGCTAGGGTTGTACGCGGTGGCAGTTATGGCGATTCCGCCACCCTGATTAGAGTTTCGAAGCGCTCACAGGTGACCGGATCAAACCTGAATGCGGACGCTGGAACCGCCGCTTACCTTGGAGACTTCTCTCCCCGGATTGGTTTCCGATGCGCCTCGGATAATTGATTTTGAAAACATAACCGACCTGGTTCTTAATTTATTCGGCAAAAACAGGATGGGGCGGCGAAATTCGCCGCCCCATCCTGTTTTTGCCGAAGCAAGTGTGAAGAGCCTAAACACCGAAGGCGATCGGACGTGGTGGCTTCCGGGAATAAGAAATGTCCCTGATTAATTTGAGAGTTGAACTTATTTCATTTAAGAAGGTCCTTCACAGTTTGTTAATTGACTGATGATTTGACCTGTGGTATTATCCCGAACAATCTAATAGCCCTAATCGGCACTCTTATCCAGAGAGGCGGAGGGACCGGCCCTGTGATGCCTCGACAACCGATCGGCGTTTGCCGAATACGGTGCCAATTCCGGCAGAAGGATGTTCTGGAAGATGAGAGGGCAGCCGTGCCCAAGCGCAAATTGCCCTTTCGAGTTCTGACAGGGCAATTTCATTTTTAGAAAGGACACGACAAATATGAGTACAACCTTTATGACCTCGCCTAAATTGATGTTCACATCCGAGTCTGTGACGGAGGGCCATCCCGACAAGATTTGCGATCAGATATCGGATGCAGTTTTGGACGCCTGTCTTGAGCAGGACCCTATGTCCCGTGTTGCTTGCGAAACAGCCACCAAGACCGGCTTTGTAGTTTTACTGGGTGAAATCACCACCAATGCTTTTGTCAACTTCGACGACCTGGTGCGTAAAGTAATTCTTGAAATTGGCTACGATAGTAGTGACAAGGGTTTTGACGGCAATACTTGTGCTGTTTTGGCAGCCATCGCCAGCCAGAGTGCTGATATTGCCCTTGGCGTCGACCACGCCATGGAAGACAAAAGCGGCGAGATGAAGGATTCCAGCATTGAACATGTCGGGGCAGGCGATCAGGGAATGATGTTCGGATACGCATGTAATGAAACTCCGACCTTGATGCCCATGCCGATCTACATGGCGCACAAACTATCTCGCCAGCTTTCCGTGATGCGCAAGAACAATACCATCCCCTGGCTGCGCCCGGATGGCAAGAGCCAGGTCACTGTGGAATATTCACACGGAAAACCCAGGCGCATCGATACCGTATTGATCTCAACGCAGCATGCCCCTGATGTTTCACACGCGGAGATCACCGAACAAGTGATGGAACATATCATCAATCCTTCTCTGCCGAAAGACATGGTTGATAAAGACTTGAAGGTCTTCATCAACCCAACTGGTCGTTTCGTGATTGGCGGCCCAATGGGTGATGCCGGCGTTACCGGACGCAAGATCATTGTGGATACCTACGGTGGCATGGGACGGCACGGTGGCGGCGCTTTTAGCGGTAAAGATCCCACAAAGGTGGATCGTTCTGCGGCATATGCCGCCCGTTATGCAGCCAAGAACGTGGTTGCTGCAGGGCTGGCTGATCGTGTTGAAATTCAAGTAGCTTACGCCATCGGTGTGGCCCACCCGCTTTCCGTCAATGTAGAGACTTTCGGCACTGGAAAAATCGCGGACGATAAAATTGCTGCTCTTATTAATGAATATTTCGACCTGCGTCCTGGCGCCATTATCCGTGACTTAAAATTACGTCAGCCCATCTATAGGAAGACCGCCGCTTATGGGCACTTCGGCCGCGACGATATTGAATTTCCATGGGAAAAAACTGATAAAGCTTCCGTACTTAAGACAGCTGCAAGATTGTAAGAGGTCCTGATTGTAAATAATGATCAGAAAATACGAAAGCGCTCCCGTTAAATCGGGAGCGCTTTCGTATAAAATTGTTGTGTAAACTCTGGACTTGGGGATTTGCTTCTCTAGCCAACGCTCTTATGGCAATGATGCTTGCTCTCAAGTTCAGCCACACGCACTATTTTACGGATAGGCTCGTATTCGAATGAGCGTGGTAATGGGAGAGATTACTGCGATGCAGCAATTCGTGATCGCCCAAAACCTCCGCGGGTTCTCCCGATGCAATAATTTGATGATCTTCAGAAAACACACAAATCCGGCTGGAGATTTCTTCCGCGATCAGGAGGTCGTGCGTGGCGGTGATAATTGTTTTTCCCAATTTTCGCTGTTCAAATATAAATTCGACCAGCCACGATTGACTGCGCGGATCGAGGCCTGTAGTCGGTTCGTCTAACAGCCATACCTCTGGCTGCAAAGTTAACAAGGAAGCCAAAGCGACACGTCGTTTTTCTCCGCCCGAAAGGTGATGCGGCGCACGGTCGCGCAATTTTTCAATCCGAAGCGCTTCAAGGGCCGAATCTACACGTCGGTTGACCTCAGCCCGCGAAAGCCCGAGCTGGAGCGGCGCAAAGGCGACCTCTTCTCGAACGGAAGGTGAAAACAATTGAACGTCCGAATCCTGAAAAACCAACCCCACGCGCCGTCTAAAGGCAAAATTATATTCATCTATGCGTAATGCCTCCTCGGTGAGAGGGCTTCCAAAGGCAATAATGGTTCCTTGTTTGGGGAAGTAAAGTCCATCCAACAGCTTGAGCAGCGTACTCTTCCCACACCCATTTGCCCCCAGGATAACCAGGGATTCACCGGATTGGACGGTCAAATTTACATTCTCCAACGCGGTCTGATTCCCATCATAAGCAAAGGAAATATTTTGAACATTATAAACATTTTCAGAAGTCAATGGTCTGGTCCTTCTTTACAAAGTACGGCGTGGTTATCTAAACTGACATTTTATTATTTACCTAATAAATGATGAACACTAGTTTACAAGGTAATACGAAGTAGTATGCTGAAAAATATGGACAATATATGGAAACCACCTTGCACTTTCTGAAATCACATCTAAGGATAGATGCGATAAGAGCAGGGATTTATACAAAGTGGTAGGTTCTTGCCCTACAGGAAGCAGTGATTTTATCGCCCAAGAAATATAGCCAGCGCAGTAATGACCGCAAATACGGAAAGCCATATCCAGTCTTTCGAGTGCATCTGGAATGGCTTTAGGGTAACGACGGTTCCGCGAAATCCACGCGATACCATGGCAAGATAGACTTCGCTGCTCATGGTGATTGATTTACTTAGCAAGGTTGCGCTGACGGCCGCTAGAATTCTTTGGTTCTCAGCCGTGCTTAAGTGGCCAACCACCCGGCTCTTCCGGGATAAGAACATGTCATTTGCCGTATGAAGCAAAAGATAAATATAACGGTAGGTCATACCTAGGATCAAAATGAATACATCCGGCACATACAAAACGCTCAACGCGCTTAAAACAGTATTCCAGGGAGTGGTTAGGATCAACAACAAAGTCAAAGATACTGAAGTACTGACACGCAACAGTAGAAAAAGGACGGTGTTTATGCCCGTTCGCGTGATTACAAGACCAAGAGGCAAATACAGCAGGGCTGGCCCGGGAGTCATGAATAAAGCCGGCAGAATGATCATACCGGTAAAAAATGGCAGCGCCAGCCACACTCGTTTGATGAGAAAGCTTGCAGGGATGGCTGAAACCCAGGCAAAAACAAAAACTAATAGGTAAATTGAACCGATCACAAGCAGGTTGTGTGAAAGACTGACGCTTATTAAGAGGGCTAACACTGATAAAACTTTGACCCGCGCATCCAGAGATTGGAATAACCCTTTCCGAGTGCTGATCTCTTCAGCAAATAGAGCCCGCTCAAGGGTTCCGGTAATTTCACCGATTGTATGTTCCAGGAAATCGCTTCGCTTATGAGAATGTTGCGGAGAAGCATTGGTATTCATCGCATCTTCGGGGTTCTTAAAATTACGTATTGAGAACCTCCTTATCCATATTTATTGGTTTTCTTGTTTTCCTGAGCCTGAATGGGTTGTTACCAACATGGTCAACAACCAGACGACAATTGCAATCACAACGAATCCCAATGCGGCGGAGAGAATGTAACCAAGACTTGTATTTCCTAATGCACGCAGATTATAGCCAGCCAGTGGAGCCCCCCATAAAGTGGACAACTTTTCCAAACCAGCGGGAACCGATTTTAACCCTAATCCACTCAATTGTTGGGTCCCCCACTCGCCCCAGGCCGTACCCGGCGCCAACAGACCGAGCGGCGAAGCCAGGATCAGCACCGCAAGGAAAACCCACAGCCCGCGTAATCTTTGGAACCCACCGGCCTCGTTCATCATATATGGTTTTTCAGCAGTTTCCAGCACCCCAATGTTTGATCGTTGGAGATAAGCAACAACCAGCAGGGTGATTAGACCCTCGACCACGGAGGCAACCAGGGCGTGCGGAATGACCATGGCAGGAATCGAGATTGAAAGAGGATAAGGGGCATATAATGGCGAACCGTCGGCAGCCTTAAAGAGCAAGGGCTGTATTCCGAACTCAACCCCGGCAAAGAATGCGCCGACTGTTACTCCCACCCATCCTCCTATAGCGGCGCCGATCAAACGCCGCCGGGAAGTGAGAGGTGTGCCTTTTGAAATCGCATGATAAATGGCGGCGGCCATATACGGGATGATCACAGCCATATTGAAAGAGTTCGCCCCGATCGCCAGGATACCTCCATCGCCAAAGAAAAAAGCCTGGATGATCAATGCGATCGAGACGGCGATCGTTGCTACTTCAGGACCGAGGATGATAGCTGCCAGCGAAGCGCCTACCGCATGGCCGGTTGTTCCACCTGGCAAAGGCACATTGAACATCATAATGACGAATGAAAAAGCTGCCAGCAATGCGATCAGCGGTACGCTGCGAGTATTCATCGTTTGGCGGATCTTGCGAATGCCGATGACCCAGAATGGAAATACCAGCAGGAACATGATCAAAGAGGTGATGGGGCTGAGATAACCATCGGGGATATGCATGGCTGTGGTACTCAGCCAAAGAATCATGGCTGCATAATAAACTGCTAACATTTTGAACCTTGATGGTTTGACGAACATAGTATCAGTTACCTTTTTTGATTTGGTTTTTTGACAATTTGGGCAAATACCGAAGATGGATACGTGATTATCAGTCAGGACATACTGGCTGATGGATTCGAGTTTTACAAAACTTTTTTGAATATTGCATGGTCTACTTCAATCTCGCTGCCGCATTCACGGCCGGTAAGATGGTGGATCGCTATCCGTTGCGAGGTAACACGAAATCCGCGTAAGTGTAATTTTGAAACATATTCTGAAGCGCAGGTCATGGGTTTCCTAATTGCAATTTTTTACAATAACAATGCTTCTACAGTATACCCATCCGGGGGGTTTCTTACCATAAATAAAAGACTTACATCGAATCTCATAATTCGTTGGAAAAATAGGATGAGACGGCGATCTCTGCCGTCCCATCCTATTTTCGCGAAGCATATAATCCCCGCACTTGCTCTTAGGGGACAACATCCCCGTTCTTGCTCCTTGGGGATAACATCCCCGTTCTTGCTCCTTGGGGATAACATCCCCGTTCTTGCTCCTTGGGGATAACATCCCCGTTCTTGCTCCTTGGGGATAACATCCCCGTTCTTGCTCCTTGGGGATAACATCCC
>JBGQIO010000156.1:0-8732 GCA_041498515.1 Anaerolineae bacterium
ATTACCTCAAAAAGTTTAACTTGACATTTAGAATAAGTGTTCTATAATAATCGGTATACCCATACGCGGGTCTCTGTTCCTGATTCGATGTCCTGGAATTCGCGTCCAGCGAAGATCTCGGGAATGGCGCACAAAGATATCCGCGTTATAGGGCATGGTGCAAAGGTGTGACAAGCTTCGCTTCAGAATGGTGTATTGGAACCTCAAAAAGCGTATTCGAACCTACGGCTTTCAGAACCACAATTACCCGTAAATTACGGGACAGGACGTTTATTCGAACCTTTATTAATAGAGATCAAACTTATCGATCCATTTTGTGATAATGATGCTTAAAACGATATGTATTCTTTTTTGGTGCCAACCCTATGAGTAATTATATTCCCGGCACGGATTCATTTGACCGCCTACAGATGCTATCCAGCCAAATGGACTTGGAACCCGCCGAGGAGTCCGGCAATCAACCGCCTGCTCCATCAGCCGATCCACGACCAGGCTGCTTCACGCCCAAACAAAGATCCGCTATTCTTATCCATCCTGCGCAACTTTCGAACGGCAAAAAAATTAAACTACTCAAGACCTTGCTGACTTCCGCATGCGAGCGCGATTGTTTTTATTGCCCATTTCGGGCCGGTCGCGATTTTCGTCGTGCTACCTTCAAGCCGGAAGAATTTGCCAAAGTCTTCCTTGAATTGAACCGGACGGGTATAGCCGAAGGGGTTTTCCTGAGCTCGGGCATCACTGGAGGCGGGTCACGAACCCAAGACAAGCTTATCGATACGGCTGATATATTGAGGCATAAACTTGATTTCAAAGGTTATATTCATTTGAAGATCATGCCAGGTGCGGAAAAAGCTCAAGTAGAACGCGTTATGCAATTAGCCGATCGCGTCTCACTCAATCTCGAAGCCCCGAATACACATAGGTTGACCCGCCTCGCTCCCCAGAAACAATTTATGGATGAATTACTCCGTCCATTAATATGGGTTGATGAGATCAGGCGAAACCAGCCATCCAACCAGGGTTGGATGGGACATTGGCCATCAACAACCACGCAATTCGTGGTAGGCGGCTCCGATGAAACGGATCTCGAGTTGCTTACAACCACTGCCTGGCTAAATAAAAATGTTCGACTCAAGCGGGCTTATTTTTCCGCTTTTCATCCGATCGTCGACACACCCTTTGAGAATAAGACAGCCACCGACCCGCTGCGGGAACATCGTTTGTATCAGGCTTCGTTCCTGCTAAGGGATTATGGTTTTGATGTGGAAGATATACCTTTTACAGATAACGGTTTCCTGCCTCTACGCACCGATCCAAAACTTGCCTGGGCGCGAACCAGGTTAAGAGAACATCCCATCGAGATTAACCTTGCAGGTAGAAGTGATTTACTCCGCATACCAGGCATCGGACCGAGAGGGGTGAATGCGATATTGGATACGCGTCGTACGGGCAGGCTCAATGATCTATCCTCATTGCGAAAGCTTGGCATTCTCACTGAAAAAGCGGCACCCTTCATATTGATCAATGGGAAACGCCCGGCCTACCAATCTTCATTTTTATAAATAACGGCATTGTGTTCAAGAAAATAGATGATTCGTTGATCTGATCTTTATTTATCGTGAACCTTAAAGTTTTCGAATTCAATCATGTAAAACCTTGCATTTGAATCTATATCGTTATATATTATGAATACTTATAAGTCGTTTGCAAGAAAGGATAATTATTAATTCAAAATGAATACACCTGCATCGCTCGTTATCCGTAAACAAAATAAATATAGAAGTTTAACGACTAAGGTAGCATACAAAAAAGGCGAGATCATCAGCCCGATCCCAACCGAATCGCTTTACAACAAGCCGAATCAGTATACCGTCCAGATTGGTCGGGACCAGCACGTGGAAGTTAAGGAATTGGCATCCATGAATCATTCATGCGATCCAAGTACATTTCTCGATACAACACGGATGCTTGTATTTGCGGCTCGCGACCTGGCACCCGGCGATGAGCTCACCTTCTTTTATCCGTCTACGGAATGGGAGATGAGCTCGCCCTTTATATGTCTGTGTGGTGCCTCGAGCTGCATTCATGTGGTTGCAGGCGCGCGCTTCCTTCCGCTCTCCACCCTTGAGCATCATTTTCTCAACCATCACATACGGGAATTGATGATTGAATTGTTGAATAATACGGAAAGGCACCTGATGCAATTGGAACGTGAAAGAAAGTTTGACGTTATCTCACAAAGCAATCCACCCATTGCGTAAACCTTCCCGCACCGCTTGCGTTCTGTTGGTGGCATTCAATTTTGTGTAGATGGAGGAGACGTGAAATTTGACCGTATGCTCGCTGATTCCCAGCCCAACCGCGATCTGTTTATTAGCCAATCCCTTTGCCAGCAGGGCTAATACCTCGGCTTCACGATCTGTTAATGGCCCACGAGCAAAAGGCTCATCTTCCGACGATGAAAATAATAACTGATGCGGACCGACGATCAATCCTTGCGATAAAGCATGGATCGCCGCGCATAATTCGTCTCCGGAGCTTTCCAAAGGTAAAATGCCCCACACCCTGGAGGAGGCCATCAAGGCTTTAAGGTTGAACGGTTCATTTCTTAAATACAAGATGGCAGCGGATGGAGGAACCTCCGTCGTGTCCTCCGGGTAAGCAGTCGACGAAGCCGACGTCGTGATGACAACGTCGGCTTCGTATTGTCCTTCTTGTAGAGAGTCGCTCCATTCATCCCGCTCGTCAACAATTTTTATCTCATCATCGGACGAGAGCAATGATCGCAACCCTGCACGTAAAGCCGGTGATGGTGCTACCACCAGAACACGGATCAAATTATTTTCTCTCTCCTACAGTCACCTTGACGGTCTCGGGTCTTCCACCGCGCAAGACTTCGACATCAATGGGTTTGCCTACCGTATCACTATTCAAGGCGGAAAAAAGGTCATCCGGATCACCAACAGGCTGACCACCAATTGCGACAAGAATATCACCTACGAGTAAACCGCCTTGCAGGGCAGGGCCTTTATCCTCCAACCATAAGACAAGCAGGCCATGTTCCTGGTCACTCTTAAGCGACTTTCTCGCAGATTCTGGTACATCAACGCTTTGTGTTCGCACACCAAGATAACCACGCTTTACCGTCCCGAATTTTTCAAGTGAGTCTGCGATTCGCCAGGCGCCTTTTGCGGGGATCGTCAGAGCTGAGCCATGCGCGAGACCTGAGGTGTTGAGACCAAGTACTTCACCCTCGGTATTTACCAAAGGTCCACCAGAAAACCCGGGATACGAAGTAGTCTCAGTCTGAATGTATTCATCAAGTAAACCGCCGCGGCCCGTGCGGGCGGGTCCGCCTATCGCAGTAATAATTCCCCAGGACGCCTGGATACCGGTATTGGCCGGCCGGCCGAGAGCTATTACAAGTTGTCCAACCTTAGGCCCAGATGTAGCAACTTTGGCTGGCAAGAGGGTTTTTTCTTTGAGGCGCAAAAGCGCCAGATCAGAGCCGGGATCACGGCCCGCGATTGTGACGGAATAGGTCTTGCCCTCCCCGATGGAGACGTTTAAGTTCTCTTCCCGAGTAACAACGTGATCAGCGGTCAGGACAAGGTCAGCTGCGTAAGCAATCCCGCTTGCGGGATAACGTCGGCGAGCATCCACAAGGACAGTGGCAGCTCCCCCTTTTTCGACAGCAGTTGTTAATCCATTTGAAAAATCAGTGAGTGTGCTCATCGGTTCTCCTTTAAACTATAACATGACTTTGAGAATAATCGTTAATTTTATTCACTACTTTCCGGCTGGAATAACCCTCCTCATTAATCCCCCAAGAGATCACTCGTACCGGATGCAGCCTGAGAAATTGCGCTGCGAAGCCAGGGTTCAATGGTTCGCCGCCTTGTTCCAAAAGCTCTGAGACAGCCTGAATTTGAATACTTCGAGGCTTCCAGGGTGGCAGCACATCATCAATCACGATCGCCACCCGTGGATGACGGCTAGCATCGCGCCATTTCTTAGTATTTGCAATATTATGCCCACCAATATCAAGAGTGTCGGTTTCATCGTTATACCTGAAACCAACCGGTACGACATGGGGATTTCCATCAACATCGACGGTTGCCAAGCGTCCCAGTCTCTGTTGGTTCAAGTACTCCAACTCCTTGTTTGTGAAATCGCTCATCGCTGCTCCGATCATTCGTATTATTAGTTTAATGCGCTTTATCATTAAATACATCAGATATATGGGCAGTTTATATCCTCCCCATTTAGCCAGTTAAGAAGAACTCCGAAGGCTTTCATCTTCGGAGTTCTTCATTTCGGAAGCAACTGTTGATATGCTCCTACCCAGGGTCTACCCAATCGATGGTTCTCACTTACCTGGATTTTATTTAATTTCTGTGCGATTTGCGCTGAAAGCATGGCAATTGTTGGCCAGTCTTCCGATAATACTGCGATCCGCATCTTATCGGCCGTTTTCCCTGCCCAGGCCCATTCCATCCGAAACTTATCCGCTTTGATCCAATAATCACGTTTTTCCCAAGCAGTTACACTGGCGTCGATACCATCCGAGATGGTTTTCAAGGCGAAAGATATGAAAGCTGCAAGATCGCGAGTCTCGGCACCTGTATCCTCTTGACGAGCTAGCTCACGGATGGAAAGTACAATAGCTTTCGTTAGCTGAACTCGTTGCTTTCCGGCTGAATCAGGATTAATAACTCGAGACATAGGTTCGGATTATACCAAAGGTCATATAAGCGTTAAGTTAACATCTTTCCCTGTTTATTGACGCTCTCCCTCCCGTGCTTTATAATTTCGCCGCGTTCCAAGCTAGGGGACGTGCTGGAATTGGCAGACAGGCATGACTTAGGATCATGTGCCGCAAGGCGTGTGGGTTCAAGTCCCACCGTCCCCACCATTTCTGGACCTTTCAAGGTCTGCTCTGCATGGAGAACAAAGTTGAAATTCGAAAAAACCATACAAGAAGATCATCAAGCTCAAGTTGTGGTCGAAGTCGAACCCGACCGGCTCGAAACTGCCAAGCATCGTGCAGCCCGTAAGCTGGCGGAGCGCGGGAAAATTCCAGGTTTCCGACCTGGTAAAGCCCCTTATGAGGTCATTCTTCGATATTATGGCGATTCGGCTGTTTATGAACAAGCTGTCGATCTTCTTGTCGATGAAGTTTATCCAGATATGCTAAAAGAAGCAGAGATAAAACCTGCTGCTGCTGGATCTTTGGAAAAGATCGATGGAACAGAATCACCGAAATTTACATTCAAAGTACCTCTCATGCCCGAAGTAAGCCTGGGCGATTATCACAGCATCCGACTACCTTATGAATTTCAACCGCCCGGAAAAGAAAAACTCGACCAGGCACTTGAAGAGCTGCAGCAAATGTATGGTTCGACCGAGACAGTTGAGCGCGAAGCTCAAGAAAGTGATTATCTGCTTATCGACTTGAAGTCAGAGAAAGAATCACTGACCCGGGGTGGATTTGCGACGATGATCCGCAAAGATGACCGTGATAATGAATTCCCCTTTCCCGGATTTGCAAGAGAATTGATTGGGTTGAAGTCCGCGGAAACAAAAAAGGTCGTTCACACCTATTCAAAAGATTTTACTGACGATACACTTGCCGGCGAGACCGTGGACATTGAAGCCACGATCAAAACGGTGCGGTCGGTGACTTTACCGGCGCTAGATGATGAATTTGCCAAGACGGCCGGGCAATACGAATCCTTGGAGGCGCTAAAGGAAGTATTGACCAAGGACATTGAGGCGCGGGCGCGGGTTGATTACGATGACGAATACTTTGCTAAATTGGTCGATAAGATCAAAGAAGGCGCAACAATTAAGTACGCGCAGCAGTCCCTCAACCATGAAGCCGAGCACGTCGTGGATGATTTACGGCAGAGGCTTTCTCAACAAGGGCTTGACCTTGAGACATACTATAAGATGCGCAGCACCGACAAAGCAAAGTTCTTTGAAGAGGAAGCCAAACCGGTCGCCAGGAAAAGGCTCGAAAGATCCCTGATCCTAGATGAAGTATCACGTCAAGAAAAAATCGAAGTTGATAATAAATCCCTGGACCAGGAGTTCAACAACACGCTGGTGGATCTACAAATGCAGGGCGTGAACATGAACAAAATTCGCGGCGGGAAACAGGGCCAACAGCGTGTGGCTGAAGCGGTCGCGATGGAATCTGCCAACCGATTATTAACCCGTCGGACTCTCGAAAAATTAAAGTCCATCGCAACTGGAGAGTATAAGGCAGAGGCGAAGGAATCCGATAACGAAGGGAAAAAGGGAGAAACGGATAGCCAGTTGAATTCCGCGAACGTGAAAGGATCGAAAGGCTCTAAAAAAGCATCTACTTCATCCAGCAAAAGCGCAAGTAAGAGTACGAAGTCTGGCGCGTCTAAAAAACCGGGCGCAGAAACCAAATCAAAACCAACAGGAAAAAAGTCAATCCGTAAGAAATGAGAGATGAAATGAACATTCCAAATTTTCAAGATGTTGTACCGATGGTGGTAGAGACGACAGGTCGAGGGGAACGGGCGTACGATATATATTCTCTATTGCTTAAAGAACGAATAATATTTCTAGGCACCCCCATTGACGATCAAGTTGCCAATGTCATCGTGGCTCAATTGCTGTTCTTGAATCATGAAGATCCTGAAAAGGAAATTCAAATGTATATCAACTCGCCGGGCGGACAGGTGTACGCCGGTTTCGCTATCTACGATACCATGAAGATGATATCGAACCCGATTAGTACTGTCGCGGTGGGAGTTACTGCTTCTTTTGGAACCGTGCTCTTAACCTCCGGGACTAAAACACGTCGTTACGCCTTGCCTCATGCCACCATCCATCTGCATCAACCATTGGGCGGTGCGCAAGGCCAGGCAAGCGATATCGAGATCGCCGCCAAACAAATATTGCGCCAAAGGGCTGCTCTAAACGCGATCCTTGCCAGCCATACCGGCCAACCTCTTGAAGTGATCGAACGGGACACAGACCGTGATTTCTACCTTGACGCCAAGGGCGCAGTCGAATATGGGCTGGTTGATCAGGTCCTCGAAATGCCTGATAAGCAAAAAGAGAAAGCCAAGGCTTGATAAAAAACCTTGATCTCATTACTGGGGCGGGCCGGCAACCCGCCCTTCGCGCGTTTATAATTCTCTAAATGTCTTACTTTTCAACTTTTTCAATCGTTGCCTGCGATCTTAGATCCCAGGCCTGGGGGATCGCGGTCGCATCAAAGTTTCCTGCGGTTGGCGCAGTCGTACCTTGGGCAAAAGCCAGGACCGGCGCAATTGCAACTCAATCGCTGGCCAATACCACATTCGGTCCGCGCGGATTGGAATTAATGGCGAGCGGGCTGTCCGCAGAAGAGACATTATCCAAGCTCCTCACCCGCGATCGCGGACGCGAAGACAGGCAAGTCGGTTTGGTCGATGCGAAAGGAAAAGCGGCTTCATTCACTGGAAAGTCCTGCTCCGCTTGGGCCGGTGGTTTAACCGGGCCCAGTTACGCAATTCAGGGAAACATTTTGGCTGGTGCCGAAGTAGTGAGCGAGATGGAGCACGCCTTTCTCGAGGCAAAAGGTGATTTACCTGAACGATTGTTTGCTTCCCTGGAAAGAGGCAGTCGCGCAGGGGGCGATCGCCGAGGGCGTCAATCTGCTGCATTGCTGGTTGTCAAACAAAAATCGGGATATGGCGGATACAATGATCGCTGGATTGACTGCCGGGTTGACGATCATTTGAATCCGATCGGGCGACTGGGCGAATTACTCGAATTACACCGCTTATACTTTGGTAAGAGTTCTAGATCTCAAAAAGTAAAGCTTGAAGGCAAAGTTGTTAAAGATATTCAGATCATAATGAAAGGGTTGGGATATTACACACCGACGCATGGCGATTATGATGATTCCACCCGTGAAGCATTTCGGGCATTTATTGATAATGAAAATTTTGAAGAGCGCGCCAATCCGGACGGAGGTTGGATCGATCGGCCCGTATTGGAATATCTCATGAAGAAACTAAAGTGACTGGAATGCTCGAGCGGTTAACACCCCCTATACACGGCTTGATCCTGGATATGGACGGCGTTCTTTGGAAGGACACCTCTCCAATAGGAGATCTTCATTTTATATTTGATCTTTTTCATCAGCGAGGTCTCAAAGTAGTCCTTGCAACGAACAATGCGACGGGAACCATAGACGACTATCTTGGCAAACTCCTTGGATTTGGTGTGACATTAGAGCCTTGGCAAATTGTCACCTCCTCCGAGGCGATCGCCGATAAGCTCCTAAAATCATTTCCTCAAAAAGGGGCCGTCTACGTAGTGGGGGAAAACGGGGTCATCTCGGCATTATGCGAAAAAGGTTTTAATCCAATCACCGATCCTGATAGTGAAACACCGGTTGTAGCGGTGGTTGGAGGCATTGATCGTACTTTGACATATCAAAAACTACAGAGGGCTAGTTCTTATATCCGCGCAGGTGCACCATTTTTTGGTACAAATCCCGATGCGACTTTCCCAACACCGGCGGGCCTTGTACCTGGAGCCGGGTCCATACTTGCGGCTATTGAAACTGCAGCAGGGGTAAAACCGACCGTGATCGGCAAGCCATTCCCTTTAATGTTCGAATTATCAGCTGAGCGAATGGGGCTGAGCAAAGACGAAATCCTCGTTGTCGGTGATCGATTGGAGACCGATATTGCCGGTGG
>JBGQIO010000157.1:0-8684 GCA_041498515.1 Anaerolineae bacterium
CGACTGAGAACCCACCAAATACGACAGAATGGATAGCGCCAATCTTGGCACAGGCTAACATGGAAAAAATGATCTCTGGGATACGTCCCATGTAGATCGTGACGCGGTCGCCCTTCCGTATCCCCATGGCTTTGATAATGTTGGCCATGTGGCTAACTTCCCGGTTCAAAGCGTAGTAGGAATAAGTCTGATGTAGTTTCCCATCTTCCGATTCCCAAATGAGCGCCAGTTTGTTCTTGCGATAAGTCTTTAAATGTCGGTCGATTGCATTATGGACGATATTTACTTTCGCCCCTACAAACCACTTAAAAAATGGTTTATTTGAGTCATCCAGTACTTTATCCCATTTCTGAAACCATTCCAGTTCGTCTGCCTCGGCAGCCCAGAAACCCTGCAAGTCTTTTGTGGCTTTTTCAGCCAGCGAATCCCAATCCTTGAGGCGCGCTTGGGTAATTACTTCTTCTGAGGGATAGAAAACTTCACCTTCCATATTGTTTGGCTTGCCACTCTTTACCATACTAAAGCCTCCTCGATGAAAAATTTAATAACGGTAATTTTAATCCGTTTTGCTCAATAATGCGACCATGGTTATGATTAGAAGTTTGGGTGCTTGATGCTTAGCTCACAGACAGGAGAAAACTTAGTCTATTAATTCACTATTATTTACTTGCTATTTAATGCATTTATTCCTAACATATGGAATGTTGCGTAATTATCTTCAAGTGTCAATCTGCCTCAATCAAAAAATCGTCCAGTTATTCAATCAGATTGTCTTTATTTACCCATAAAGGTTTCGTTACGATTACAGAAAAATAGTGTTTATCAGGCAGTGCTATGCGCCTTTCTGGGACCATTTTTACGCAGCTCGGAGCCTTGAATCAATACACCGGCGATCAAGAGAACAAGGAAAACCACACTACTGGTCGAGGCTCCGAAATGCAAATCACCTACGATCATGGATGCTCCAGCCAGCGATGATATACTGATCAGCGCCCAATCGAACAGGAAGGCGATAAGTGCCACGCCTATGATCCCGCCGAGAATGAAAGCGATCCAGGTCGTTGCGCCCCTATCGAGGCCGATAAGGGCTGTGATATTCACCAGAACATAACCACCTCCCAGGAAGCCAGCGATCCCAATAGCTAGCGATTCAACGAATATTGCCAACAGGGCGAAAATAATTCCCAAAACCAGACCGGCGATGATCGTTATTAATTCAGAACCGTGAAAGAACCTGGTAGCAACCTGCATGCCTAAAACAAACCCGATTGCAGCTACAAACAACCAGAATAACTTGCGTCCTAGAACCAGCAATGTACCGCCGAGAATGATATTTAGAATACCTAGCATGTCAACCTCCGGAATTTCACCTAATCACTTATTGTTTAATTTTTTAGCTATCTTTTCGAAAAAGGCTTCCCACGAATAAACTCACGAACTTCTTCTTTCAATTCCGTCGGAAAGGATGGTGAAATTCGGCGAAGGGTGATGGCAGTCATAGGATTTTCTGAATTTTTTAAGACCTGACGAATAAAATAAGATGTCTCCTTAGGAGATGCCTTATATAGAGCCAGGATCAACTCTTCAATCTCGAGTTGCAATTTGGATGGTGCAGCCTCCACAATCGGTTCGATGACTTTGAGGAGAGGCGGTAAGTTGATGAAGTCTGGATCAGATACCGCCGATATGATAGCTTGGATTCCATTAGGCCACAGCAGGGTTCTTTCCGGCTGAAGCCACTCACCAATCAGTTCCAGAAACTTTTCAGGCGTTTCTCTCCTCATACGGGTCAGGCTTTTGTTTAATAATTCGGCGCGCAGACTCAGCTCATGCACTTGTTGTGTCCAAGCGGTCAGTCGAGCAAGCAAACGTTCTTCCTGTGGGGGAATACGTCCCAATAAAAATGCAGCCAACAGGCGGGTTTCGAGATAGTTCTCGTCCCACAAATGATCGGCTAGATCCAAAGCGGCATCGGCATTATCATACTTATCCGCAAGTATTGTAAGTTCTTGCTCGATTTGTTTAACGACCACTGTTGGAGATCGATATGTTTGGAGGTTTACACCAGGAGCGATAGCAGGGGGTTTTCGTACTGAGTAATTGACGTAGAAATCAAGCATTTCATGCAAATGCTTGATGAATTCGTCGGGAACGAAGAAGAAATCTGCCAAACGGGCAGCTTGTTTGCGTAGTCGGGCGAGATCAATGGCAGGCATGCTTCGGGGTCATACATTTAATCATCAAGTGCCATTAAATGACACTTGATGATTGAAACTTAATACTTTAATATGCTTTGGCGAAGTAAACTTTCTTATCGGCTCTTTCGCCGCAAACGATGCACTTGCCTGAACCGCCCGGTTGATCGAGGGGAATATTGCGGATGGTAGCCTTGGTGTCTTCCTTGACCTTGGCTTCACAATCCTTGCTTTCACACCACCACGCGAAAGCCCAACCATCTTGAACGATCTGTTTAAGTTCATCATAGTTACCAGGTTCGTGAATATTGGCATCGCGAAAAGTTGTGGCCCGTGCCAGCATGGACGATTGAATCTCAGTTAGAAGTCTGGTTATATGAGACGCGAGGGCTGTTTGGGGAACAAAAGATTTACCCTCTCTTCCAGGGATGTCACGGCGGGCCAGCGCAACCGAGCCTTTTTCCAAATCCTTTGGTCCGATCTCGATGCGCAACGGAACGCCGCGCAGCTCCCAATCATTATATTTGAATCCCGGCGTAACCTCTTCACGGTCATCCATCTTCACACGGATATTTGCCAGTTTGAGTTCTTTGAAGAGGCGGTCGGCAATCTCCATCACTTTAGTCTTTTCAGCATCGTTTTTGTAGATGGGTACAATCACTGCTTGTATGGGTGCTATCCGAGGGGGCAGGATCAATCCCTGGTCGTCGCCATGCACCATGATGATCGCACCGATCATCCGAGTGGAGAGACCCCACGACGTCGTCTCACAAAACTGCAGCGTGTTATTTTTGTCCAAATATTGCATGTTGAAGGCTTTCGCAAAGTTCTGACCGAAATAGTGAGACGTGGCTGATTGCAAGGCGCGCTTATCTTGCATCATCCCCTCGATTGAGGTTGTAATCTGTGCCCCGGCAAACCTCTCAGTTTCGCTCTTGCGCCCCTTGATGACTGGGATGGCAGCTTCGTTGATAGCGAAGTCAGCGTAAATGTCGAGAATGCGATACATCTCTTCCAGAGCGTCATCCTTGGTGGCGTGGGCAGTATGTCCTTCCTGCCAATAAAACTCAGCGGTACGCAGGAAGAGTTTGGTGCGCAATTCCCAGCGCAGCACACTTCCCCAGACGTTGATCAACACGGGAAGATCGCGCCAGGACTTGATCCATTTGGCATACATGAAGCCGATGATGGTCTCGGAGGTGGGGCGTACGGCTAAAGGCTCTTCGAGTTTGACGCCGCCACCGTGAGTAACTACGGCTAATTCGGGCGCGAATCCCTCCACATGTTCCTTTTCTTTTTCGAAGAAAGACAGCGGTATCAAAATGGGAAAAGCCGCGTTCACATGCCCTGTCTCTTTCAAGCGTCGATCGAGTTCGCCTTGCATGTTTTCCCAGAGTGTCCACCCATATGGGCGTACCACCATACATCCACGCACAGGAGCGTAATCTGCCATTTCAGCTCTTAAAACCAACTGGTTGTACCATTCCGAGAAATTTTCATTGCGGGTTGGTAGTTTTTCTTCAGCCATACAAACTCCAAAGATATAAAATTAGATTATTAGAGAAAAAAATAATCGAGGGAAATAAGTGAAATCGTAGAATTATGGTTGGATTGTAAACTATACTTTACTCTCAATTATTTCCACCGCAGATTCTATATCCAGCGCGAATTGCAAAAACTCACGCTGGCTTGATGGCGAGTAATCGCCGAGCGTAAGAAAAACCTGATTGAAAACGGTCTGCCAACCGTCCCCAATCAGGATAAGCGGTCTACGGTGCAAAGACCCAATGATCATCAAATTCCACATAAGTGATATTTCTGTCAATGTACCGGGACCGCCTGGCAGGGCTAATGCACCATCGCAACTTTCGATAAGGGCTTGCAACCGTTGAATTAATGTTTCCTTTTTCCATTCCTCGGTCACCCACTGATTTGCGCCAGCGCCGCGCCAGCGTTCTATCTCTTCACAGGTAACCCCGATAACATGTCCTCCAGCTTCTGCGGCACCACGAGAGACGGCCTCCATTGTGCCAATATAACCGCCAGTTAGGACAGTATGCCCGCTTTGCGCGAGCAGCCTGCCAAGTTCTAATGCTTGAGAGTAAGCTATTGATCCTACTTTGGGTTGAGATCCACCAAAAACAGAGATTTTCATTTCTCATCTAAGCCTCTGGCACATAAAGAGATGGGTGGTGAAGGACAAACAAAAACGGCTCCCAAACCTGGTGAGCCGTTCGTGCGCATAAGGACGAAGTAAACTGAACCTAATCAGACCAGGCAGGTTATGTCATACAAGTGGACGGAAGCGGGTTCAGTAACATGGCGCACATTATACACGATTTCATGAGTTAAAATAGTGGAGTGAAACAGAATCTATCAGGCCTCCTAAGGCAATCGCTTTCTCCAGTTCAACTTGAATTTATCCAGCTGGTAGCCGCTGAAGCAAGCGCATTAGGTTACCCGCTTTACATGGTAGGCGGGATTGTACGTGATCTCCTGCTAGGCCGCGCCAACCTTGATATTGATCTGGTAGTGGAGGGAGAAGCGCCTACCCTGGCTCGGGCTCTAGTAGGAAAGTACGAGGGGAAGGCGACGGTCCATTCCAGGTTTGGGACGGCGAAATGGGATATTCGGGAATCAAGAATTTGGAAGGGGAAATTTGCCGCAGATAATAGCCCTCGATCTGGGCTTCCTAATTTCCTTGACCTGGTTTCTGCGCGCAGCGAAACTTACAAACATCCCGCTTCGCTACCGACCGTCAAAATGGGAAAGATAGAAGATGATCTTCAGCGGCGCGACTTCACGATCAATACACTTGCCATTCGACTGGACAGTTCTTACTTTGGCGACCTGCGTAATGACTATGGCGGCGATGAAGACCTTCGCCATGGTTCCATCCGTGTTTTGCATGATCGTTCTTTTATCGACGATCCGACGAGGATTTATCGCGCGATACGGTATGAACAGCGCTTTGGTTTCAAAGTCGTAGACGAGACGCTTGCACTCATCCCTGAGGCGTCGGCATTGATCGTTAAGTTATCCCCTCAACGGATCAGGCACGAGCTGGATCTAATTTTAGAAGAACCCAACAAAGCACTAATCCTGGCGCGGCTTGCAGATCTGAACTTGCTCAAAATAATCCATGCGGCTTTGCCTTGGGATGAATCCGTACAGATACGCTTTCAGGCGAAGCGGCGTCCCGGGTTAATTAAAGGGAGAGATGACAACCGGTTGACTGCCTGGCTTTTGTGGCTCCTAGCGCTTTCTGATAGACAGTTTGAATCATTAAATAAGCGTCTACACTTCACAGCGCCGCTTCTAAAAACCTTGCTGGCGGCGTCCAAGCTTTTTTATGATTTGGCCCTATTTGGAGATCGGAAGCCTAGCGAATGCGTCGAATACCTGGATGAAGTGCCGCTCCACGCTGTCTATGCAGCCTACCTTGGCGCACCGGAGGGGAGGTTCAAGCTTGCCTTAGAGAAATATCTCAGCGAATGGCGGCACGTAAAGCCTAAAACAACCGGAAATGATTTGAAAAGGCGCGGCCTTCCGCCCGGACCCAAATATCAAAAAATATTGAAGGAACTCAGAAATGCCTGGCTGGACCAGGAAGTGCAGGATATTGAAGCAGAAAAGAGACGCCTGGAAGAAACTTTACGAAGGCTTTGAAGCTTGCCAAGGTTGATTTTCTAGTGCGTTTGTTCTATAATTCCTAATATGGCAGAGCTTCCGATAAATAACGCCGTAGCGGTAAAGGAAGAATTGATGCCCTACCGCTTACGTGAACATTTCCTCACAACACCTGAGGTGGTACTTTTTCGTGCCCTGAAACAGATGGCGGGTGAGCATTATGTCATTTATGCCAAGGTGGCTTTGAATGACATATTTTTTATCGTCAGACCCAATGAGAACGTCCATTATTTCAACAAGCTTTTTCGCAAACATGTAGACTTTTTATTATGTCATCCTCAATCGTTGAGGCCGCAGATCGGTGTCGAACTTGTAAGGCCAATACCCAGCGGCGGTACCCGAAGTACCGATCAGTTCATGGAAGATTTGTTTCTAACGGCAGGCCTGCCGCTGGTACAAATACCGTCCAACGATCATTATGATATTTCCGAAATCGTCTTGCTCTTCCAATCGGCTCTTGCCAAAGTTAAGATGATGGAACGGCGGCTTGCAGACGTTTCACTAGATTCCAGCCCCATGTGTCCTGTTTGCGGCAAAATGATGGTGCTGCGTACACACCGTTCAGGACCTTCGGCCGGCGAAATCTACTACGGATGCATTGACAACCCAACATGTCCCGGTCAAGTCCTAGTGAAATAAACAGCCTGGCTTTATATAAGCCAGGCTGTTTTCTTCAAACATAATGCCGTTTTAATTCTGAGGCATATTTTATGCCGACATGCTCCTTGTTGGACTCCAACCAATTTAAAAATTGGGTTTTTCCGCGCGGTGGCTCATTTGAAACAAGTAGGTTGGACATCAGCCCATCCACTTCTTCAGGGGTAAGAAGCACATCGCCGACAAATAGGCTTACGAATTGGGCAGCCATCAGCGCCACACGCGGCGGCAGGGAAAGCAAAGGTCGCTTAACGTTGATTACCTGTGCAATCAACGTAACCATCTCTTTGAAAGTGAAAATATCAGGTCCGACCGCATCCATAATATAGTTGTCTTTTTGATATACAGCCTTAACTGCGAGATCGGCGAGATCTTCAACGCAGACCGGCTGTAAGCGATAGCTTCCATCCCCGGGTAAAACAAAGAATGGAAAACGGCGGAGCAGATAAGCGATGTTATTGATCAGGATGTCTTCTGAACCTACCAACACAGTAGGTCGCAGGATCGCGTAAGATAAACCCGAATCGACAACGATTTTTTCGTTGGCGGCCTTACCGCAGAAATAGGGCAGTGGAGATTCCGCGGAAGGGTTTGTGACGCTGATGTGAATGATCCGTTTGACCCCTGCGGCTTTGACCGCATTGACAAGTATGTGCGTGTTTTCCACGGCCCGCGGCTGAGTATTCCCGCCGCGATCAAAGCGCACCCAATAAGTATTGATAAACACATCCACACCTTTGAGCGATTCTGTCAAATTACCCTCCTTATAGAAATCTAGTGGATAGGCTTTGACTTTACCGTTGAACGGGTCCGGACGATTTGGATGGGCAGTCAGGGTGATGACTTCTTCACCGCGGTCCAATAGCCTCTTGGTGATGTACTTCCCTGAATAAGAAAATGCGCCGGTAACCGCGATCTTCATTTTGACTCGGCTTGATTAGGTTTTGGGGCGACCAAAGCGAAGAAAGAAACTATTACGCCGATAACAACCAAGGCCGCTAGATATGCACCTAGATTTCCGCTCAAGCGGCCAATTATTTCGAAGAACAAATCCTCGGAGGTGAATGCTTCCGGGCGGTAACTCAGAGCAATCATCAAGGGAATGCCAACCAGAAGGATGGTCGAAAACACCGTCCAGAATTGAGCGCGCTCCTCGTTGCCGCACAAGTCAAGTAGAATGCGATGGAGGTATGGGCGCAGATAGACTACTAACAGGGAGCAAACGAAAAGTGTCAATGCCACTTCAATAGAAAAGGAAACGATCATGTTCATTTTGGGCTCCTTATTTCAAAATGGTCAGGATCTTCCGAACAGTCGTTATGCCAAGGTTATCGAGCCTGCTAACGGCGTTCGAGAGATGATCAATTGCATCGAAAAAATCCTGCAGGGCCTGGACACGCTCGATCAAAAATAGCCGTTCTTGTTCGTCCAAGATTCCTTTACTACTTTGCAGTTTCACCAAAGTATCACGGACCGACTGAACAGCGTTGGAGAATTCCCTATTTTGCCGCTCGCCCAGGATCGAACGGATGGCTTTATAGAAATCCGTCTCGGCCGTATAGTAATCTTTTCTGTCTCCGAGGCGTGAGGAGGGTTGGACAAGACCCATACGCGCCAATGCGCGCACGTTAGTGCTGACAGCACCTTTAGTCAAACCGCTGCGCTCGACAAGTTCGTCCAACGATAATGCGGAAGGTGAGAGGTAGAGAACTGCAAATATCGCGCCGACTCCTTTTGGGAATCCCCAAAACCGGCTTATGTTGCTCAAACCTTCGGTGAAGTCCTGTTTAATTTGTAGTACTTGTTCGGTCATATCAAGCTACTCTTTCGGAAATTTGGCGAAATTAAAACCTGCGAAAACGAATAAATACGAATGCCAAAATGAATTATTGCGAAGAGGGAAAGATACAATCGGAGCGTAAAATTTACCTTTCGAATTAAACATTAAGAAAACAATCGTATATGCATAAACTATAGAACATTTAGTATTTACTAAACAAAATATACGCTAATAGCCGGATATTGTCAATAGTTAAAAGACAAGACCTCCAGAGTTTTAACTCTGGAGGCCCTCTAAAACGAAGATCAAACCTTTATTGCAAATAGCAGGGTTCTACTACCGTAGAAGCAGTCAGGTTTTTA
>JBGQIO010000158.1:0-8672 GCA_041498515.1 Anaerolineae bacterium
AGTACCTACAATATCCTTACACCCTCTTTCGCAACTCTTATTCTGATTCGTAAAGTGTATAATTTGAATCAGGAAAGCCGGCACTAATTTGGGATTAAATTGGCCACTACTTCAAAAAACCTAAGCGAACTGATCAAACTGGTTGCTCAAAAAGGTCTGGAGCCGTATTTGCAATCCGCACACGTATTGGTGGGGTCATTAGATTCGGATGGTAAAGTGGAACTATCGAATCCGGCTTTCGATTCTTTCAAACGATCGCTGCCGGGAGCGACAACTCTCAGAGAGTTCGTTGCACTCACTTCTCAGATGGAATTTGATAAGCTTTTACAATACACACGCCGCTTGAATAAAGTGACACAGACAATTCTCGAATTGGGTACACAAGCTCAATCCAGGCAATTCGATTGCTTGATCGTCCCGCTGGAGGCTGACCGATTTCTTTTCTTTTGTGAACCCGTATCCACAGCGGTTGATGGATCAAAGATACAAAAACTTGAAGCCGAATTAGATAGGCTGAAAACAGTCCTGGAAAATAAAACAATCGAACTGCAAGCCGTCCTGACGCAGGCGGACGAAGTGTCACATACGGATGCTTTGACCTTCCTGCCCAACCGCCGGTTCATTATCGCGGATCTCCAGCGCCAGGTTACTTTCTCTGACCGGTATGGCGCCCCGCTCTCTATCTCGATGGTGGACCTTGACCACTTTAAGAAGGTGAATGATACCCATGGTCACAGTTCAGGCGATGAGGTATTGAGATTTGTAGCTTCAGAATTGCGTGACCACATCCGCCAACCGGATGAGATCGGGCGGTACGGTGGTGAAGAATTCCTCGTTTTATTGCCGAACAGCGGACTCAAAGCGGCCTGCGAACAGGCCACGCGCCTTTGTCAACAAGTCCGCTCGACACCGATTATCTCAGGCGGCAGGGTGATCCATATGACGATCAGCATAGGGATCGCACAATATCATATCCAGAAGGAAAACTGGCTGGAGCTGTTGGACCGTTCAGACAAGGCGCTGCTTCAAGCCAAGCAAAATGGACGCGATCAATGGGCAGTGATCGATGGATAGATCGAAAATTCGAATCATTCATAAGTTTAAATAGCTCAACAGCGGTCGCAGTTGAAATAAAACCCGATTTTTTGAATATTCTGACATTGCCATAGCGGTCAAGCATAGAAACTGTTAGCGATGGGTTGGGGGAGCCTGGTCCTGCAAAAAGTATTTAAGTGCGGAGGTTCGAGTGATAATCCGGAGCCTGTTGGTTACGATTGGGAAAATTCTGCTCGGGGGTTTGTTTTTTTATTTGGGGATCATCCTTGGCAGCGTTGTGTCTAATATAATTGGTCTGCCCTCGCCAACCATGCCAGCCGGAGCAGATCAATCCAAATTAACACATTATTTTATATTGACCAGCTTTATCCTGGCCGGCACGCTGGCTTTCATCTCCGTCCGTCTCGCAGGCGGCTTTCTCTCGCGCTGGTTGATCCTTGCGTTCCTCACCTGGATCACATACGGGGTTAATACCTATCTTGAGGCCGCCATATTTACCACGATGAGCAGCTCGGCCCTTGTAGTAATGTATCTGGTTTCCAGTGTGCTGTGCGCCGCTGTGGTTGCTGTTTTATTTCGGCCTCTTAAGCCAGGCCCGGGTTTTTGGTCAAGAACTAAATCTTTTTTTAATGGACGAGCGGTCGCAGAGTGGGTTTGGCGTTTGGTTCTCGCCTGGATGTCCTTTCCAGTCGCCTACCTTATTTTTGGCTGGCTAGTTATGCCGTTCACCTACAAGTTCTACCAGCAAGGATTGATGGGCTTGAAAGCACCAGGCTGGGGAGAGATCCTTCCCACTCTGGCTTTGCGCAGCTTATTATTCCTTATCGCCCTTCTTCCAATGTTAATTATCTGGGCGAAATCACGAGCCAGCCTGTTTGTAACCCTGGGAGTCACGCTATTCCTCCTGGTGGGTGGTTTGGCTTTGTTCCAAGCCACCTGGTATACCCCTACGATCCGCATAGCACACAGCCTGGAGATACTAGCTGATTCCTTTGCACATTCCGGTGCTGTGGTGCTTCTCCTTGTAAAAAAAGAAAGAACTTTTCCAGTCCTAAATTAATCGAGGTGTATAATTTTCGTATGGTCAGAGATTCAATTCGTCGGTGCGATCAAAGTAAGTCGGATCGGAGCCAAAAGGCTCCGATATTTTTTTGAATAGGAGAATTCAGATGGCAAAAATCGATAATCTCGTACAAGACTTCCTTGCGCAGAAAAGGATCGCCGTCATCGGTGTATCGGACAAACGTGAAACCGGTTGTAATTCGAACTACAAAAAGTTCAAGGACGAGGGTTATCAAGTCTATGCAGTCAATCCGCGCATCTCGACTTATAACGGTTCGCCGTGCTATCCGGACTTAAAATCACTCCCGGAAAAGCCGGACGCTGTTTTTATTATGGCGAACCCCCGAGTGACCGAGGAGATCATCCGCCAGTGCGTGGAATTGGGCATCCAGCATGTCTGGATGCACTGCATGATGGGGACCAAGCCGGGGCTGGCAGCAGGTATGACCAGCGTCTCCGTGGAGGCAGTCAAGTTATGTCGTGAAAACGGGATCAGCGTTATCCCTGGTTCTTGCCCGAACCAATTCCTGAAGCCGGATTTCGGTCACGGTCTGATGCGAGGCTTGTGGCGGACATTTGGTTTTATGACTGTGGAGATTTAAACATCTTACGGCCAGATCGCGATCTACATATATCTCAACCAGCTGTACAAATTTCACTGCTTCCAGACAAATCTTTTAATTTGATCTAATCCGGTATCGGGTAAAGAAAAAACGTCGTTAAGAGATCGAAAAAAAGCAGTACGCAGTAAATAGCGTACTGCTTCGCATTAACCTGGAGGAAATATCCTCTTTACACATACCGTTTTTCCTTATTCGAATAGAAGTGGATTCAAGCTGCTAACTGAAAGCTGGACGCTTAAGCCTTCCACAAAGTCATTAGCAATTCTTCTTCTATTTCCTTCGGAGCAAACCAGAAAAAACCCAAGTCCTGACGGATTTCCTGTTTATAATAGGTAATATGTGTAGTGGTACTCATATTTTCCGAGGATTTTAGAAGTCAATGGTGCCTGTCTTTGCGACAAACCGGATCGATCTTTATCTAATTCAAATCAGTTCAGGCATTTGGATTGTTCTGGAGCTGATCTTCACCTTTACCCGGAATCGAGCCCGCGGTGCACAGACGCATGACCGGGCATCGGGTTTCGTTTTAATAATCAGCTTATACGCTGGGATCGCTCTTGGATTGAATTCTTCCTTCTCTGCCAAGCAATTCGCCATCCCCTGGGATCGAACGCTTCTATTTGAAATTGGCATCTTCCTGATCCTGGCGGGTGAGGCTTTTCGCGGGTATGCGATCTGGGTTCTCGGGAAATACTTCACGAGTGTGATTTCCATTCAAGCAGGACAAACGGTAATTGACAAAGGTCCTTATCGGTATATTCGCCATCCGTCTTATAGCGGAGCTATGCTGTCTTTTTTGGGATTTGGCCTAGCTCTCACCAACTGGTTGAGTCTAGGACTGGTCATTTTAGGAACTGTCATTGGATACGCATATCGCGTGCATGTGGAGGAGCAAGCCCTGGTAGAAGGGTTAGGAATGCCTTATCGCGATTATATGCAGCATACCAAACGCTTTATTCCGTTCGTATTCTAAACAAACCTCATTCCATTCCACGAGTGGTAAATTGAAAAACAAATTCCCTCCGTACGGCTGGTTTGGCATAGTCCTCGCCATTTTATTTTGGATCATCAATTGGACCTGGGATGGTGCGCGAACTCAATGGGGTTTTTTCCCCATGTGGTTGGGCTATTGCCTGACCATGGATGCCCTGGTGTTTTGGCGAACCGGTACCTCCTTGCTGACGCGCAGCTGGCGAAAATATGCAGGCCTCTTCCTGGTCTCGGCGCCGGTCTGGTGGATCTTTGAAGCCCTTAATCTCCGCACCCAGAATTGGATTTATATCGGAGCTGACGGGACCGGCACGCTTGGTTATACTTTTTGGACGACCTTAAGTTTTACGACGGTCATTCCGGCGGTATTCGGAAGTGCTGAATTTTTTGCCAGTTTTGATTTCGCCAGGCGGCTTGGGCGCGGACCGGTCATCCGACCTGATAAACTGACGACGATCGCGTTCTTCATCACGGGCTGGGTTATGCTGGCGCTCCTGTTGGCGTGGCCAATGATTTTCTTCCCGTTCATCTGGCTGTCCCCATACTTCATCCTGGAACCTCTCAACATTTGGATGGGGAATCGTTCACTTGCAGACTGGACTCAGGAAGGAGACTGGCATCCGATCATTTCGCTCTGGCTAGGTGTACTCCTGACCGCTTTCTTTTGGGAGATGTGGAATTTCCATTCGTATCCCAAGTGGATCTACCATGTCCCCTGGGGTGGGGGGCTGCACATCTTTGAAATGCCTTTATTAGGTTACGGCGGGTATTTACCATTTTCCCTTGAGCTGTTCGCACTCTATCACCTGATTGTTGGTTTGTTAGGTTATAAAAAAACGGATTACGTTAAAGTTGCCGCCGGCTAAACCTTGTATATGAAACAGCACACTTCCCAGACTCACAATAGTTCTTGTTCATGATCGGGTAACATTCGAATGCTCAATCGATTGGTATACAATCAGGGTAAAGCTCGGTCTCGAGAGCCACGGGGAGATCGAACAGGCCATTGATGGAAGCCCGTTTAAAATTCGATTAAAACAAGGATAGGCATGCCCGCCAATATTGAGATCAAAGCCCGCGTTCGTGACTTCAACGCCATCCGCTCTCAAGCCCTGGCGCTTAGTGATACTCTTGAGCAGGTCATTCCTCAGGTGGACACATTTTTTTACACGAAAAAAGGTCGTCTTAAGCTGCGTGAACTCGGGCAGGAACGTTCCCAATTGATCTATTACGAACGCCCGGACCAAGGTAGCCCCAAACGATCGGATTATCATATCTTTGAGACCGCCGATCCGGAAAACCTAAAAACCACTCTTTCGCTTGCCCTCGGTACACGCGGCATAGTCCGCAAGACGCGTTATCTCTATCTTGTAGGCCAAACCCGCGTACATCTCGACGACGTCGAAGCGTTGGGAAAGTTCATGGAATTGGAAGTAGTCCTGCACCCTGACCAGTCCGATGCAGAGGGTCAGGCGATTGCAGAAGATTTAATGTCCAAACTCGGGGTTAAAAGGGCCGATTTGCTCGAAGGAGCTTATATGGATTTAATGGAAAATGAAGGATAAAGAGCGGAAGATCTGTAAATGGAAATGCGAGTACTAAGAACTGATCTCAATTCGCTATTTTCTGTTCCCGCATTTCAGGATTGGAGACCTCATGCCTAATATCAAGAGCATTAATCACGTTGCGGTTGTCGTGGAAGATATGGAACGATCACTTCTGTTCTGGCGTGACGCATTGGGAATGGAGCTGCGTGAGTTACGTGAAGTTACAGCCGAGAAATCTCAAGTAGCTTTCTTACCCTTGGGCGGATCGGAAGTGGAACTCGTCAGACCGACAACTGATGATTCCGGTATAGCAAAGTATCTTGCCAAGCGCGGACCCGGACTGCATCACATTTGCCTGGAAGTCGATGATATTGAAGGCATATTGGCGCAGCTCAAAGCCAAAGGTATCCGCCTAATCAATGAAGAGCCGCGCACGGCCTCGGACGGCAAACGCTATGCTTTTGTCCATCCTGAATCCACCAGCGGGGTTCTTGTTGAGCTGTATCAGATCTGATCAACATGCAAGATCGCTCGGCATTAACGTCGTGCATCGGATTACAAACCCAACCGATTTGGTTAATGCAGTAGGTAATGGGTGACCAGGAGAAACAGAACATAGAGGTAGAACGACCAAACGAATTGGGGAGCTTTTGTACTGTATTCAAAAACACAATGAACAGACAGTCAGAGAACATATTAGGTCAAAGATGTTCTGTAGAGAATTCGATTCCGCAACAACGACTCCCTGTGAAACCGGAGGAATGCAAGAGAACATTCTCGGAGGTCTCTGTGGTTTAATAGAGCCATGCTCGAAAAAGTTGAAACCATTTTGAACAGCCAGTGCCGCCTCGACCCACAAAAACCGATCCTTGTAGGCGTTTCAGGCGGGCCAGACAGCCTCTGTCTTTTAGATCTGCTTCAGCGGGCAGGCTATCAGGTTGTAGCTGCGCATTTTAATCACAAGCTGCGACCTGAAGCAGAGATCGAGGCCAGGGCTGTGGAAGAAACCGCAAGGCAGAAGAAGATCCCCTTTGTAGTGGATAGCGCAGATGTACAGCTCCATGCACAAAATGAAAAACTTTCCCTGGAAGAGGCAGCCCGCAACCTTCGTTACCGATTTCTTTTTACACAGGCGCATCGTACCCATGCTCAAGCTGTAGCAGTCGGCCATACGGCCGATGATCAAGTTGAGACCGTTCTGATGCATTTTCTGCGCGGGGCAGGCATGAATGGACTTAAAGGCATGTCTTATCGGACTTTTCTTCCTACATTTGATAAAGAGATTCCCATCGTCCGCCCCTTGTTGGATATCTGGCGTACGGAGATCACTGCCTACTGCACATCTCATACTCTCAACCCGCATTATGATGCCAGCAACGACTCGCCCGATTTTCTTCGGAATCGAGTACGACATGCCTTAATCCCTGTACTTGAAACATATAATCCACGGATTCGTGAAGCCGTCTGGCGTGCCGCACAAACACTTTCCTCTGACCAGGGCCTGTTAACCGAGGCGCTCGAATCCTGGTGGCATCAATCAGTGATTCAAGAAACTGACAATTATGTGACGCTGGATTTGAATTTCCTATCTGAACATTCTCCGGGATTACAAAGACAATTACTTCGTCGCGCTGTCGAACACCTACTGCCCTCACAGGAGGCTGTTTTTGCCGTTCTCGAGCGGGCCTCGGGTTTTATTGCAGATCCTTTTAGCCATCGGATGGACTTGACAGGCACCTTGTTTCTGCTCAGAGAAGGTAACATGCTTTACATAGCCAAATCGGAAATTGAACTTCCGTTTGACCAATGGCCGCAAATGCCCGCGCAGATGGACTCTATTCCGATATCGGTGCCGGTGCAAATTTCTCTTGCCAATGGCTGGCAATTCTCGTCGGAGAAATGGCAGGTCTCCGATTCGGCCTGGGAACTTTCTTCCCGGAATGAGGACCAATTCAGGGTGTGGTTGGACGCGGAAAGCCAACCCGATAACCTGGAATTACGTATTAGACGCCTAGGTGATCTGTTCGAGCCGCTGGGGCTGAAAGGTCATTCGCAAAAATTATCGGATTTTTTCACAAATGTAAAATTAACTGAACGGGCGCGGGCGCGCTGGCCATTATTGTGTTCCGGCAAAGTTGTGGTCTGGGTGCCCGGGTACAGGCCTGCAGAGAGGGTCAAATTGAAACAAACCTCGCGCAGTATCCTTTATTTTGCCTTGACACCCCCTTTGGGAATAGTTGAAAAATAACATCAGAATTCCCCTCCGTCTCTTCGAAAAGGCGGGGTAGCGTAAATTCTAGTTAATTTCACTCAGTTGTCGCAATTTAAGGTGGATCTCACGCCATTGGATCTTGGAAATACCCATTTTCTGACGAACCTTATCGGCCTCCAATCCGGACTCGAAGTCGCGCAGAGCACAGGTCCAGCGGCACATATCGAAGGATAAATGCTTCTTCAAGCCCGCTTCTTCGCCGATGTCTTCGAGGAGATATTCAAGCCGCCGCGGGGACCAGGGGAAGAGTTGATCGACCGGCTGGTATTGTTCGATATATTCCTTGAATACCGGAAGCCAATCTTCAGGAAGCTCAATTTTGCGCTCCTTGTAGCGGTTGGTGGGACTGGCGTAGCGGATGAAGACCTGCGCACCACCGGGTGCATCCAGATCAATGTGGTTGAGATGGATGCCGAGACATTCACTCTTTTTAATACCCGTGGAAAGTAAGAGGTGCAGAAGGGCGAAAGGACGGGCGTCAGGCTTCTGGTTGCGGCGATGACGATCAGCAGCGGCGAGCACGAAGTCTACCTCCTCATCATCCAGCACCAGTGGCAGGGGGCTGACAGCCGAGCGCTGCAGGACCTTTTCGGCTGGGTCAATCATTAAAACTCCATATTGATTCAACCAACGGAATAAGGATTTTGTTGATGTGATCCTGCGGGCCAGGGTTTTTGGACTACAGGGAACGTCGCGCTCATTTTCCATCCATTCGAAAAAGTGGTTTAGGTCGTTAGTCGTGACCGCACCGATGGTGCGATCCGGAGGTAGAAATTGGGTCAACAAACGCACATCTGAGAGAAAAGCCTTCACGGTATTCGGTGAGCGGCCTTGATCGTAAAGAAACGACTCCCAGGCTTTGATAGTTGGCACTAGCGGTGTTTGTGAGGTTATGTGAGCGGTATCTTTTGAAGGCATTTTGCCTCCTTAATCTTCAAGCAGAAACCAGGGATTGGACTTGATTTCTAATAGCGCATAGTCTTTGCGTATAGTTTAACGAAATTTTAATGGAATGTCAATCATGGCCCCAGCCCAAGTTCCCTCCTGTAAAAACAGCAAACAACCTGGTCTATCCTTCAAATTGCAGTCTTTGGAATTGAGGTTCTAAATAAAGTACCTTGC
>JBGQIO010000159.1:0-8470 GCA_041498515.1 Anaerolineae bacterium
AACATCTCGCCGACACTTCTTCCCTCATGTGCTCGTCTGATCACCTCGCCCAGCAGGGAGGCTACGGATAGTATCGTAATGCGGTCCCCCAGGATCTTCAGCTTCTCCTCAGAGATGGGGACCGAATCGGTTGTGATGATATGCTTGATGGGCAAGGCTGCCAGTCTTTCCGCTGCGCTATTCGAAAAGATAGGATGGACAAAAGCCAGGTAAACATCGCGTGCGTTATATTTTTTAACGACATTGACAGCTTCAGAAATGGAACTGCCCGTATCGACTTCATCGTCCACGATCAAAACGTCACGGCCTTTTACGTCGCCGATCAAGGTAAGCGCTTCCGCCTTCGCATCGTTCCCTACCCGGCGCTTCTCGATGAAGGCTACCGGCATGTCCATGTCAGCAGCATAGTTCCGGGCTTTCTTGGCAAAGCCCAGGTCGGTTGCGACCACCACGGGATTCTTTAATTTTGAGCGCAGAGTCTGGTTGATGTTCCCTATAATGAGACGTGAGGCGGTCAGCACATCACCGGGGATGGAGAAGAAGCCCTGGATCTGCCCGGCGTGCGGATCGAGGGTCATATAGCGATCCGCTCCCGCCACTTCGATCATGTCTGCTATCAGGCGACCGGTGATCGGGACGCGCGGCTGGTCTTTCTTATCCGAACGCCCATACGCAAGATAGGGTACGACCGCTGTGATACGGGCTGCCGAATCCAACCGCAGGGTTTGGAGAGTGATCAGCAGTTCCATCAGATTGCGATTGACCGGCGAAGCGGTCTGCTGGATCAGGTATACATCCTGTCCGCGCACACTGTGCTTGAGCCTGACGAAAATGTTCTCGTTGGGGAACTCGATCAATTCCCGCTCGCACAAAGGCGAGCCAAGATAATTCGATATTTTTCCGGCCAGTTCGGGCGAACCATCCCCTGCGAAGAGTTTGATCTCGCCATAGACCTTCATTTCATGCGGATGCATGTGAATGCTCATTTGCCCTCCCGTTTTGCGTGCCACTCCGAACGCAAAACGCTCATGATGTGGATGTCGGCATACTTTCCATGCCGGTATACCGCTTCGCGCAATGTGCCTTCGGTAACAAACCCTGCTTTTTCGTAGGAACGCTTTGCACGCGGGTTTGTGGAATAAACCCGTAAATACATTCGATTCAGGTTCAATGTTTCGAATCCATGCTTCAGGATCAATTTTACCGCTTCCGTGCCATACCCTTTATTCCATAAAGATTTATCGCCGATGAAGATCCCGAATTCGGCAGACCGATTCGGCCATTCAAGGTTAAAGATCCCGCTATTTCCAATTAATCGCCAAGCGTCGCCGTCTTTGAGTTCAATTGAAAGCGGCTTTTCATCCTGGTTCGTCTGTGAAATTCTTTCGAACCATTTCTCTTCGTCGGTCATGGACATGGGTAAATAAAGGGACAAGCCCTCCGTCACTTCGGGATCATTCAACCATTCGTAGAACTGTGGTATGTCGGTGCGTTCCACGCCGCGTAGGCGAAGGTGCTTGCCGTAAATCACTTCAATCCCAGTCCTTCTCTTCTTTAGGATGCGAAGCAGAATCTCTTCCAACGGAATCACTACCGGTGTCACTACCGGAGGGTTCAGGGTTGAGAGCTTTCCCGTTTGTCAGCATTTTGACCGCCTCCCATGGAGAAACACTTTTTTCAAAGACCTGACGCATTACCTCATCATAACGCGTCTCGGAGACGTGTTCGCGGAATTGAATCATCAACCTCTGCTGCAGGATCATCTCCATTTCGGTTTCGAGACGGGCTTGCTCGCGAACAGCCCAATCACCGCTGAGGCGCAGATATTCCGCATGCTTCGCGATTTGTTCGGCTAATTCAGGGATCCCCTTTCCTTCGGTCGAAATTGTTTTTTGAATGGGAGGGATCCACAATCCTTTATTTATATCGACCTCCTTCTTTGTTAAATTTTGAAACCCGTCGTCCATGATTTTGCCATGATGCAGGTAGACTCTTTTCATCGGATGCGCCAGATCCAGCATGGACTTAAGCGCTTTCTCCGTGTTTTCAACACCGGGGCGATCTGCCTTGTTCACCACCAGAATGTCCGCAATCTCAAGTATGCCGGCTTTGATGGCTTGAATATCATCGCCCAAGCCGGGCGCTTCGACGACCATTGTAGTGTGCGCCAGGCGAGCGATATCCACTTCACCCTGTCCAGCCCCAACCGTTTCTATCAAAACGATCTCGTAACCCGCTGCGTCGAAGACTTGCACCTCACCTGCAGTTGCCTGGGCCAGACCACCCAGCGAACCACGCGATGCCATCGAACGGATGAACACCCCTGGGTCTCCACTCAAGTCTTTCATCCGAACACGATCGCCAAGCAGCGCGCCGCCCGTGAACGGGCTGGATGGATCGACAGCCACGATCGCCACGGTCTTCTTTTGCCTGCGATATAACAGGGCAAGCTGGTTGACCAGCGAGGATTTACCTGTGCCGGGTGCGCCGGTGACGCCGATCAGGTGCGCTTTGCCTGTTCGAGGAAAAAGCGCATCCAGTATGTCGCGGCCTTCCAGTGTGTTGTTCTCCACTTGAGTCAAAACACGCGCCAGTGCGAGACGATCACCACGAAGAACAGAGTCTATCAGCGTCAACGTATCCTTACTTATTATCCAATATAAAATTCGTCAACTACTTTACCGCATTCCGAATATCTTTAACAATATCCTCTGTTGAAGCACCCGGCCCATAGATGCCGCTGATACCCATCTCCATCAAGCGCGGCACATCTTCATCCGGAACGATCCCGCCAATAAACACTTTAACCTGGGTCTGCCCATTCGCCTTAAGCAGGTCCATAATACGCGGCGCGAGCGCCATATGTGCGCCGGAAAGAATGGAAAGTCCCACCACATCCACATCTTCCTGCAAAGCGGCATCTGCGATCATTTCGGGAGTTTGGCGCAGACCTGTGTAAATCACTTCCATGCCAGCATCGCGCAAAGCGCGCGCCACCACCTTTGCGCCGCGGTCATGCCCGTCGAGGCCGGGTTTGGCCACCAGCACACGGATCTTCTTTTCGGTCATGATTCCTCCGCGGGTATTTTCGTAGGAATTATACTAAAGACTGATGAGTCGGGCACCAAAATCCGCGATTTGCCAGGATCCATCTGTAACTCATCTGCAATTCTGGTCATTTCCTGTATGGCGGATGAAAATTAAAATATGCTATACTTTTATAGAATACTTCGTTGTGACAAGATGAAGTGCTGTACAATTGTCAAAACGATAAGTTTCTGACCTACCAAGGTGGTAGGTTTTTGCCCACCCTTTCCTGATCTTCTTTCAGGGAAGCAATCTCCTGTTTTCGCGGTTTGCCGTTCGCAGGGAGATTGTACCGCTGCCATCCACCGGACGCACATTGATGGCTGGCTACGATAACGTTTAGGAAATCAGTACGGTGGAAAATCCTGCAAAGCAAGATGGTCTGAAGACCATGAAATCAGGGTCAGACATAAATACAAGCAGCAGGTCAATCAGCTCGTCGCGGGCGCACTGGCTTCAGTGGGCTGAAACGCTGCACCGCTATCAACTAGACGGCCTGACCTCCTGGCTGCTAGATGCAGGTCGTCCGCTGGTTATTCTATCCGCTCAAGTGCTATATATGGGACAGCCTTTCCTAGGCGAGAGCGCCGACGCTCTGGCCCGCATGCTCGAATCAGATGAGGAAGCTCGCGCCTTCGCCTCTTTTTTGGATGGGGGCCTATTGCCATGAACCTGCTGGGGCTTGCTCTCGTAGTCTTGTCGGCCTTCTTCCTTTTAATACTCTCGTTGATCAAACGCAAATCCCCTCCAAAATTGCGCGGAATTCCCGCCCTCACGCGTCTTTACCGCGCAGTGGGTTTAAGCGTCGAAGACGGTACGCGTCTGCTGATCGGGTTGGGAGGCGCCAGTCTGCTAACACAAAATGGAGGTGCGCCCTTGGCGGGTCTCGGGCTGCTGCGCCATCTCACGGAACGGACTTCACTCAGCGACCGCCCACCCATCGCGGCCGCTGGTGAATCTTCTCTGGCGCTGCTCGCCCAGGATACGATTGAAGCCGGTTATCAAGGCGCGGGCGCTGGAGAGTACTATCAACCAACCACCGGACGCCTAACCGGAATGACACCCTTCTCGTCTGTGGCGGGAATGATCCCTATTTTGCATGATGAAAATGTCTCGACCACTGTTTTGGTCGGTCACTTTGGTGTGGAAGCCGCATTGTTGGCTGAGGCGTCTGAACGCGAGAACACCTTCCTGGTCGGGTCGAGCGACGCGCTTTCGTCCCAGGCGGCGTTATTTGCCTCTGCGCACGAAACATTAATCGGCGAAGAACTCTTCGCAGCCAGCACGTATCTCGGGGCAGGCCCCTCGCATTCCGCCAGCCTGACGGTCCAGGATGTATTACGCTGGATCATTATCCTGGTCTTGTTGGCAGGGACGGTCTTGAAATTGATCGGGTTTATATAATGCGAATCGCAGCCTTAGTTCTCGCGGTTCTTACTGGAGTGATCGTCCTGATCGGATACTTTATCCCCGTCCTGAATCCCATCCAAACCATATTTTTGACCTGGGCGATCATTCTGGCGGGTACAGCTGCCCTGGTCGGCGTGTTCAATTTGATCCTGGTGCACGGGACTAAAATCTCACAACGCGAAAAGGGCAGAATTTACAGCGCCATTCTTTTGATCTGTTTATTCGCAGCCTTTTTCTTTGGCCTGGTCCTTGGCCCCGATCACCCAGGAATGCGTTTGCTTGTCAATGCCGTCATTGTGCCGGTCGAAGCAAGTTTAATGGCTGTGCTTGCGGTCACGCTTCTATATGCCAGTATTCGTCTCCTGCGCCGTCGCGCAAACCTTATGAGTGTTCTTTTTATCGCGACCGCTCTCCTGATGATGATCGGCTCGGCTACTCTGCCTTTCGGTGAAGTAGGCGCACTGAATAATTTTCTGCGGCCATGGTTCCAGCACGTGCTTGCGCTTGGGGGAGCCCGCGGTATTTTAATCGGCGTTGCGCTCGGTACACTTACCACCGGCTTGCGTGTCCTCATCGGCGCTGACCGTCCATACGGGGGCAAATAATGGCGGAACCAATCATCTGTCCTGTTTGCGGCGAATCGAACCCGGCCGATATGGAGTTTTGCAAGAACTGCCAGTCGCGCCTTCTTCCCCTCACGGGTCCGCTCAAAGACGAGGACGGCCCCATTCACCCCGGTCAGATACCAACCAAAAAAGTAACTGCTGAACTCGAACCCATCCTTCCGGAATGGCTGCGCGAAGCGCGCAAGCAAGCGCGTCAATCAGCGGAGGATGAACCAACCATTACCGGGGGTGATAAACAGACCAAACCACTCACTCAAACTCCCGACCTGCTGGCAGGTTTAGCCGATCAAAACAAACAGGGAGATGAAGATGACGAGACTCCTGACTGGTTGAGAAGCATTACCGGCGCGCCTGCCAAGAAGAAAAAAAATGAGCAGGATAGTTCGCAGGTCAAATGGGTTGAGCTCGGTCATAATGAAGAACCAGGCAAGGATGTTCCCGGGAGCGAGAGCGCTGGACTGCCCTGGATGAGAGGAGGAGAATCTGCACCCGAGAAAGATGAACTGACTGAATGGTTCAAACAGGCGGCCAGCCCTGCTGCTCCCTCGGGCGAGAATCTTACCTTCACAAAAACCGAAGCGCCTGCCCCGGTCCAACCCGACCGATCCACACCCACTACTCCCGTCTCTTCCGCCGGTGAAGTTCCTGTGGGGACGAAGGACATTCAACCCTACGAGAGAGAATCCGTTAAGGATCTTACCGGGTCAGCGCTTTCATCGGACATCGAAATACCGGATTGGATAAAGAAACTGGACGCCGAAACGCCCTCGGCTGGGCAACACACCGAGTCCGGCAAGGACGCACCATCGCCAGCGTTTTCGTCGGACACTGATATAGCGGATTGGATAAAGAAACTGGATAGTGGAACACCGCTCGTCGGGCAGCAGTCTGAGTCCAGCAAGGAAACCTCAACACCCGCGCTTTCATCAGACAAAGATATAGCGGATTGGTTCAAGAAACTGGACAGTGAAACACCACCTCCCGGGCAGCAGCCTTCGTCCAGCAAGGAAACTCCATCGCCTGCGACAATGTTGCCCGACGTCCCTGATTGGTTGAAGAGCTTCGACGAGGCGGCCGGTGCAGGTCAATCAGGAACCGAATCAGGCGAAGCTTTGCCCGATTGGCTGAAAACCGCCGGCCCATCGGTCCAGGAGACTCCCGCAGGCCCAGCGCCAGCAGAACCGGCCATAGTTCAATCACAGCCTATCCCTGAAAAAAACCTTCCATTGAGTGAACTGCCTAATTGGGTCAGCTCGCTGACACCGATTGAGCCACGGGCTGCTGAGCCCAGAGAGCCAGCTGTTCCAGCCTTTCAAATGGAGGCACCTGCAACATCTCCTGCGGAACCAGTCTCTTCAGTTTCGGCCCTCCCTACAGAGCCACCCGCTGCATCTCCCGCGGGACCAGTTCCTGCTGCTTCCGCGTTTACGGAGATTCCTGAATCGAGCGACGATGTAGATGCGATCTTCGCATCCATGAAAATACCGGATTGGCTCGCTGATATTACGCCGAGCCAGCCCTCCCCTGAAGAAGGTTTACCGCCGGCTGCACAAGCAGAGGAACCGATTGAGCCAGCGGAGCTGCCTTCGTGGGTACAAGCCATGCGACCCGTTGAATCGGCCATGCGCGATTCAACTGCAGGCCCGTTGGATTCCAGACTCGAAGAGCGCGGTGCGTTGGCCGGCTTGCAAGGCGTTCTGCCGGCTATCCCCGGAGCAACCGCAGCAACCAGCAAACCGAAATCCCACTCCATCAAACTCGACGCCACCGACCAGCAGCAAGCGCATGCCGCCCTGCTCGAGCAGATCCTCTCGGCAGAGACCGCACCAGTTCCAATGAAAGCGGACTCCGTTCCGAGGTCGCAACGCGTCTTGCGTTGGGCCCTGAGCGCCCTGCTTATTATCATCCTGGGCGGTGTTATTTTTGGGAAGACTCAAATTTTCCCTTTGCCTGCCCAGGTACCCAACGAAACAATCGCTGCCATCCAGGCGGTTGAGGCAATCCCGGCAGACGCCCCCGTCCTGGTCGCATTCGATTACGAACCCGCAACAATCGGTGAAATGGAAGCCAGTGGTGCATCGCTGATGGATCATCTTCTTCTATTAAAACATCCCCGCCTTGCACTGATCTCCACCTCTCCGACCGGCGCGGCTCTCGCCGAGCGGTTCATGACCTCCACTCTTGCACAGCGTTCTTATCAAAGCGGCGCTCAATATGTTGACCTAGGTTACCTACCCGGCGGATTAGCCGGCGTATTCGATTTTTCCCAGAACCCGACCGCGGTTATGCCTCTCAATGCCGACTCCGCCGAAGTCTGGAACACACAAGTAATGCAGGGCGTAACCCATCTCTCGGATTTCGCGGCAGTCATCGTCTTAACCGATAGTTTAGAATCTGGCCGTGTCTGGATCGAGCAAACTGAGCTGGCCCGAGGAAACGCTCCGCTGATCATTCTATCCAGCGCACAGGCCGGACCAATGTTTGTGCCTTATGTGGACTCTGGTCAGGTAAAAGGCATGATCGCCGGCTTGAACGGCGCAGCCGGCGCGGAACAAGCGAACGGCGGACTGCCCGGATTTGTCCGCCGCTATTGGGATGCATACAGCCTGGGTCTGCTGCTGGTGGTGGTTGTGATGTTCCTTGGGGGATTGTGGAATCTCTGGCTCGGTATCCAAGATCGGCGCGTGCATGAGGCGGGATAAATGTCTCCTGATCTGATAACAGGCATGGTGGCCTTTCTCTTTACTTTGATGATCCTGAGCTACCTCATCGGAGATAACCCTCTTTTTCGCGTCGCGGTCTATATTTTCGTTGGCGTTTCGGCGGGTTACGTTGCCGCTGTTTCAATACGTCAGGTTCTTTGGCCCGACCTTCTCCAACCGCTTTATCAGGGATTCCTTTTTGGCATGTCTCTTCGCCAGGCGGTTCTGGCTGTGCCCTTTTTTCTTAGCGGCTTATTGCTTATGAAAGCCTGGCCACCGCTCTCCCGCCTTGGCATGCCGGCCATGGGACTCCTGGTGGGAGCTGGAGCAGCGGCGGCAGTGGGCGGCGCTGTGACCGGTACGCTCTTTCCGCAGGTCAACGCGACCATCGCTGCCTTTGATATTACCGGATTTACTTCGCCTGAATCGCTCCTCAATGCCGGGCTGGTCCTGGCAGGCGTTATCACCACTCTTGTTTATTTCCACTTCGGCGCACGTACAAGAGCCGATGGCTCCGTGCGGCGCTTCGGCCTCATCGAGATCATTGCTTTTCTGGGCAGTGTTTTCCTTGCCATCACGCTCGGCGTGTTGTTTGCAGGAGTCTATTCTGCTGCTCTGACCGCTCTGATCGAACGTTTGCATTTC
>JBGQIO010000160.1:0-8452 GCA_041498515.1 Anaerolineae bacterium
CAAGCCAAAAAGCCCGGTTCAATCCCATATTTTCCAAGGGGCATTTCCATCGCGCCAGAACTTGTCAAGAAGGTTTACATCGCGCAAGGTATCCATGCAGTACCAGAAATTGTCATGACGGTAAGCTCCCAACTGCCCCTCGATAGCGAGCTGCTCGAGAGGTTCGTGCTCCCAAAGTGTCTGGTCATCTTTAATGTAGCGGGAAATTTCCGGTTGTAAAACAAAAAAACCTCCGTTGATCCACCCTTCACCGATCTGTGGCTTTTCTTCAAATTGAGTTACACGATCACCGTCAAGGATCATCTGGCCGAAACGCGCAGGAGGCCGTACAGCCGTAAGTGTAGCTAACCTGCCATGTGTCCTATGGAATTCGAGAAGTTGGGAAATATTGATATTGCTTACACCGTCTCCATAAGTCAGCATAAACGGCTCGTTCCCGATATATTGGGCGACTTGTTTTATTCGACCCCCGGTCTGTGTTTCCATACCGGTATCGATCATATGAACATTCCAATTCTCTTCCATATTGCTGTTATGTAAGATGGTTTCGCCCGATCTTAGATCGACTGTCAGGCTGCGTGAACGGAAACGGTAATTCAGAAAATAATCCTTGATAATTTCGCCTTTATAACCGAGAGCGATCACAAACTCCGTGAAACCATAAGCGGCATAAATGTTCATGATATGCCAGAGGATTGGCTTACCGCCAATTTCGACCATGGGTTTCGGCTTGATCGTGGTTTCTTCAGATAAGCGAGTACCAAGCCCACCTGCGAGGATGGCAACCTTCATGTCTTCTGACTCCATTCTCTTATCATTCTAAGGGAAACGAATAGGGCGGACAAGGCGCTTAACAGAGTTGGTATGAAATTGAAATCAAGAATTCTAAAGGGAAAAAAGAAAGCGCCATGCGGTTGCGATTCGTTTTATCAAAACGATGAAGCCATCGTAATGATACTATGCTAGACTTTCCATATTGTATTTACCCCTCATTATTTCAGGAATTTCTTTTTCCATTCGAACAACTTGTTAAGAGCCTCGATTGGTGAGAGCGAATTAACATCCATTGTGCTGAGCTCATCGAGCAAGGGGCTCGTTTCCGGGAATAAGGCAGCCTGCTGGGCAGCGTGGGGATTCGTCCGTACAGCCTTACCCGATGATTTTTCGAGTTCAGCCATTATTTCATCAGCACGTTGAATGACCGGACCGGGCAACCCGGCTAGTTGAGCGACGTGGATGCCGTATGATTTATCCGCACCACCGGCAATGATCCTATGCAGGAACACTACTTTACCGTCAGCTTCCGTGACTCCGACGTTGTAATTGCGGATACCCGGTAACAAATCCGCAAGTTGCGTTAATTCGTGATAATGGGTGGCGAATAAAGTCTTTGCCCTCAGAAGCGGATGATTATGAATGTATTCAATGACAGCCCAGGCGATTGAAACACCGTCATACGTGCTTGTACCGCGTCCGATCTCATCCAAGATCAAAAGGCTGCGCGACGTGGCATGATGCAAAATATTGGCTGTTTCGATCATCTCAACCATGAACGTAGATTGACCGGCGTGGATCTCATCCTGTGCGCCAATACGGGTAAAAATACGATCAACTAATCCGATCCTAGCGAACTCCGCGGGCACAAATGAACCGATTTGTGCCATTAAAACGATGAGCGCGGCTTGCCGCAGATAAGTGGACTTTCCGGCCATGTTTGGACCTGTGATGATGCGCACGATCTCACCTTTTTCGATGATAAGGTCATTGGGTACAAATCGTTCACCGTGTAAGTATTGCTCAACGACAGGATGTCGCCCCGCGCGGATTTCCAACTCACTCCCTGCATGGATCTCGGGTTGTGTGAAACCTCCATTGGCTGCTGCTTCTGCTAAAGCAGCCAGTACATCCAACTCCGCAAGGGCGCCGGCGGTTTTGAGGAGTTTGCCAGCCGATTTCGCCAATGTTAAACAGACTTCCCGAAATAGACGCAATTCGATCTCCCGAATACGATCCTCCGCGTTCAAAACCAGCGTCTCATACTCCTTCATCTCGGGCGTAATAAAGCGTTCCCCGTTGACCAGTGTTTGTTTGCGGATATAGTTTTCGGGCGCTTTATCAGCTGCTCCGCGAGAAATCTCAATGAAGTAGCCAAATACTTTGTTATAACCAACCTTGAGCGTTTTGAGACCCGTCCGCTGACGCTCGACAGATTCCAGATTGGCGATCCAATCCCGGGCATGCTGGGAGGCTTCGATCACCGAGTCTAGTTCCTCAGAAAAGCCTGGCCGGATCACGCCGGTATTTTGCAAGGTTGCGGGCGGCTCATCGGCAATCGCATTTTGAAGGATGGACAATTCATTTGAACACAGTTCGATCACCGGCAGGGGCAGTTCAGCCTGATTGTCATCTTTAATAAGATTGACGATACCGGGCAATTTCTCCAGAGTGCTGCGCAATGCCGCTAGATCGCGAGGCTGCGCGTAGCCGGCGATCATTCGATTCGTTAGTCTTTCCAAATCTGCCAGCGGTTTAAAAGCGTTCCGTAATTCAGCACGCAGCATACTATGCTCAAAGAAGTACTTCACTCCAACTTGACGAGTTTCGATTTTTTCAACACTTAATAAAGGCTGGCTGACCCATTGATGGATCATCCGACTTCCCATTGGGGTGATGGTTTGATCAAGCAGTCCCAGCAAAGAACCTTTGCGTTCTCCCAGCAAGGTTTCATCCAATTCGAGATTGCGACGCGTGGATGCGTCCAGGGTCATGAATTCGCTAAGACTGTAATAGCGTAAACTTGTAAGCAGATTAAGCGAGTCAGGTTGGGTGTCTTTAATATACTGGAGGATTGCACCCGCCGCGCGAATCCCAAGTTTCTGTCCTTTCAGACCGAAGCCATCCAGTGTGGAAGTATTAAAATGAGCGATCAACGTCTCCTCACACTTGCCCGGTTCGAATCGCCAGGCAGGGTAGGGGGTTAGATGACCCAGCGCCTCGCTCCAATTTTTTTTGTCAGTTACACCCGGATTATCCGGGTATATGATTTCCGCTGGATGAAGACGAACTAATTCTGCCCGCAAGGAATCGAGGGGGAGTTCAGTAACAGCAAATTCCCCTGTGGTTATGTCTGCATACGCTACGCCGGCTATTTTCACGGCGCCCAAAGCATCGTCATCCAAATAAATCGAAGCCAGGTAATTGTTCGAATCACCGGGAAGGAGGCCTGGCTCGACAATTGTTCCCGGGGTGACGACGCGTACAACCTTACGAGGAAAAATCCCTTTTACCGGTTGATCCCCAACCTGCTCACAAATAGCGACGTGATGCCCTTTCTCAATTAGGCGGGCAAGATAGTTTTCCAGTGCATGGTAGGGTATACCGGCCAGAGGTGCACGAAGACCTTTGCCGATCGGGCGTGACGTAAGGACGATGTCCAATTCGCGCGCTGTGAGCTCGGCGTCTTCGTCGAAGGTTTCGTAAAAATCTCCAAGTCGAAAAAAGAGGATCGTGTTTGGATAGTCACGTTTGATCTCGAGATATTGTTGACGTATCGGAGTTACATCTTCCGGCATAAGGCAATTCTATGGGTAAGAGGGGAATTGAGCAAGGGGAACCGATTATAATAAAACATCATATCATCAAGAGGTTTCCATGTATAAATTGGTTCTAGTTCGCCACGGCCAGAGCACGTGGAATCTAGAAAATCGTTTCACGGGCTGGACGGATGTAGGTCTCACAGATCAAGGACGAGCGGAGGCTGTTTCGGCGGGGAAATTGCTTGACGAGGGAGGTTACGTTTTTGATATCGCCTACACCTCCGTATTACGGCGAGCGATCCAAACATTATGGATTGTTTTGCAGGAAATGAATTTTGAATGGTTGCCTGTGGTTAATGCCTGGCAGCTGAACGAACGCCATTACGGCGCGCTGCAGGGATTAAATAAATCCGAGATGGCGGAGAAGTTTGGCGAAGCTCAAGTGAAGATTTGGCGTCGCAGCTACGATGTCCCGCCGCCCGCGCTGGAGTTCGATGATAAACGACACCCTCGTTTCGACCGGCGTTATGCAAAATTGACTCCCGAACAATTACCATCGACCGAATCCCTTAAAATCACCCTTGAGCGAGTACTACCTTATTGGCACGCTACCCTTGCGCCGACGATCATTTCTGGAAAACGTGTCCTGGTGGCAGCACATGGAAACAGCATCCGTGCCATGGTGAAATACCTCGATAATATCTCGGACGCAGAAATTCCGGAACTCAATATCCCAACGGGGATCCCGCTCGTTTATGAGCTTGACGATAATTTGAAACCCATCAATCATTATTATCTTGGCGATGCCGAGGCAGTAGCGAAAGCAGCAGCTGCTGTGGCAAATCAAGGGAAGACGAAGTAAATTCTCAATTATTTAAGGCCTCCGAGGGATAAAAATTCGGAGGCCTTCTTTCGATTAAAATCTGGATATGTCTCTTAACCAGGATTTCCTGAGCGAACTCCGTAATCATTTTACAGGCGATATCCGTCTCGACCTGGCTTCCCGAATCCTGTATAGCACGGATGCATCCATCTATCAAATCGAGCCGCTGGGTATTGTGATCCCGAGGACGCAATCAGACTTACAGGCTGCGGTGGAACTGGCGGCGAAATACCGCATACCCATTTTGCCTCGTGGATCCGGTTCGTCGCTGGCAGGCCAGGCGATCGGTGATGCCTTGATCATAGATTGTTCCCGTTGGCTTGACAACATTATTGAAATTAACCCTGATTCAAAATCCGCAACTGTTGAACCGGGTGTCATACTTTCAACTTTAAACCGGGCAGCTGCTAAATTTGGACTTCAATTCGGTCCGGATCCCGCATCTGCAGAACGGGCTACGATGGGTGGAGTTATTGCTAATAATGCAACCGGCGCGCATTCAATTTTGTACGGCATGACAGCGGACCATTTAATATCTGCGGAGGTGATTCAGGCTGATGGCAGTCTTGCCACTTGGGGGGAAGTAGAAATCAGGGGTAATGAAACTGATGGGGAAACCCGATTTGCTTCAATAACCTCTGCAGCCTTTGAGATCCGAGCCACATATTCCGAGGCCATCAAAGCTCATTATCCGAAGTCCTGGCGCAATTCGGCGGGTTACCGGTTGAATTATTTATTGCCGTGGTCCCCGACAAAGCCGCCACAATGGATGCAAAAAGGATATCCAATCGTCAAGCCGAACACCATAAATCTGGCGGCATTACTGGCAGGTAGTGAAGGGACGCTCGGGATAATAAGCCGGGCAACCGTCAATCTGGTGTCCAAGCCAAAGCATACAATTCTCGGTATCCTTCCGTATGGCAGCATAGCCGAAGCTTGTGAAGCCGTGCCTGATTTGTTAAATTTCAATCCCTCTGCGATTGAACTTATTCCACAATTGATCCTTCGGTTGGCGCGCGGAGTCCCGGCTTATGCCAGGCAGATGGGGTGGGTGCTCCCAACGGGAGACAAAGGAGGTGATCCGCTTGCCTTGTTGGCTGTAGAATTTAGCGGTGACGACCACGCCGACTTGAATAATAGAGTGAGGCGCCTCCGAAAAGACGTCGTGATAGTTGACTCAAAAGATGGGCAGGATAATGTTTGGAATATACGTAAAGTAGGTTTGGGGATTTTGGATTCGCGTCCACAATCGGCTCGACCGGTCGCATTCATAGAAGATTGTGCAATTCCAGTAGAGCGCTTGGGGGAGTTCGTACGTGAGATCGAGCGAATATTAGAACAACACCAGATTGAAGGCGGGATTTATGCCCATGCTTCAGCCGGCTGTTTACATATCAAGCCAATACTGGATTTGAGGACAGACGATGGTGTTCGATCATTAAGGCAGATCGCCGAGGAAACCTTGTCATTGACCTTGCGCATGGGCGGGTCCATGGCCTCCGAGCACGGAGATGGGATCGTGAGAGGCGAATGGTTGAAACAAACCTATGGCGAAAAAGTCATATCCGCCATGCGTATATTGAAAAAGGCCGCTGACCCGCAAGGTTTACTCAACCCGAACAAGATGTTCGACTCGCCGCCGATGGATACGCATTTACGATATGGCATTGGATATCAGACACAGATTTGGTCTCCGGCAATAGATTTTACCCAAAGCGGCGGATTAGCTACTGCGATCGAACAATGTAATGGTCAGGGAGTCTGCCGAAAAGATACAAGCGTAATGTGTCCATCCTTTCAGGCAACCAGGGAAGAACAACATTCAACTCGGGGAAGAGCGAACCTACTGCGTGCAATGATCAGGGTCGGCCCCGGAATTCGAGAGGTTAATAAGGGAAAAGAGGAGATATCACAAGCTGTCTTTGAAGCCCTGGATTTGTGCCTTGCTTGCAAAGGCTGCAAGGCGGAATGTCCGAGCGGCGTAGACATGGCGAAACTCAAATTTGCTTTTCAGGCAGAGTATTACAAAAAACATCACCGGCTGGTCCGGGATTATATTTTTGGTTACTTCCATCTGACGGCTGGTTTTTTATCTCTCATTGCGCCATTGGTAAATTTTGCGGCTGGTATTCCCAGCGTGAAGATACTCGCTGCCAACTTGATCAAGATCACACCGGAGCGACCTTTTCCATCGTTTTCCGCCAAGCATGCGCATGTTAAGCCATTGCCTGGCAATCAAAAAGTATTATTCTTATCAGATCCTTTCACACATTACATAGAACCAAAAGTCGAACAAGCTGCTTTTGACCTTTTGTATGCTGCTGGGTTCGACGTGGAAGTTATCTCTGTGATCGGTGCCGGTGCATCATTAATGTCTAAAGGATTTATCACTGAAGCGCGGCGTCATGCTCAACGGGTGTTGGATGAGTTAGGGCGGAGAGATCCGGAGAGCAAATTACCGATCGTAGGAATTGAGCCGTCAGAAATTTACTCACTCAAGCATGATTATTACGACTTTATCCCTGAGCGTCGACCAGAGATATCAAGGCGTACAAATAAAACGTGGCTATTGGAAGAATTCCTGATCAGATCCGATGTATTTCGCTCACTGCGCGTAGCCACTAACAACCAATTAATCAACTTCCATCCTCACTGTCACCAAAAAGCTGAAAACCTGGCAGATGATGGTTTATCTAATGGGACAAATGCATCCATAGAATTGCTGCGCAAGGTTGGTTACGAAGTAGAGCTAATTGATGCAGGGTGCTGCGGTATGGCCGGGACATTTGGCTACGAGTCCGAGCATTACGAACTTTCTCAAAAGATCGGTGCTTTGCAATTATTTCCAAAAATCAAAAATGGAAAAGGGAAGGCGTTAGTTGCGGCAACTGGTGCGGCTTGTAGGATGCAAATCGAGCAGGGGACGGGTGAATCCGTGGAGCATCCCATCGTTCTGGTCCAACGTGCATTGTTGAATTGGGAAGATAAAGACAGGTAGATATTGATTTCCTGACTTGCTAATGGGCCAAGTAAACCGCACCAGACTCATCACAAAAAATCATCTTAATTATTTGATTGAGGCAAGGACTGTATGATTTGAGCTGCTACTGCAAAAGCTACTGCTACATTGAACGATCGCTTATGTCCCCGCATCGGAAGATAAACTACACAATCTGAAATATCCAGGATACCCGGGTCAACACCGGAAACTTCATTCCCTACCACCAATACAAGATGGTTTAATTTCTCACCAGCCGACATCGCGGAATGGATAGGTGTAGAATTTTGCGTTTTCTCCATCGCCCATATTTTATAATCCTGTCCCTTCAAGAATTCAATTAACTCAAATGCGTTTTTATGCGCAGACCATTTCACCAATTGTTCGGCCCCCACCGCCGACTTGCAAACTTCCGCACTTTCAGGAGTGGGTGTGACCCCACATAAATATATGTGATGGAACCCAAACCCATCTGCCGACCGAAATATAGAGCCAACATTTAGAGCGGAGCGAATGTTATCCAGAAGGACGCATATATCAGAATTTATTGGAAGGTTATCATCGTCAATCTCTTTTTCTCGAGTGAGTGGCTGCTCAATTACCACTATTGTTTGTCCCAAACAGACTGGGCATCGTTCACCGAAGGTGGAAGATTCGAAAAGCGGATACCTCAGACCACAGTCCGGGTTTTGGCAGACCCTGATTTGAAGCAAGGCAGGTGACATCGAGGGACATTATACTTCCGCGTAAATTCAGTAACTGCTCGCTTTTTCTTCAGGTGACATTTTTCCTTGTTTCGACCTCGAAAATCTTCCAGGTCAAACCGGTTATAATTTTGCTGTATGAAGCTACGCCGGTCGGCAAAGATCCTTGCAAATTTCTTACTATTACTGGTGATTAGTTTACTGCCTGAAGCAGCAAGTACTGCTCGAGGCCTGTCTGTAGCGCCCGCTTCCAATGCGTACGATTTGATCGATGCCGTTAATGGGTTACGGGCTTCGCATGGATTGCCTGCTTATACTCCAAACTCTATCC
>JBGQIO010000161.1:0-8424 GCA_041498515.1 Anaerolineae bacterium
CGATGGACGAGTTACGATCATCCCCATCGCTTCATCGGCTCTGTCCCGAGCCGGGACCGGGGATGTTTTGGCTGGACTCATCGTGGGTTTGCGCGCGCAGGGCGTGGCTGCTTTCGAGGCGGGCGTAGCGGGCGCCTGGATCCATGCACAAGCCGGGTTATACGCTGCCAGCAAATTAGGCACCACCACCTCCGTATTAGCAGGAGATGTACTGAATTCCGTCAGTGAAGTGCTTGCCAATCTGAATTAATAACCATAAATGGAAGACGCCCCGAGGAACCAAGGAGCGTCTGATATCCAACAAATTATTCTTTCCATCCCTAAATCTTAACTTTTCAGAAAATCTTCCAAAGCTTCCTTGCTGATGCGATAGGCTTTACCGACTTTCTTCGCTTTCAGACTACCATCCTGAATGGCAGACATGACATCATCTTCGGTGACCTTCATAGCCGCCGCCGCTTCAGACGGAGTCATCACATCAGGCATTGCAGTATTTGCTCCACCGCCGCCTTGTGAGGTATTCGCCATTCCACCCTGGAGGGCCTGGCCCATCAAGTTGCCAATACCCATACCAGCCCCAATTCCGGCAGTCAGACCAGCCCCACCGCTCTGATTATTAGCTGCGTCGCGCATCGCATCCGCGGCTTGCAACTGCGTATACGTTGACATATCCAGCATACCCATATCGCGCAGTTCCTGCGCCGATTTATCGGAGGGCTTCAGGTTACCCACGTAGAAAGTCTTCAAGGAAAGGCCGAGAGCTTCAAAATCATCCTGAGTTTTGGCGCGGACACCAGCACCAATCTCTTCGGTCAGGCCGATCATTTCGGGAACAGAATGTTTCGCGCCGGTCTCGCCGAGGACGTCCTGGAGTTTCGAAAGCAACATGGTCCGCAAACGGTCTTCGATGTCTGAAGTGTGGAAGGTGCCCTGGGTGCCGACAATTTTGGTCACAAACATTTGAGGATCACTGACTTGGAATGAATACGTGCCGAAACCCTGAAGAAGGGCTACACCCAGCCCCATGCCGGGATTGCGAACGATGATCGGTTGCGGGGTGCCCCACTTCTTATTCGCAAATTCCTTCATGGATACAAAGTAAACCTCGGCGGGGAAGGGTGTGCGATCATTAAAAGCCTTACCGATAAAATTTATCAGCAGGGGGACGTTAGCCGTCGCGATCGTATGGCGACCCGCTTTAAACACATCCAATGCATTTCCATCACGGAAGAACACTGCCGCTTGCGCTTCGCGCACGATCACCTGTGAGCCGACACGGTAATCGCCGATAGAATTGTCGTCAGGGAAACGATGGACGATCTCATCCACCATTTCGTTAGGGTATTCTATGACATCAAAAATCCTAGCCATTTTATCCGCTCTCCTTTTCCATAATAACAATTTGATTATAGCCGAATGGCTACCCTGATACAAGAACAGGTTGTCTTATATTTTCTACGTAAAAGGCAAGACAACGTTGCTAGCCGGTCGGATCTTTCCATCACCAGCAACCATCCACAAGGGAATTTTTCAGAATAGGAAATCTTATCCATCCACGGTAGGACTTTTACGCATTCATTTTTTCCCCGGAAGCTTTAGCGCGTACCATCATAATTTCAGCAAGGATGCTTACAGCAATTTCATGAGGCGTTTCAGCCTGCAATTCCAGACCAATTGGCGAGTGGACAGAGGCGATTTTTTCAGGAGAAATTCCGCGTGTGTTCAATTCCTTAACGGTCGTTGCCCAGCGGCGCTTCGACCCGATGACCCCGATGTAGCCTGCCTTGGTATCCAGTAAAGTCGGAAGTCCCTCCACATCGACGGAAGAGCCGCGGGTGGTCAAGATCAGAACTGTGCGAGGGTCTATTTTCAGTTGGCCGGGAAGATCAGCCATCGAGCAAACGTAGAATGCATCCGCATCAGGAATGGTTTCCCGGTTGCAAAATTCCGGACGATCGTCCGAAACAGCCACACGGTAGCCCAGCCATTTAGCGAGATGAGCTACGGCTTTTCCCACATGTCCGCCACCAATGACGACCAAGGTAGCAGGCGGCAAAATCGGTTCCACAAATACCTCCACTTGTCCACCGCAAACACCAGGGTCGCCACGCGATGGATCCGACATGTTGTAATGCAGCAGACGCGGTTTACCATCTTCCAGAGCACTCCTGGCTTCTTCCATAACCCTATGCTCCAGATCGCCGCCGCCTACCGTGCCAATGAAACGACCATCAGGATACACGAGCATTTTACTGCCCATGTGACGTGGCGTAGAGCCTTCACTGCTCGTTACGATACACAACGCGGCGGAGTCATTTGATTTTTCGATTTCAGACAAAATTTTGTAAATGGTGTCCATGGTTCCTATGATCAGATTTTATCCGATTTTCCCATGGCGAAACCATTAAGGCCCCCATTTAGGCTGCCAATCGGGTTCAGGAAAGGACGTCAGCTGCCTGGTGCTGTGGCCGTCGGAACGCATAATATAGAGATCTGCCTGGTTGTTGTTACGCAGGGAGTTATAAACGATATATTGACCGTCAGGCGAGTAGGAGCCGGCTGCATTATTCCCACCGAAGGTTAGTTGCGTGATCTTGCCAGTGGCAACGTTAATGCCGTAAACCTCCCTGGCCGCCACCGGACCTGCAAAAATCAACAAGTTTTTGCCGTCGGGTGACCAATCAATACTTCCCCCGATGCCATCGAGGCCGTGTGACAAACGACGCGGCTGCGCTTTGAGGTCCTCCAAATCGAGAATGAATATTTCAAAAGTAAATTGTGAATCCACACCCATCGCAAAGGCGATCGAATTTCCGTCCGGTGACCACGCCGCGCCCACAATGTCTTTCGGACCCATATAAAGCAAATGCGGTTTTTCCCCCATCGATCCCATAAGCCATAATGATGAATTACCATTCCCAACGTGATTAACAAACAGGATTTGCCTGCCATCCGGCGAAAAATCGGGTGAAAAGGAATTACCCAAATTATCCGTAAGTTGGGTCATTTTGGAGTTGATTAAGTTAAGCAGGTAAAGATCAAAGTTGTCATACTTATTTATGGCAAATACTACTCCTTTACCATCCGATGAAATCGCCGGGTAATAGGTGTTTGTGATTTCATTCGTGAGTTGCATATAACCGGTGCCATCGGCATTAATCAAGCAAATCTGGTTGATGTTCTTGCGCGTACAGGTGAATACGATATGACCTCCGTTGATACTGGTTGGATACGGAAGTGCAGTTGGCGACGGTGTAGGAGGTGGAATCCTGACGCTGGCGGGATTGATATTTGTTATGAATTGGTAGGGAGTGACAAGGGATAAGAGAAGGATAATAATGGCTAAAATGACCAGGCTGATCGGTAGAATGGGCCCGCGTCGTTGTTTTTGCCTGAAAAGATTAGGCTTCTGTTTGCGTGAGTCATATTTCATTTTTTCTGTAAAAACAAGGATAACTATACGATCTCATAAAGCAATCATAAATATTCTTTTGCAAGCACCCGGATACGAATAGCACCGACCAAGGCATGGATATATTCCATGCCTTTTTTGCTCGGATTTTTCTCGAAATGTTTCCAACGGCGCGCTTCGAAAAACAAGCAAGTCCGAAGATCGGTTAAGGATTGGGTCAAGTCTTGCTGATTGCGATAGAGATCCACGCCATGCTGAGCCACTTCGCGGCATTTCTTGAAAGAACCCCAGTAATCATAACCATTGAAGGTAAACGCAAAAGGCTGGATTTTCTTCCAAACAGCGTGATTGCCGGGAATATCACTTTCAATCAATTGAGAATTCGGTATTTTATCCATGATCTAACTTTCCATTAATCCTCGCACATCCCTTTTTCCGGGAACACCATACCAAAGCGGTGTAAAGATACGAATTATTTATATATGTATTTTACCCGCCATTAAGCAATATTAAGTAGTGAAGCAATCTGGCTGATTGCTTCACTGCGTTCGATCCCTGTGCTCTCATTTTATTATTTGGCACGCAATGCTCTCCACACTTTCTCCGGCAGGATCGGGTTTTCATCCACATTGATCCCTACGGCGTCGAGGATGGCGTTCCCTACCGCCGGCGCGACCCCGTCCATAGGAATCTCAGCAACCGCTTTTACGCCGAATGGATGGCTGGGCTCGAAAGTCTCGACGAAGATGGTGGTCAGTTCGGGCATCTCGTTGGCGCGGAAAATATGATAACGGTCGAGATCGCGTTCGATAGCGTTTCCGCTTTCGTCATAACGCATCTCCTCACAAACTGCATAGCCAAGTGCCTGGGTCATGCCACCCTCAATCTGACCGGAGGCGGTGAGTGGATTGACAATCACACCCGAATCAACTGCCATTACGAGATTATCAACCGTGACCGCTCCCGTTTCTTTATCCACGGTAACTTCAGCGAACTGCGCGGCAAACGGGGGCGGCGACGAGGGCGAGACGTGCGAGCCGATACCCATAATCTGTTCCTGGTCGTTACGATGTAAAGTATCCAGTGCGATCTCGACCAAGGATACAGAACGCCCATCAGGAGCAACCGCCATTTTGTCAGATAACCTTATCGATGAGGCATCTACCACTTCGAGCAGCCGGGCGGCGCGAGTTTTGATCCGCCCTGCCGCCATTTCTGCGGCTTTAACTGCAGCGGCACCCGAAATATAAGTGGTCGAAGAGGCGTAAGCGCCCTTATCGAAAGGCGTGAAATCAGTATCCGATGAGTACGTAATGATGTCGTCCAGGGGTACGCCAAGTACCTCGGCCACCATTTGTGCGATCACCGTGTCTGAGCCCGTACCCAAGTCGGTTGCGCCGACAAGCAAATTGAAGGAGCCATCATCGTTCATCTTGACCGAGGCACCGCCCATATCGAGATAAGGAATCGCCGTTCCCTGCATAACCAAAGCAACGCCAATCCCCTTCCTTTTTGCCGAGGTCCCATTCCCGATCGACGGTAGCCCGGCATGCCAGGCTTCGTTGCCGAATTTTGTATCCCAACCAATCGCCGCTTTAGCCTGTTGGACGCATTGTTCAAGCCCAACGGTATTAACGATCTCCGGTCGAGGTTGGCGGCCTTCATTCCAGGCGGTCGAGAAAGGATGGTATTCCCCAGCGTGGATCGAATTCTTCAAACGAAATTCTATCGGATCAAGTTTCAAGGCGCGGGAGATCTTTTCCATGTGTCGTTCGACAGGCCAGTAGCCCTGTGGGACGCCATAGCCGCGAAAAGCACCGGCGGGGGGCGTGTTGGTGTAAACCACGTCTGCGTAGAATCGAATGTTGGGCGATTTACGATATTCGCCATCCCCGACATATAAGGCCATGGCTTTATGTCCGGTATTACCGGTCACAGTCAAAGCATGACAGCCATAAGCGCCAGTATCGGAAAGCGCGACCATTTCATTGGCCGTAATTGTCCCATCGCGCTTAACGCCGGTTTTCATTCTGATCTTCATGGGGTGGCGGGAGCGCGCGGCGATGAATTCTTCCTCACGCGTATATTCATAAATAACAGGACGCTTCGTTGCGATGGTCAGGTGTGCGGCTACATCTTCAATCATTACTTCCTGCTTGCCGCCAAATCCACCACCGATGCGAGGCTTGATCACCCGGATTCTTTTCACCGGCAATCCAAGAACGGGGGCCAATATGCGCCGTACATGAAAGGGTACCTGCGTTGAGGTACGGATCACCAGGCGATCATCCTCATCCCAATACGTCACAACAACATGAGGCTCAATCGAAACCTGCTGAACCTTCGGCACTTTATACTCGGCTTCGAAGATCTCATCGGCTTCTTTATAGCCTTTCTCCACATCGCCAATATCGATACGGATTTTCGCCGCCAGATTACGGCTTGGATCTGAATCGGCAAAATTGACATACTCGGGCTCATCATGGATGCGGACCGCCGTCGGTTGCATAGCTTCGGAAGAATCCAATATCCATGGCAGGATCTCATAATCGACCTTGATCAAGCTGACGGCCTTCTCGGCAATTTCCGCCGTTTCGGCTGCAACAAAAGCAACGCGGTCGCCAACGAACCGGACTTTATTATCGAGAGAAAACATATCGAGAGGACCCGGAATCGGATCTGATTGGCCTGCGCTGGAAAAGACCACCCGAGGAATGTCCTGCCATGTCAAGACAGCCGCTACACCAGGCAAGGCTTTGGCCTGGCTGGTATCAATCTTTTTGATACGTGCATGTGCGTGCGGACTCAGCAATACTTTGGCCACAAGCATGCCGCGTTTTTCAATGTCGGCAGCGAAGGCGGGCTTACCCTGCACGAGCTTAACCGCATCCACTTTCTTTTCGGGCTTACCGACAACTTTCCACGCCTGAGTTTGGGATGTGACCACGATCTTCGGTCGCGTTAATAGGTTAGAAAATTGGTCATTTGGCGAATCCGTCGATCGGTCATCCGATGGATGCCCACTTTCCCAGTTACCCAGATCCCAATTAACCGGCTCTCCCAAAAACGGTTCCTCGCCACGCATGACGGAGGCCGCTTTCAGAACCGCTTGAACGGGTTTCAAATATCCGGTACACCGGCACAAGACACCGGATATGGCTTCGCGGACTTCCTCTTCCGTCGGATCGGGATTCTTATCCAGCAAGCTTTTCGCTGCGAGAATCTGAGCGGGCGTGCAGTAGCCGCATTGGATCGCACCCGTTTCAACGAAGGCTTGTTGAAGCGGATGCAACCCACCGGTCTTCAGCCAACCCTGATCGGGATGCTCGCCCAGCGATTCAATCGTCATAATATTGTGACCTTCCGCTTGCGCTGCCAGTATGGATCCCGCGTTGATGAGTCTCCCGTCGAGCAGGACAGTATCTGCTCCGGTTAAGCCATGCTCATCCCCGAATTTGACACTGAAGTAACCGAGCTTTCGAATTGCGGATAGGAGAGTTTCAGCCGGGCTTGTCTCAATTTCATATCTATTCGTATTGATCGTTAGATTGATTTCCATGATAATTTCCTTTAAGGTAAAAAGACTATTTAAATTGCCATTCAGGGACAATCTGAATATTGGAGAGTAGGCCGAACGGAATAACCGGTCACCGGATAGAAAGTATTGGCCGATTCATAATCGATATTTTGCGTTGAGGCACATTGGTTATTTTGTATGAGATTATCCGGTAAATCCATAATAAACAAGCTAAATGGGGTTGAGCGGAATTGCTTTAATATATCCCTCAACTCGGGCCTGGTTTGCGTATGAAGACTTCGAACATCATTGAAAGCTACGAAATGAAAATAGACCTTTTTCCCGGCCAACAAAGCCAGATAGTTGTCATAAGGAATCAAGACATCTCCAGAGGTGCTTTGGAGTTCGGAAACGAGGGCATCCCCAGCCCTGCGGTCCGCTTGGGTTGGAATTTGCTGAAATGGATCATACCTGAGCAAAATAAACTGTATGATAATCACCAGCCATAGTGCCGATTTGACCAGGTTTTTATTAATGCCTTGAAAATCTAAATGCGATCCCAGCCACCCAATCCCAATTCCAAATAAAATCGCCAAACTTGCATATGCCGGTAAAAGCGTATTATCGTATGCACCATGATTCATTCGCGCAATAACAGATGTGGCAATAAAACCAATCGACGCCAGGTAATAATACAGATGAAACTTATCCCGAATAACCGCGTAGAATCCAAGCAAAAGTGGAGCTAGACTAATCATGAGAATCACCGCCTCCACTTCAAAGCCTGCCTGAAGGGTGTTGAGGAGCGACGACCATCTGATCTGGTAACTTGATGGAAGAGTAAAAATGTAATATCGATACCAACCATTTGTCGAGAAATTTAAATAGAAATATGTCAACAGGGTTAGGATCGTGAAACCACCAACAAAAGGTATCGTCTGTTTTTTGAACAGAAACAAAGTTGTCAACGCAAGAACAGCGAAAACCGAGATGGCAGTTTGCTTTGTCAGGAAGGCGAGCGAAAATAAAATCCCGGCAATGATCGAGTTTTTAGTAGTCTGTTTCCCAAGAAAAAATACAGCCGCCATGCAGAGGAAAATAAAAAGCATATCCACGCGGGCAATATCGAACCACGCGCCGCCTATTTTGAACGCTGCAACAAACGAGCCAGCAGCTACCAAGCCAATAGCTACTGAATTGGTTTTATTTTTAACCGTAGCATAAATAACTACCAAACATCCCAGGGTGGAAGCAAATGAAACGATCCGCAGCGGCAGAAAGCTTATTCCCATAATTTTAATAAGGGCTGCGGAACCATAGAAATATAAGGGCGGATAAATCAATGGTATGTATTCCAAGGATGGTTGGATATACAGGGGTTGTCCGCTGAAAATACGATAAGCTTGAACCAAAGAGGCGCCCTCCATCCATTCGAGATCGTAACGATAATCGATGCGCGATAAAACAACAAACAAAACGAGGATAAAATGAATAA
>JBGQIO010000162.1:0-8395 GCA_041498515.1 Anaerolineae bacterium
CAAAATCGTATAGATCGCCCAATTGGGTGCGCTGATAAGGATTAGAAGATCACCGATGGTCCCCACCTGGCCTGAAAATAACGCACCGAGATTGCCTTTGCTGACGATCAGCAGAACGCCCATGGCGGCCAGCGAAATTCCTCCTACGTGTATCCAGCTTAATTTTTCTTTCAGTACGGACCAGCCGAGCAATGCAATAAAAACAGGCGTCGTGGCAACGATCCAGGCGGTTGTAGTTGCTTGTGCGGTCTGGAGACCGTTAGCTTGTAACCATTGATGGAAGGCTACGCCAATGAACCCTAAGAGGGCAAAATATGCCCACTCATTACGTTCGGGAATGGCAAATTGTTTCCGCAGGAAAACCGCTCCTCCAAGAATCAGGACCCCCATCGCGAACCGCAGCCATACAACGGTTGCAGGCGATACTTCCTGTAGAGCGATTTTTGTCGCGATGAAGGTCCCGCCCCAAACGACGACGGTGAATATGGCTTCAAGTATGGGGATCAACCCTGATTTATTTATCATCTTAATCCTTTGTCAGCTTTCTCTATTATAATTGGCGGTCGGAGGTCCCTTCATGGAAATTACCTGGTACGGACATTCATGCTTCCGCCTTACAGAACGCAATATGGCAACGGTGGTTGCGGATCCGTTCGATAGCAAATCAATCGGTTATTCCCCGCTCAAGCTCAAAGCGGATATCGTCACTGTAAGCCACGATGCACCTGGGCATAACAATACCGACTCCGTTAAAGGTACATCGCATATCATAACCGGCCCTGGGGAATTTGAGATCGGTGGTGTGTTCATCACCGGTGTTCAAACAGATGGTGCCGGTCATACGAAGAAAGCAAGGGAAGCGGTCCGTAATACGCTGTATGTGTTTGATTATGACGGTTTAACAATTGGGCATTTGGGTGACCTGAAGCAGGTCCCGACTCAAGCGGAGGTCGAAGCTCTCGGGACCGTCAATGTAGCGCTCATACCGGTGGGCGGCGGTGAGGGGCTCAATGCAGCCAAGGCCGCGGAGGTCGTAAGTCTGCTTGAACCGAACATCGTCATCCCTATGCATTACTCTACCTCCGACGGGAAGCTCACTCTCGATTCGCTTAATAAATTCCTGAAGGAAATGGGTTTGGGTAAACAAGATACCCAGCCATCACTCAAAGTAACTCGCAGCAACCTGCCTGAAGAGACGCATGTGGTCGTCCTGGATTATCAACGCGAGTGAATAACGTGCCAGTCAAAGTGATCATGACTTGGGATATCGCCTCCGACCACGAACAGGAATATTTTGAGTTCGTCATTGGTGAGTGGGTGCCGGGTGTCCAGCGCTTGGGGTTCCAACCGGTGGACGCATGGGCGACCGTCTTTGGTGCGTATCCACAGATCCAGGTTGGTTTGCTAGCCGATAACGAGCCTAAAGCTCGTGAGATGCTGGACTCCAAAGATTGGAGGACTCTCGAAGATCGGCTGCTTACTTTTGTTAGTAATTTTTCATATAAGGTCGTTCCAGCCCGCGTTGGCTTTCAATTTTAGCAGTGAACCCTGATCTATCCAATTGGCGCAAGTTCCTTGTGTTGGCGGCTCTCGAAGCGGGAGCCGCCTTCTTCATATTGGCATTGGTCCCGCGCACCGGGACCTCGCTCTCATTGTCCCGTTTTGCGATGCTGGTTCTGCTCTTCGCTTTTTTTGTTTTATGGATTTATTTTGCTGTTCGATTGCCGATTGGACTCGTTTATTCAGCACAGCCTGCTTACGCGCTCTTCACCGCGTTTTTAGCAGTGACAATCGCCACCGCTCTCTTCTTTTTACGGTATTTGGACCCTGGGCGTTTCCTCCCATTTTATCAAAGGCTTAGCCCGCTCCTTTTTTATCTTCTTTTACTCACTATCCAGTTTTCGCTCTTCGTTTTGGTGTTTCATTATGGTTTCCATTTTGATAATCTATTAACCCGCCTTCCGATTTATAAATCTGCCCTCCTTGCTTTTGGTCTTTTACTTCTTATTTTTCTCTTTATCGCTATCACTCGCATCGGCCTAACCCCAGACAAAGCTTACTGGAGTGAACCTGGTGTCCCGTTGATGGGCTGGCAGTTGGTTTTGGCGGTCCTGGGGGGCTTGTTTATACTGTTGCTCGGGTTACGGTTAACTTTTCCATCACGCTTGGACATGATCTTGCCATTGGCTTTATGGTTTTTAGCAGTCCTGATCTGGCTCTCTGTGCCAGTATCGGTGTTGCAAAATAGTTTCTACGCGCCCATGAACCCGCCGACGGATCAACCATTTCCAAACTCTGACGCCGGTTATTACGACTCGATGTCGCAAAGTTTGTTGATCGGGTATCCATACTTAGGCGACATCCCTACCCGTCCGCTATACATTGCCTTTCTGGCTTTTTTGCATCTGCTGGCAGGTGAACGCTATACCCTGATCATTGCCGGCCAAACGCTCATACTTGCTTTTTTCCCTGTAGTCCTGTATTTTCTCGGGAAGAAATTGCACAGCCGCACAGCGGGGGTGATGATCGCTCTGTTTGCGATCTTCCGGGAATGGACCTCGCTGCTTATCTCCTCGCAAACACGGGTCTCGAATACCAAGACCTTGCTTGTAGATTTGCCGACCCTTCTTCTGATATTGTTGGCTTGTTTGTTTGCGTTGCGCTGGCTGGAACGCAAAGATTGGAAGAGCGGATTATTCGCAGGCGGATCATTTGGCTTCCTGATTTTACTGCGGACTCAATCCTTGCTCATACTGCCCATGCTTTTCATACTGGTTATTCTGGTTTATGGCTTGCGCAGTCGAGGCTGGGCCCTCGCCCTCGCATTCTTTCTAATTGGTTTCGGGGTAACGATCGCTCCTTGGTTATTGCATAATTATTTACGAAGCGGGCAGTTTACTTTCGATGCTCCGTTTCAATATCAAGTGATTGCCAGCCAGTATCAGTATACGGGTAATCTGGATCTCCAAAACGTAGACTTGCAGGGCAAGAGTCTCTTCGGTTTCTTGCTAGCTTTTGCTCTTAAAGACCCGAAATTTGTCTTTGGCTTTATAGCGACTCATTTCTTTTCGACGCAGATCAATGGCCTGTTGGCCCTGCCTTTGAATGAGTCATACAATGGCCTGTTCGCCCCCATTAATCTTTATTGGATGACTTGGGATGGTAGTCTAGGCTTGTCCAACTCCTTGCTCGTTTTGGTTTATTTGGCTTTTATAGCAATCGGTCTCGGTACCGCTTGGAGGGGGTGGCGCTGGATTGGGTTTGTACCGTTGACTTTCTCACTGGGTTATGCCCTTGCTAATGGGGTTGGAAGGTTCTCCGGTTGGCGCTACGACTTGCCTGCAGATTGGATCTCTTATTTTTATTTCGGAATCGGTGTTGCTGAAGTCTTTGGCCTGCTGGGGCTGCTTTTTAGTGGGAAGAGTGAAAAGATATTTACTTCAATTTCATTGAGCCAGCCGTCTGCTTCGAAATGGCCTGAAGGCTTTATACCAGCATTTGCAATCACCGCTGTTTTGATCCTTATCGGTGCGTTGCCCTGGTTGGTGGAAGGCTTATCTTCGCCTCGTTATGCCGACCAGACTCAAGCAAAGCTGGTGGTTAGTCTATCGGATTCCTCGGCGGTTCGGGGACTTGGGGTTACTCGGACTCAAATTGATGATTTTACGGCAGCCCCGCGAACGACGTTGCAGATAGGACGTGTGCTCTACCCTCGCTTTTTCACTCGAAACCTGGGCCTCGCTTCCAGTCATCCGTGGCCGGCGTATGCTCCTCGGGATTATCCTCGGCTCGGTTTTGTCCTTATAAATCAATCACGTTCTGACGTTTTATTACCCTCGCGGGCCGTCCCCGAACCCTTCCCGTCAGCGGCTGACGCCATCGTTTTAGGCTGCCAGCGCGTGGATTACATTGAAGTGCGGCTCATACTTTTTCCTGCATCGAACACCGCATTTTTGAGCTTGCCTTTAACTATTCCCTGCAACTGACTTGGTATTAATCATCACCAATCGATAAATACTGGTAACTGATTGCCGTCATGTTCCGTATTACTTCCCGATTAATAACTTGGTACCGTCAAAACGGTCGGACTCTTCCCTGGCGCGATCATCCGGAAGCCTATTCTGTGTGGGTCTCTGAGATTATGCTTCAGCAGACGAGGGTCGAGGCAGTGATTCCATATTTCGAAAGATGGATGAAGTTATTCCCGACTATTGAAAAGTTGGCAAAAGCCAGCGAGCAGGATGTTTTGAGTGTTTGGGAAGGCCTAGGTTATTACACTCGTGCCCGCAATTTGCACAAAGCAGCAAAAATCGTTTCAGAAAAATATAATGGTGAATTGCCCCGGAAATTGGATGAGTTGCGTGCTCTGCCGGGGATAGGTCGCTATACTGTTGGCGCAATTGCATCCATAGCCTTTGGAATGGATGAACCTACCCTTGATGGCAACCTGCGCCGTGTGTTTGCACGTCTATTCGATGTCACCGAACCGGTTGATTCGGCCGCAGGTGAAAAATTACTTTGGGGAATCGCTGCAAAGTATTTGCCGGAAGGTCAGGCAGGCGATTACAACCAGGCATTGATGGACTTGGGCGCGACAATTTGTATCCCAAGAAATCCGCGTTGCCTGCTATGCCCGCTGATGAGAATTTGTAAAGCTCGTCAAGCCGGAACTCAAGAACAGCGTCCCGTTTTGAAGCTGAAGAAGGCGACCCCACATTATGTCAATGCAGCGGGCGTGATCGTAAGAAATGGGCGTGTCTTATTAGCGCAACGGCCTTCGAAAGGATTGCTAGCGCGGATGTGGGAATTTCCCAATGGCCGGGTAGAAGTTGATCCTGCACGGGGCTTATCCAATGCCTTGAAGAAGGGATATGGCCTAAGGGTTAAAAAGAAAGGAACACTGGGCAGCGTCAACCATGCGTATAGCCATTATAGTGTTACGGTCTACTTTTATAATTGCCGATTGGTTTCGATATCAAAAAATAATGGCTTACGCTGGGTAAGAATGGCTGAATTGGATAAGTTCCCGATGGGGCGGGTTGATCGTCACATTGCGCGCCAAATCCGCCTTATTATGTCAAATATTTAAACATATCTTTTGGGATAAGCTGCCTAATCTTCCATGATCTTCCGCCTTGGATGGATATATCAGGCAGACCTGGATACGAAATGGGATTGGAAGGTTTTGCTGTTTCTCTTTATTAAGAATCCATGCAAATCCGTCCAGTCCGCGTAATTGGTAGAAGCCCACCCTACCAATTCCTTGTTCAATTCTCCACGTCGCCTAAATGTGCCAGGTTGCTTGAAATATATAAAGGGATTGAGATTTATGTGATAACCTGTATGTAGATGAATGATTTTTCCTTCAAGCGGCATCTTATGGTCGTTGAGCAGATCTCCCGTCGCGGCTTAAACGATCCGCGCTTGCTGGCTGCCTTCGAGTCGGTGCCGCGCCATCTTTTTGTACCCGAAAAATCTCGCTTCGCTGCTTACGATGATCACCCTTTGCCAATTGGTTGTGGACAGACCATCTCTCAGCCTTATACGGTCGCATTGATGGCGAGCCTGTTGGAATTGAAAGGGGACGAGCGAGTGCTAGAGGTTGGTACGGGTTCAGGTTATCAAGCTGCAATTTTGGGTCTGTTGGCGGGTGAAGTTCACACAATTGAATTTATACCTGAGTTGGCTGCCCAGGCTGAAAAAATATTGAGGGATTTGGGATATGAGAAGGTTAAAGTGCATTTAGGTGATGGCTCGCTGGGTTGGTCGGGTTTGGCTCCCTTCGCCGGCATCCTTGTTACTGCCGCCGCGCCAAAAATCCCTGAGCCGTTGTTGGAGCAATTGGCCGAGGATGGCCGATTGGTGATACCTGTTAGTCACGCTTGGAGAGGTCAGTTATTGAAAACCATAAGGCGCAGCGGTCGGGAGTTTATGGAACAAGTTATTACGAGTGTGGCTTTTGTGCCTCTCAGAGGTGAGTATGGGTGGAAAAGCAAGTAACAGAAATGCCCGCCATTTCGAATTGGCGGGCATTTATCTGCTCAGGGTTTGCTTAAAGTAACAAAGACCATTGGCCTTCGTTTTACGGTTTCGTGCAGGTAACTCTTAACTGCCGCGACGATCTCCTTCTCGTTTTCCAGCCCGCCGCCATTGACAACTTCCATGACGCGCTTGCGTACTTCAGGGATGAGAGTTTCTGCATCTTGCGGAGAAACATAACCGCGGGTGATGATCTCGGGTTCATGCAGCAATCGTCCGGTGAGTTTATCCAGGCTGATATCAACCAGCAGGATTCCGTTGCGAGCCAGCATCTCACGTTCGCGCATCACGCCATGGTCGATATCGCCGATGGATTCGCCGTCAACGAATATGTAATCTCCTGGGATGCGTTCGCCCAGTTTGATCTTGCCGCCTGCGAGTTCGACGATCTGTCCATTCTCGACGACGATGATATTTTCTTTAGGTATTCCGACCTGTTCGGCCAGCACAGCATGACGCGTTAGCTGCCGCAGTTCACCGTGGATGGGCAGGAAATGTTTCGGTTTAACGAGGTTGAGCAGTAACTTTAACTCTTCCTGGCTGGCATGCCCAGAAACATGGATGGGCAGGACGCCGTCGTAAATGACAATCGCGCCGCGCCTGATTAACCGGTTGATCGTTTTGCTGATCGTTTCCTCGTTCCCGGGAATGGGATGCGATGACAGCACGATCGTATCACCGGGTTTGAGATCGAATTGACGATTTGTTCCGGTGGATAACCTTCCAACGATCGATGAGGGTTCACCTTGCGAACCGGTGCACATGATGACCACCTTGTGCCCTTGCATGTTCAGGGCCTGGTCAATTGGGACGAGTAGTTCATCGGCGATGTTGAGATAACCCAGCTTGCGGGCGATCTTGACGTTGTCGATCATGCTCGGGCCGGCCAGTGCCATCTTGCGACCGTGTTTGGCGGCGGCGTCGGCCACCTGCTGAATGCGTGAAATGAGCGAGGCAAAAGTCGCGATAAGTACGCGCCCTTCTGCGTCGGCAAAGACTTTGTCGAAGGCCGGACCGATCACCATTTCTGAGGGAGTCCAACCGGGACGTTCGGCGTTGGTTGAGTCGGAGAGTAATAAGTCCACACCGCGTTGTGCAAACTCAGCCAGCTTGGCATAATCGGTCGGCCAACCATCCACCGGTGTTAGATCGAATTTGAAATCGCTCATGTGAACGATGAGTCCGGCTGGCGTGGTGATGCCCAGCCCGACTGCGTCAGGTATGGAATGGGAGATGTGGTAGAACTCGATCTTGAAGGGACCCAGCGTGATGCATTGGCCGGCCTCTACGGTATGAAGCAGATTATTGTTGGTTGCGCCATTTCGGGTTAGCTTTACTTCGATCAGGCCGCGGGTCAGCGGGGTGGCATATACCGGCGCTGGGATGTCGTTCAAGACGTGGTGGATCGCGCCGATGTGGTCTTCATGACCGTGCGTGATGATAATGCCTACCACCTGGTCGGCTTTGGCGCGCACATATTCATAATCGGGAATGATATAGTCGATCCCGAGCATGTCGTTTTCGGGGAACATGATTCCGGCATCTACGATGATGATCTTATGATCGAACTCGTAAGCGGTCATGTTCTTTCCAACTTCCCCAAGTCCGCCCAGGGGAATGATCTTCAATTTTCCTTGCTTTGCCATACTAATTTATTTTTTCCTCGCTTATTTAATAAGATATATTTATCCGCCATTGGCGGTTAAGTTCACTTTCATGATATACAAAAATGCCCGGCGGTCAGGAGACTCCCGCGGGGCCGTTCGTGCCACACATGCAATTGCTCTTCCAAGTTTCTTGCAAAACTGCCGGTAGGCAGTGAAAGTCGATTTCCAACTGCAGTCAGTATAGCAGGTGTGAAGGGATTTGTCAAAGTTTGGCGCGTAAATGTTTTGTTAATGAACCTCCACCCTTCTGGTTGTTAAAAAACTGGAAAGGACCCGAATTCCTGTGGACCTTAAAGACTTTGAATGCGGTTCCAAAGTGATAGAATCTTCCTGAATTTGCGGAGGCATCGAAATGCAATCATCACGTTTACGGGCCCGCTATCGGTATATTATGTGGTTCTTTGCCCGGGCAACGGTGAGTATCGTATTCTGGGAAGTTGTGTTGCCGCGTTTGGGTCTGCGTGGCTTAACTCGCCAGACCCGCCCCGCGCGCTCAAGACAGATCGCAGCTCAATTTCGTGCAATGGCACTACGAATGGGCGGCGTTTTGATCAAAGTCGGCCAATTTCTTTCGTCTCGCCTCGATGTTTTACCGGCGGAGGTTACCGAGGAACTATCAGGGCTGCAGGATGAGGTGCCGGCGGAGAATTTCGCCGCCATTCGTAAGCTGGCCGAGACTGAGCTTGGTG
>JBGQIO010000163.1:0-8313 GCA_041498515.1 Anaerolineae bacterium
ATACCCTATTCGTCCTGATGGTAAAATTAAGTCGTTTTTAGGAGGCGGATATGGGGTCGCAGATCAAGGATCTGGTTGCAATGGGGGATATTGAAACTCTCTATGAATTGATGGCGGACGACGATGATTGGATGAACCAGCTCGACGCAGCGGAAGGACTCGTCAAACTTGGCGATGTGCGAGGCCTGGAATTTCTGATCAGCGCCGAACAAAGTGAGGACAAGGAGATCAGGCAGGTCGCAAAAGAAATGCTTGATTCTCCTGCCATTGCCTTGAAGCGCGAAGAATTGGAAGCCGAAGAGCAGCGCGCCCTCCGCGCGAAAGTGGAGATCGCGAAGAAGCGCTTACAAAAAGGCGGTAAGGTCTTTCAATATAAGATGGTCTATTTACCAGCAGGTGAAATTCTGGATCAAGATCCGTCGAGTGAAGGTTTCGCAGTGCCTGCGTTGACCGAGCACGGATTGGAGGGCTGGGAAGTGGTCAACATTATCGCTCGCCGCAAACAAACCCTCGTCAGCGTGGTTGATGATAACTACTCGGGCGCGTACTTTTTACTGAAGAAAGAAATGTCTCCCGACGAGAGCGCTGAATTGGATGAAATTTAGGAGGTTGGTATGTGCATGTTTTGCGCAGCTATTCCCGTTGCCGCTACGACGGGCGTAACCTTGAACGGTAAACAACTTAAAACGATCAGGCAGGCCGATTCAGCCGGTGTGGAAAAACCTGAAACCAAACCCATCATGCAGGTTACAGCCGGCGTGTTGGTACTGCTATTTATCGGGTCCGTAACTTATCACACGCTGACAAACCTCCCATAGATCATACAATTTAAATCTGCCCGAATTAATCTCAATATTGAATTTAGGGTTCTGTAGTATAAGAAACAAACTGCCTCAGTTTAGTTTCGAGAGAAAAGCCTTCCAAAGCTTCTTTTATAAAGATATAGCAGCTTGCGGACGACTTTCGCAAGGGCTCCATTATTTTTAGGGGGAGGGGAATCGAACCTTGTGAACAAATCCTTGACAATTCTATTTTTTATTGTTATCCTATTGAAAATGATTACCAATATCATTTAATCCTCATGTCCTCTGAACTCTGGCTTACTCAACTGCGCGAGAATGGCTATCGCCTGACCGAGGCGCGCCGCGCCGTCGTGGAGACCGTCGCTGAAAGTACGCGGGCGATCACTCCGCTTGAAGTCTATGACTCGGCTCGCAAGCATTACCCCGCTTTGGGATTGGTAAGTGTTTATCGCACACTTGAAAAATTGGAAGACCTGCGTCTTGTCCAACGCGTCCACCAACCTCAAGGATGCCAGGCTTTCATAGCAGCCAGCGAAGGCCACCAACACTTGCTGCTCTGTCAACGCTGTGGTCGGGTAACTTTTTTTGAAGGTGACGACCTTGACAGGCTGATCGGCAAAATTTCAAACAAGACCGGATATCAAATCCGCGACCACTGGTTGCAATTATTCGGCGTGTGTAAAAATTGCAAATAACAATATACAAAATAGACGGCAGAGAAATGAGAAAGATTTTATTGTCCCTGGCAGCTCTGGTGGCTGTATTTCTCACAGGTTGTTCCGGATTGAGCAGCCATGACGCACAAACGGGCGGACTGCGCGTACTGGCGACGGAGACCTTCCTGGGTGATATTGCCCAGAATGTGGCAGGAACCCGGCTCAAAGTTGAGACTCTATTGCCGGTAACTGTTGACCCCCATGAGTTCCAACCGACACCGCAGGATGCGATCAAGATCGCTGAGTGCCAGGTGCTCATCGTCAATGGACTAGGATATGAGACTTGGTTGACGAAAACGTTCGAAAATAGCGGAGGCCAAGGCCTCGTCGTAGTGGCAAGCGCGGGGTTGAGTCCCAACCCCGATCCTTCCGGCGAACACCCGGACGGCGATCCCCACCTCTGGATGAACCCTCTGAACGTCGTCCAATACGTGGAAAACATCCGCGACGGGCTTACACAAGCCGACCCGGGAGGCAAGGACATTTACACGGCAAATGCACAGGTTTATATTGCCCAACTTAAAGATCTCGATCAATGGGTTAAAACCGAAGTGGCACCGCTCCCTCCCGAGAAACGTCTGCTGGTCACCAACCATGATGCGCTTGGCTATTTTTCAGAGGCTTATGGGTTCAAGGTTGTAGGCGCGGTTATACCGAGCGTGACCAATGAAGCTTCCCCTTCTGCACAACAGATGGCAGCCCTGATCGATACGATCAAGAGCAGCGGCGCCCCCGCCATCTTCCTGGATATCGGCGAGAACCCGAATTTAGCCCAGCAGATCGCCTCCGAGAGTGGTGCGAAGGTCGTCACCGATCTATATGTGGAAACCATTTCGGCACCTGATGGCCCTGCGAGGACCTACATTGAAATGATAAAACATGATGTGACCGAAATAGTAATGGCTTTGAAGTAAAGAGTTATCGAAAATCTGCAATGAAGGGTTCGTCATTCTCCCTTAAAAATGCCGGTTCGGATCTCTTGTCATCGGATTAGGGTTCCAATGCAGAATATAAGGATTATTTGTGTCTCATATACCTCATCGTCTTGAAGTACAAACTGTCAGCGTCGGTTACGGCGATAAAATCGTTCTTAATGACCTGACGTTCAACGTGCCGCACGGTGCTCGGGTGGCTGTTGTAGGGCCGAACGGCGCCGGAAAGTCCACGTTGTTCAAGGCGTTAGTCGGACTCTTGCCTTTGCAGGCAGGTCGGATCTTCATTCATGGCCTGCCCCTCAATGCCCATAAAGATTGCGTCGCTTATGTGCCCCAACGCGAAGAAGTCGACTGGCGTTTCCCGGTCACTGTCAGGGATGTGGTCATGATGGGACGTTATGATCATCAAGGCTGGTTTAATCGAACTTCACCGACTGATAAGCAGGTGGTTGATAAAAGCCTGGCACAGATGGGTATTGGAAGTTTTTCCAAATATTCCATCAGCGATCTCTCCGGCGGGCAGCAACAGCGCGTCTTCCTGGCTCGCGCCCTGGCGCAAGAGCCTCACATCCTCTTGATGGATGAGCCTTTCACGGGTGTGGACATGATCACACAGGAAGCCACGCTGAAGCTCCTCGACGATTTACGTGAAGCCGAGGTCACCGCCATGATCTCGACGCACGATCTGAATTTAGCCGCCACCAAGTTCGACTTGATGCTGCTCTTGAATCATCATTTGATCGCGTTTGGGGAACCGGGCGAGGTGCTCAAACAGGAAAACCTTTCAATGGCTTTTGGCCGCCAACTCCTGATCCTGCCGGATGGGACCGCCGTGGTGGATGACTGCTGCCCGCCGGTGGAATAATTAATATGGATTGGGTTTTACAACCCTTCGCTTATGAATTCATGCAGCGCGGCATGCTCGCGTCTGTGATCGTCGGCATCCTGTGTGCGGTCATGGGTACCTATGTCGTCCTGCGCGGGATGGCCTTTTTGGGCGATGCGCTGGCCCATGCCATTCTGCCGGGCATTGCGATCGCTTATCTTCTGCACGGCAGCTTAGTGGTCGGCGCTCTCGTGGCGGCAATCCTGATCGCTTTGATCATCGGGCTTTTTTCGCGACAGGGGACGGTCAAAGAGGATACGGCCATTGGTATTTTGTTCGCGGCCGCGCTTTCGTTGGGCGTAGCCCTGATCAGCTCGATCAAGACCTACGCGGTCGACTTGAGCCACATACTTTTTGGGAATGTGCTTGGCGTCTCTTCCACCGACCTGTGGCTCACTGCCGGTCTGGGGCTGCTGATCCTGCTCACGGTGGTCCTGCTCTACAAACCCTTCCTCGTTATTTCCTTCGACCCTGTTCTCGCCGCGACCATGCGTCTGCCGGCAGAGCTCTTACGGAACCTCATGCTGGTCTTGCTGGCTTTGACGGTTGTGGTTTCGCTACAGACTGTAGGCGTGGGGCTGGCGGCCGCCATGCTGGTCACCCCGGCAGCCACAGCCTATTTGATCACTCGCCGACTGGTATCCATGATGTTCCTATCGGCCGCGCTCGGCGCGTTTTCATCCATTATCGGTCTGTATCTCAGTTATTATCTCAACATCGTCTCGGGTTCTGCCATCGTATTAACGGCTACACTATTTTTTGTGTTGGCTTTCCTCTTTAACTCGCGCCAGGGGATCTTAAGGCGGAAAATAAATCCCTGATTCTCGAATTTCTCATGCCCGTCTCACGTTAGGTGATTAATATTTCTGGTTGTTTATTCGGTTGCTTCGCGTACCGGCTTTAAATACCTTTAAAAGTTAAGAAGAATAAATTCATGGATCAAATAAACCTACCGACCGGATACCGTTATCCCAAAATCAAATTTGGATTCACATGGCTGGCGATCATACCCGTGAGTGCATGGGCCATCTCGACTATCTATTTACCGTTGTTCAGCGAGCACTTGAATCAAGTTGAAAATTGGGCCGTGACTTTAACGATCCTGATTCTGATGGGGGTATCCCTTGTTTGCCATGCTTTAACGCATCTCTACGCGGCGCGGATCACGCACAACAATACTCCGGATGAGATGGCGATATTTATTTTTGGAGATTCGGCGCAGAGCTGGCCTGCGGCCACATCCGGCTGGAAAGAGATTCTTATCGCAAGTGCCGGGCCTTTAATCAACATTCTGCTGAGCGGACTGGCTTATCTTTTATGGAACGCACAGCTCAATATCTTTCTCAACCTCGTTACGCTTTTTATATATGTTTTTAATGCCTGGTTATTGGTCATCAACCTTTTGCCGGCCTTCCCAATGGACGGCGGGCGCATCCTCAGAGCCGTCCTGCAAGGCTTGATCACACCGCCATCATCGGTGACGACCCTCATCAGACGTTTCGGATTCATCATTGCTCTGGTCCTGACCGGCTGGGGGATCTTTTTATATCTTCAGAACTCGCGCTTCAGTCCACAGACGGGGCTTATCACCTTTGCGCTTGCGATCTTATTGTTGGATGGTCTGAGGATACGGCCAGCTTCTGACGTTGATACAACAGCCCTCACCAAGTCGAACACGAAATTTCAGTGGCTGCGTCTCGCGGGATGCGTCCTGCTCGCTTTGATCATGCTGGGCGCCTTCTCTTCCACGTTAATGACAAACAACGGTCTCGATGCGCCCGGTGTGGCGCTCTCGGTCGAACCGATGGTGAATGTCCCGGCGCAATATCTCCACACTCATAGTGGTACCTTTATTCTCACTACCGTCTTTTCTCACGCACCGATCCTCGCCGGCGAATGGATGCTGGCTAAGGTTGACCCAGCGATGATGGTTGTCGCGCCTGAGATCGTCGTGCCGAAAAATACCACGGTGCAGGAACAAGCCAGGCAAGACTATCGAATGCTGGATGACAGTGAAGCGACAGCCATCACAGTGGGTTTGCGTCTCGCGGGTTATCAAACCGAAATGATCGGCAAAGGTGTAAGGGTAGATAGCATCCTACCGGAGAGTAATGCAAATGGCATTTTGCAGATCGGGGATGTGATCACAGCCTTGAACGGCGAGCCGATCCAAACGACGGAGGATTTGATTGGAAAGGTCAGAGCTCAATCGGGAAACAGTCCGGTCCAATTGGAAGTGGAACGGGATCAAGTCACGATGAAATTGACGGTGCCGCTGCTCCCTCCAGTCTCACCTTCCGACACGCCCAAAATCGGGATCACGATCGAATCGGCTGGTTTTGATTTCAAGCCGCCTTTCCCAGTCTCGATTGTGACTCAAAAGATCAGCGGCGGTCCGTCTGCCGGCTTGATGTTCACCCTGACGATTTATAACGCCCTCTCATCGCAAGACTTAACCGGGGGAAGAAAAATCGCAGGCACCGGCACGATCAACCTGGATGGGACGGTGGGGCCCATCGGAGGCGTGAAGCAAAAAGTCCCCGCGGCGGAAGCAACAGGCGCTCGTTACTTTCTATGTCCCGTTGATAATTACGCCGATGCAGTTTCCGTGGCAAGAACCATCAAAGTGATCAAGATCGCGACCGTGCAGGATGCGCTGGACTTCCTTCATAGCTTGCCATCGCAATAACCTCTGTTTATTATCTTTCAAGAAAGAGGCGGTTGCGCCATGGGAAAGTGTCACGAATTGTGATTCAATGCCAGTGATCCATAAGCAGAGGTTTTGCCTCAATAATAGCCTGACATGAAAACCGCGCGTTCCATAGCTATTCTTTTTTCCCTGACCCTTTATGGTTGTTCGGTAAACGTGGCCGGACCGGATATCTCTTCAACTTCTGCGCAGCCAAATCCTGTTTCTCCGAGCATTTCTACATCGGTGCCTGGTTCAGGAACCGTTGAGCTGCAAGCCTCTGCGTCTCCTTCTCCTCCTCTTACTACACAAATACCGGTCACATGGGCAAATTTGAAGCTGGCCGGGAAAATGGTCTTTACCAGCGCCAATGTCCAGCAGGACAATCCGGTTTTAAAAATCCAGGTCCTCGATCTGGTTACTGGTCAAATATCCACTTTGTTCCAAACCACCGGCCTCGCCTGGATCTATTATATGACCGCCTCATCGGCCGCCGGACAGATCGTGATGTCCTATTCTCCGCCGCCGGGTAACAATGTTCCCGGCCAGCAGGCCCTCTATTCTCTGCCTCTGGATGGTTCAATGCTCCCTCAGTTGTTGTTCGACCCGCCCTCGGCCAACGATCAATATCTTCAGGCAGAATGGTCACCGGATGGTAAATACATTTACTACGTTCATTCCAGTGCTAAACCTCAAACTACGGGACAGCTTTACCCTATTTATGAAATCTTTAGAATGGCCTACCCCACTGGCCAACCTGAAAAGCTGGCAGAATATGCCTTTTGGCCAAGAATATCTTCTGATTCATCCCGGCTTGTTTATGTATCGAGCGATCCTACCGATGGCAGGAACAAGCTCTTTTTGGCAAATGCTGACGGAAGCAACTCCCGGCAAATAGTGTTAACCGGCCCACAGGTTCCAGACATCATAGATGCTCCGATATTTTCTCCGGACGGTCAGGCGGTTCTGTTCAGCGCACCCACGCCAACACCGGCTTATCAACCGAATTGGTTGGAGAAAATGATGGGCATTCAAGTGGCAGAAGCCCATACGGTCCCCTCGGATTGGTGGTCAGTGCCGCTTAGCGGCGGTGTTCCTAAACAAATGACCCATATCCGATCACCGGTTCTGTTCGCCAGCATCTCTCCCGACGCCAGGTTGATTGCAAGTTATAGCGGAAATGGTCTTTTTGTCATGAAGCCGGATGGGACCGGGTTGACTACTTTAATTCCTGATTTAGGTGGATTAGCCGGAATGGTAAGCTGGCTGCCCTGACATTCAACCATGGAAGCAATGATTCTTTCAATGTCCCTACCTTAATCGAAATCTAAGATGGAAGTGATAAGCTTTTGGCGCATCCTGACTATTACATAGACCGATAATAAGAATCCTCTTTAGCCAAAGAAGGAGATTATCATGAACAGAAAAATACTCATAGTTTCCTCTCTTGCCGCTTTGATAGCTATTTTCTTCAGCTATCAGATAGCGTCTGCGCATACGACCATCCATGTCGGGAATTATGACGTGGAAATCGGCTGGGTGGATGAGCCCCCGATCGTCGGTCAGCGTAATGCGGTTGTAGTGAACGTTTCGAACACTACAAATACCAGCTCGGTAGTCGATATTTCGAAGTTGACTGTCGACGTGAGCTACGGCGGCCAAACCAAGACCCTCAGCCTGCAGCCCTTAAGTGAAGACACCACCAACCAATATATCGGTCCCATCCTGCCCTTGGTAGCCGGGCAGTATACCGTGCAGTTGCGAGGCCAGTTGGACAGTACAAATATCAGTTCCGATGTGCAGCCCGAGGAAGTTGTTCCTGCTGATACGCTGGCTTTTCCAAGCGCACCCGCCTCTCAATCACAGAACACGGGTATGAGCGTGAGTGGGTGGCTGTCGGTGATAGGCTTGATAGCAGGGCTATCCGGCTTGATCCTCGCCTTCCTCGCTTACCGGAAAGCTAGTTAACCGCTGAAACCAAAAAATCCGCCATCTTCAAACTCCAAGATGCATATTAGAAAGCGGCATTTTTTCCTATTGACAGTTCTTCTGCTTTACTGTGCATGGGCAGTAACTCCTGTCCTTGCACATGCCCTTTTGCTGCGCTCAAACCCGGCCGCGAATGCCGTCCTGGCGCAAGCCACGGCTCAGGTTGAACTTTTTTTCAGTGAAACGGTTGAACCCAGCCTGAGCACCATCTCCGTCTTCGATTCTAGCGGCAGGGCTGTTGACCTTGGAGACGTGCGTGTGGACCCGAATGACCCTACGCGCATGACTGTTTCGG
>JBGQIO010000164.1:0-8257 GCA_041498515.1 Anaerolineae bacterium
CACTTCCCCCATCCCCAATCACCTGATATCTAATCACCCAATCTCCTAATTTACCAATCTCCCTTATTCAGTTACACTAATCGCACAATTGCCCAGGAGAAGCCCTCATGACCGAAAAAGACGAATCGAAGAAAGCCCCGGACGCTGCCGAAGAAAAGAAAAAGGAAGAGAAACCCAAGCCGGTTGATAAGCTGGTCGAGACCAAACATTCCATCACTATCAAGGGCAAGGAGCTTAAGTACAGCGTGGTCACCGGGACGATCGTGATGAAGGAAGAGAATCCCGACCAGGCCAAAGAGTTCGAGGGCGAGAAGCCGCGGGCAGAGATCTTCTTTATCGCCTACACCAAGGACGAGGCTGAAGACAGTTCCAAACGCCCGCTCACGTTTTCCTTTAATGGCGGGCCCGGCTCCTCGTCCGTGTGGCTGCACCTCGGCCTGCTTGGACCGCGCCGGGTGGTCCTGCAAAAGGACGGCAGCCTGCCGCCTCCGCCTTTCAAACTGACGGATAATGAATACACCCTGCTCGATCAAACCGACCTGGTTTTTATCGACCCGGTCAGCACCGGCTACAGCCGTCCTGTGGAAGGCGAGAAGCCGAAGGAATGGCACGGCTTCAAGAAAGATATTACTTCGGTCGGCGATTTCATCCGGCTCTATACCACCCGCTACGGACGCTGGCTCTCTCCCAAGTTCCTGACCGGCGAGTCCTACGGCACCACCCGCGCCGCGGGCCTTTCGAGCTACTTGCAGGAACGCCACGGCTTGTATCTCAATGGCATCATGCTGGTGTCCATGGTGCTGGATTTCACTACGATCGAGTTCACCCTCAACAACGAGGTGCCGTATGCCCTCTACCTTCCCTCCTACACGGCGGCAGCCTGGTATCACGGTAAGCTCAAGGTCCGCAAACCGCTGCAGAGCCTGCTCAAGGAAGTCGAGAAGTTCGCCCTGGGTGAATATTCCGACGCGCTGCGCAAAGGCGATAGGCTCACGAAGCGCGAACGCGCGCAGGTCATCGAAAAGATGGTGCGCTACACGGGACTCTCTGCTGAGTTCATTGACCGAAGCAACCTGCGCATCCTCGACCAGCATTTCTTCAAGGAGCTGCTGCGCGACCGTGGCCAGACCATTGGCCGGCTCGACAGCCGCTTCCTGGGCCGCGACCGCCTGGGCGTTACGGAGAAGCCGGAATACGATCCGCTGCTAACCAATACTGCGGGTCCGTACACGGCGGCTTTCTACGATTACATCCGTGCCGAGCTTAAATTCGAGTCCGACCTATCTTATGAGATCTTCAGCGAGTCCGTATACCCCTGGTCGTACGCCGATTTCGAAGACCAATTCGTCAACGTCGGGGAAAGGCTGCGTTTCGCCATGACCTACAACCCGTATCTCAAGGTCTTTGTAGCCAACGGCTATTACGATCTCGGCACGCCGTACTTTGCGACGGAATATTCCATCAACCATTTGGGGCTGCACGAATCTTTCCGAAAGAATCTCAGCATGGGTTATTACGAAGCGGGACATATGATGTACATCCATCTCCCCTCGCTGTCCAAACTGAAGGATGACCTGGCTGGTTTCCTGACCTCCGCCATACCGGGATGAAGGCTTTGTACACGGAACACACGGAAAAAGCGGAAGGGCACGGATTCTAAAAAAGAATTTCCGTGTCGATCCGTCTAATCCGCGTTATCCGCGTTCAGGTGGATTTTGACCGTTCGGTGAATCAGACTTCCCTACTTCTTACGCGCACGCCACAGGACCGTCAGATATAGGGCGATGCCGAAGTTAAAGAAATTCGTGCCGCGGATATCGGGCACCATGCCGATGTATACGCCGCGCGGCCAAAGCAGAGCGATCAGCGCAAAAAACTGCGAAACGAGAACCTTGTCATAGCTGTAGATCAGCACAGTGCCCAGGATGGCCCCCGTCACACTGCCTGCCCCGCCCAGGACGACCATCGCCAGCAAGAGCGCAGAGATATGAAAGGCAGCGATATCCGGGTCGATATAGCTGAAGGTGCTGGCATACAGCGCGCCGGCAATCCCTGCCAGGGCTGAGGACAGCACAAAAGCCATCTGACGATAACGCCCCGCATTCACGCCCAGGGATACGGCGGCGGTTTCATCTTCCGAAGCGGCCAGCCAGGCGCGGCCGGTGCGGGATGACATCAGCCGTCCGCTGGCGAAGGCCGCCAGCAGCACCACGACAAAGACGAGATAATACTCGGCAGAAGGGGTTGACAGCACAAACCCGAAGAGGTGCGGAGCCGGCACGGCGCTGAGTCCGCTCGAGCTGCCGGTAAGATCGCCGCCGTTCACGATCACCTGCTGTGTGATCAACCCCAACGCCAGTGTCGCTACAGCCAGATAATCTCCACGCAAGCGAGTCGCCGCGCTGCCCTTAAGCAGACCAAAGAGTCCGGCCAGCACCGCGCTGGCCAGCATCACGAGGATGAAGTCCAACTTGATATGCAGGGTCAGCACGGCTGCGACATATGCGCCCAGCGCGAAACTCATGGCATAGCCGAGATCGAGCACGCCCGCCAGGCCCAGCAAAATGTTGAGACCAAGCGTGAGCAGGATAAAGATCCCCAGTTCCCGCAGTAAGATCTCCACATTCAAGTTGAAGGCGGTTGTGACGAGCGGAAGGACGGCAAGAGCCAGGAACAAGCCGATCAACCAGGTCCTCGTCCGCGGACTTTGAACTGGCGCCGTGAGGACGACCGAGTCGCGCGCCGCGGATTCATCGGTGACCGTCTCACCGGTAAAGCCGCCTCGCCGCCAAACGATCAAGGCAGTCAGTACGCCGAGCAGAAGCACAGGCGTCCATTGTGTCGTTAGGAAATAATCGCTGAAGGAACCGACCACACTCAGCGTAAGTCCGCTCAACAAAGCACCGAGCGGGCTGCCGATCCCGCCGAGCAACGCGGCCGCAAAGGCGATCAGCCCGCTCTCGGCCCCGTCTCTGCCGAAGGGACGCGCATAATAAAGCGCGAAGACAAAAGCCGCCGCCCCAGCGAGGGCTCCGCCCAGCGCGAATGCGCGGCGGATGGCGCCGTCGCGGTCCACGCCTACCATCTGGGCCAGCTCCTCATTTTGAGCGACAGCCCGGATGGACTTGCCGAGTTTTGTCCCCAGCAGAATATACGTCGTGACCAGCACGAACAGGATGGCCGCGACCCACACAAAAACATCCGAGCCTTGTAAAACAACCTTACCCGCCAGCAAATTGGTGCTCGGCAGGAAATTCGGAATGCCATCGGTCGGCACTTCGGGCAGGCCGGGCACGCTACGGTGCTCACCGCGGATGAACGATTTCTGATATGTACGCCAGACCAGGGCGGCCTGATATAGAATGAAGGAGAGGCCAAGCGAAGCAATGAGGGGCGCCAGCTTTGACCGGTCGCGGAACGGGCGGAAAGCCAGTTCTTCCACTCCCACGCTGAGCAGCGTGCCGACCAGAACCGACCCGGCCAGGACACCGAGTAACACCAGGATGCGCGAGCCGGTCGGCCAATCGAGGTTGAGCCCGATGATATTGATCCCTGAAGTTACGAAGGCGGTAGTCAAGGCGAAGACATCGCCGTGCGCCAGGTTGAGCGTGCGGACGGTGCTGTAGATGACGGTCACACCGATGGCATTGAGGGCCAAGATCGAGCCATTGACCAGTCCGAAGATCAGGAGTTGGAAGATCAGGCTGCGGCAGTTGACGTTCTTACCGCACCAGGCTACCGACACAGGGGCGGCTGTGGTGACCTGGACGGCCTTTTGTTTTGTCGCTGTCCAGGCCGCCTGCAAAGCTGCATCACATCCACTGGTATAGCGCCCCTGCCATATGATGGAGATGTGTCCGCTGGCTGAACCGGAAGATGTAAATGCTCCATCTGCAGTCAGGTCGGGACCGAAGGTTTGAGAGAATGAATTGTTTGTGATTCGGGGTTGAGATCCGGCTGAAATGATCGCGTGGTCGATGCCGGTGCACGAGATGCTGTTAACCGCTTTGGGATAGGAATAAGAAAATGATGAAATCGCCCCGTTCGTCACCGTAAAATTGACGGTAATCGTGCGACCATCCTGGGCTGTACCTTGTCCCAACCAGGCACCCTCGTACGGTCCGGCTGAGGCTGAGACTGTAGTCGGTACCGAGGTAGGGTTCGAGCTTGCCGAAGAACAAGCTGCCAGGAGCGTGGCAAAGAAGATAACAATAAAGAGCATCCTTTGGCGAGGCATGCAGGCTATGCTAGCCGATATGCGTTTATTTGACAAGACGCTATAAAAATAAAAAGCCGTCTGGAAATCTCACCATTATGCTGATTTTTTAAGGCTGGCGCAGGGGTTTCGTTTGAACATGCGTGCTATAATCCGTTCAAACCCCCATGACCTTTGCACATCTCCACGTCCATACCGAATACTCCCTGCTCGACGGCTTCTCGAATATCAAGAAGCTGGTGAGACGTGTGAAAGAAATGGACATGCCGGCGGTTGCCATCACCGACCACGGCACGATGTTCGGGGTGATCGATTTTTATAAGGCGGCCAATGAGGCGGGCGTCAAGCCGATCATCGGGTTGGAAGCCTACATGGCCACACGCGGCATGCAGGACCGCGACTCCAAACTCGACCGTTCCTCTTATCATCTGCTGTTGCTCGCAGAGAACGAGACCGGTTATAAGAACCTGTTGAAGATCGCCTCCGCGGCGCAGTTGGAAGGCTTCTATTATTATCCGCGCATCGACCACGATTTTCTAGCAGCTCACTCCGAAGGTCTTATCTGTACGTCAGGCTGCATGTCCGCCGAGATCCCGCGCGCCTTGCTGGATGAAAAACCCGAAGAAGCCGTTAAGCGCATGAACTGGTATTACGACGTCTTCGGCCCCGACCGTTTCTTTGTGGAACTCCAACAGCACAACATCAAAGAGATCACGGACTTGAACCGCCGGCTGGTTGAAATGGGCGCGCGCTATTCCGCGAAATTCGTCGCGACCAATGACGTGCACTACATCAACCCCGAGGATGCACGCCTGCAGGATATCCTGCTCGCGATCCAAACGCAAACGGTGCTGACCGATCCCAACCGCATGCGCATGACCGACGACTCATACTACCTCCGCCCGCCGGAGGAGATGGACCTGCTGTTCGCCGAAGTCCCGGAGGCCTTGAGCAACACCCTGCTCATTGCCGAACGCTGCAACGTCGACCTGTCATTCAAAGGCTATCACCTGCCCGAATTCCCAGTCCCACAGGGCTATACGGCGAGCACCTATCTGCGGCACCGCTGCGAAGAGGGCGCACGCAAACGTTATGGAGAACGAGCCGCCAGCCCCGCGGTGCGCCAAAGGCTCGATTATGAACTGGGCATCGTCCAGAAGATGGGATTCGATGCCTACTTCCTGATCGTGTCGGACCTATGCGAACACGCACGCGAAAAGGGCATCTGGTATAACGCACGCGGTTCCGCAGCCGGCTCCATCGTCGCCTACGTATTGGAGATCACGCTGGTCGATCCATTGCAGCACGACCTGCTGTTCGAACGCTTCCTGAACCCGGGACGCGTCTCGATGCCCGATATCGACCTGGACTTTCAGGACAACCGGCGGGAAGAGGTGCTGAAGTATTGCACAACCAAATACGGGAGCGACAGGGTCGCGCAGATTATCACCTTCGGCACTATGGGGACCAAAGCCGCCCTGCGCGATGTGGGCCGTGTGATGGACATCCCATTGAATGAAGTGGACCGTGTGGCAAAGCTCGTGCCGTTCGTCCCCGGACATGGGACGACCATGCAGGATGCGCTGGAAATCCATGAATTCAAAGAGATCTACAACAGCCAGCCACACCTGCACGAGTTGATCGATGTTGCCGCCAAGATGGAAGGCACGATCCGCAACGCGGGTACGCATGCCGCGGGTGTGGTCATTTCGGATAAACCGCTTCTCGAGTACCTGCCTCTGCACCGCCCGACCTCCAACTCGGAGGAAACGGCGATCAAGACCGTCACGCAGTTCGAAATGGGCATCCTCGATTCTCTTGGCATGCTCAAGGTGGATTTCCTCGGCTTGATCACGCTCACTGTGATGGAACGAGCCTGCAAGACCATCGAGCAGCGGCACGGCGTCAAACTGGACCTTAACAACATTCCCCTCGATGATCCCAAGGCATTCGAACTGCTGGGAAACGGCCAGACCGCCGGCGTCTTCCAGGTGGAGGGCGGCGGTATGACGCGTTACCTCATCCAGATGAAGCCGCAGAAGCTCGACCACATCGTTGCGATGGTGGCGCTCTATCGTCCCGGCCCGATGGCCTTCATCCCGGATTACATCGCACGAATGCACGGCGAAGCCCCGGTTGAATATCGCCATCCGGCCATGGCACCCATTTTCGACTCAACCTACGGCATCCCGGTTTATCAGGAACAAGTGATGCGCGCGGCGGTGGAGCTGGGAGGCTTTTCGCCCTCCGAGTCCGACGAACTGCGCAAGGCCATTTCCAAGAAAAAGAAGGACCAGATCGAAAAGTTCCGGGCAAAATTCGTCAAAGGCGCCGTTGCAAGGGGGATGACGAAGGAAACCGCCGAAGCCATTTACGAAGACTGGGAAGAGTTCGCGCGCTACGGCTTCAATAAAAGTCATGCCGCCGATTACGGCGTGATCGCCGTGCAAACGGCTTATTTGAAAGTACACTACACAGCCGAATATATGGCCGCGCTATTGTCCGCCTCGGCGAACATCGCCGAAAAGGTGGCGCTGTATGTGGCCGACGCACGCACGATGGGCGTGCCCGTTCTTCCGCCGGAGATCAACGCCTCAAGCTGGGACTTCGAGATCGAAGGTATCGATAGCAATCCTTCCATCCGCTTTGGGTTGGGCGCCATCAAAAACCTCGGCAAGAGCGCTGTGGAACTCGTGCTGGATGAACGGAAGAAGAGTGGGGCGTTCAAAGACCTCAATGATTTTGCCCGCCGTGTTGACTTGCGCGCACTTGGCAAGCGCGGCCTGGAATGCCTGATCAAGGTCGGTGCCTTGGACGCCTTCGGCAACCGCGTGGCTCTTCTGGCATCGCTGGACCGCGTCATTGCCATCAGCAGCAATCATGCCCGTGCAGCCGAAGCCGGGCAGCTCAGTCTCTTCGGCGCGGCTACCGGCGTCACCGAAACCATCACGCTGCCGGATGTCAATAATGTAGACAAGCGCGAGATGCTCAATTGGGAGCGTGAGTTGATCGGGTTATACATCTCGGACCACCCTCTTACACCGTACCAGCAGACCTTTACCCAGATCGTCAGCCATTTTTCGGGCCAGCTCGAAGAAGCACAGAACGAAGAGAAAGTCCGTGTGGCCGGCCTGATAAACCTGGTCCGTCCATACGTGACCAAAGCCGGGAAGCCCATGGGCTTTGCTACCATCGAAGACATCCAAGGCAATATTGAACTCGTGCTCTTCCCCCGCACCTGGGAGAAGTACCGCGAGGAGCTGACCAACGGCCGGATCATCATCGTCGAGGGTAAGGTGGACACAAGCAATACGCCGCCCAAAATCCTTGTGGATAATATCAGGACCGAGATCAAGATAATGGAACCATTGAGTGCTGCCGCTGCACCCCTTCCGACGCCACCCCCCTCCAAACAAGCGCCGGCACAAACCTCAAAACCACAACAAGTTATAAAGCCTGCAGCTATCCTTGCAAAGCAAACCGCTGAACGTCCGGCGACCTATGCTCCGCGACAAGCTGCCTCCCTTGCGGGAGAGGCCGCTGCAGGATCTTTTAATATCGCAAACCTGCCGCCTCCACCCGATAATTTTCCAGTTGGCTGGGACGCAGAGTGGCAGCCGTCGTTTGATGCTGCGCAGATCGCCGCGCGCCCAGAGGCGCGCCCTGAGGCACTTTCGGAACCAAAAACGGAGGATAAATCAACGGACATTACCCCGAACCTCTATCCCACCGGGAGCGGGAACAATGGTGAGCTGGAATCAGAAGTTGAAGAGCCGGGTCCGATGGTCGGTTTAAGTGCAGAGCTGACCGTCCAGCCAGTCGAACCGACCCCGGTCGAAGCACCCAGCATGCCGTCCCTTTATATCCCCGTCGCTCAGGAAGAAAATAACAAGGACCATCCACCACAGCAGATCACCGTCATGCTACGTTCGACCGGCGATAGGGAGCGCGATAAGCTCCGCATCAAGACCATTTATGGAACGCTGATCTCTTTCCACGGGCATGATCGCTTCAGCTTCCAGATCTTTGAGAACGGCAAAG
>JBGQIO010000165.1:0-8237 GCA_041498515.1 Anaerolineae bacterium
AGGATTGCAACCGGCGAGGAGAGAAACCTGAAGCGAAAAGGTGTCTCACCGTATTTTGGCTCAGCCCTGGCAAGCGCATCGAGCACTTTGTGCCGCCCCACCTCCGGGTCCTGGTGGATCGCCTGCAAGCTGGGGAGGATGCGAGCCATTTCGGACTCAAAAGCAGCCAGGTCCAAATTGGCTATGACGCGTTTCATTTCTTCTTTGGAGAAGTTAACCTCAGCAGGTCCCCGCCTTACGACCGCTATAGCCTCCTCTGCATGTACTACGTGGATGAGGTAATAGACAATATCCAGCATGACGTTCCCGGCGCCGATGATTGCGCACCGTCTGGTATTGCAGGTTTTTCTCCGACTGAAAGGCGGGAGCTTGTTATATGTATAAACGACATTCTTGGCGTGATGCACCCCCTTAAGCCCTTCTCCGGGCAAACCCAGCGACTTTGTACCCTGCGCACCCACCGTGACAAGGATGGCTTGAAAACCAAGCTTTCTTAAATCTTCCAGTGTGAGATCAGCCTGTTCACCAACCTTTACATTACCGTAATAAGTGATATTTTCATTGGCCAATACTTGTCGAAATTGCTTCCGAAAACCTTCCTTCATTATATGTTTATCAGGATAAACGCCATATTCTGCAAGGCCGCCCGGCTTGATATCGCGGTTTAAAATAACAACGCGTCCACCCTGTGCGGCAAGCTCGCGCGCGGCAAAAAGGCCGGCCGGCCCGGCGCCGATCACTGCAACAAGATAGGCATTTTGTTCAGACATCCTTCCTCCTCGTTTTCCTTAAGACGAATCGGACCAATCAGGCTTTATCGGAAATGGTCTATCCGGGCGACGGCTCAGAGAGGAGAACACAAAACGAGACACAGCAGATCGTTAATTACGCCCGGATCGACGATGTAACATGAAAACTATCTATTCCAGGACCTCCCTGCCACAATATTTGAGAGGAGCCAGTCGTGGCGAACCCATCGATCATTATTCTTCTGCCGACCTTGAATGTGGCGCTGGATCGTAATGAGCTGCCTGCCCGATATATCACTAAAGCATGGGCAGCAAGTACTCATAAGCACTCAGCGCAGCTTTCGCTCCCTCACCAACCGCGATCAGAACCTGCTCGTGGAAGTTATTGGTCACGTCGCCGGCAGCGAAGACGCCCGGCACGTTCGTGCAGTTGGCATTATCCACGATGATCTGGCCGCGTCCATCCAGCTCGACCAGGTTCTTCACGATCTCAGAGTTTGGGATCAGGGCTTTCTCGACGAACATGGCGTCCGCTTCATATTCATTTATCTTTCCAGCGGAATCCTTGAGAGCCAACGCCCGAGCGTACTCATCGCCTTTGACCTCGACGACTTCAAAGTCTTTCAGGATGGTGACATTCTCTGCGGCTTTCAACTTCTGTCCGAGCGCGGTTGTGAACATTTTGTCGCAATTGCATACCATATAGACATGCTTGGCGACCGTGGAAAGCTCGCCGGCTGAACGCAAGGCTAGATCATCGTCACCGACCACGATGGTCGTTTTGTCAATGAAGAGGGGTGCATAGCTGAGTGCTGAATAACACAGGCCCTTCATGGTAAATTCCTTTTCGCCCGGTACGCCCATGCGGACCTGCTTTGCACCCGTGGCAATAATGATCGCCCGGGCTTCCAGGTCGGCGCCGCCTTTCGTCGTTACAACAAATTCACCATTCTTTCGGTCGACCTTATCCACTGCTTCCATATGACGCGCAAAGTCCAGATATTCCAATTCACTGCGAAACTTGTTGACGATCTCCAACCCGCGAATGACCTGATATTCCTGGATCCAAGGTAGGGCCAGCCTGAAATTGGTCTTGCCGCCCAGGTCTTTGGTCAGTAGCAGGACGTTGAGACGTTTACGAATGGCGTAAACGGCAGCCGTCAAACCCGCCGGCCCACCGCCGATGATAATGAGGTCATACATAGGTCTCTCCTTTTCGCATCAGTATGCGGACCTGATCGTTTCTAAATCAATGTCGTGTTCGCCATTGTCTGGTGGAGGTTCGGGAATGAAGTTCTTCTCCATCATCATTTTGGTCAGGTCGCGCGAGCGTTTGATGATACGCTTGGCATTTTCGAGCTCATCTTCGTACGTTGTAGGAATAGATGCCAGATCCTGCTCCTGCGCTTTCATGGCGACTGCCGCCGCCTCGCGCGGGAACACTTCCCAGTCGTCCATGTCCGGCAGGATATGATCCGTATCCAATTTGTCGCCGACATGATTGGCCAGGGCCTGCGCGGCCGCAAAACACATATCATCGGTAATCGTTCGGGCGCGGACATCCAGCGTGCCGCGGAAAATGCCCGGAAAACCGAGCGAGTTATTGACCTGGTTCGGGAAATCTGAACGGCCGGTCGCGACGACAGCCGCGCCCGCCTCTTTCGCCTCCCACGGCCAGATCTCCGGCACCGGGTTGGCACATGCGAATAGGATGCCGTCTTTTGCCATGCTCTTAACCCATTCCGGCAAAAGGACCCCCGGTCCGGACTTGGAAAGAGCGATCACTACATCGGCGCCTTTCATTGCAACCGGAATATCGCCTTCGCGGGCTTCGGCGTTCGTGATCTGGCATAGTTTCCATTTGTCTTTATACTCGGCTTTGCGCATCTCCAAGTCCTTGCGGTGCCTGCCGAGGATGCCCTTGCTGTCAACCACGAAGCACTTTGATGGATCTGCGCCCCAGCCGAAGATCAGTCTCGAACAGGCAACGTTGGACGCGCCCGAGCCGATGAAGGCGATCTTCACTTCGCTCATCTTCTTACCCACAACTTTGAGGGCATTGATCAGACCAGCCAGAGTAACAGTCGCCGTGCCTTGCTGATCGTCGTGCCAAATCGGGATATCCGCTTTTTCGCGCAAGGTATCCAAAACGTAGAAGCACTTGGGCTGGGCGATATCTTCCAGGTTTACCCCACCGAAGCCGGGCTGGAGCATCAACACGGTATTGATGATGGCGTCCGGGTCTTTGGTATCGAGCATGATCGGAATACCATCCACACCACCCAGGTACTTGTAAAGCAAGGCTTTGCCTTCCATGACCGGCAGGCCAGCCTTGGGACCGATATCGCCGAGACCCAACACGCGCGTTCCGTCGCTGACAACGATGACCGTGTTCCACTTGTTGGTGTATTCGTATACCAACTCCGGGTTGGCTTGGATCGCCTTACAGGGTGCGGCTACGCCGGGTGTATACCAGATGGCAAAGTCATTGAAACTGTGGACCGTGCATTTGAGAGCAGTCTCGATCTTCCCCCGGTAGAATGGATGAAGCTTCATTGCGTCTGCGGAGGGTTTCTTAGCCTTTGCTAACAGCTCATCAACATTCATAGTTTCCTTCTTTCTTGTTATCCAGCCCTGCGTATCGATTCATTACGTAGGGCGAGTATAACGGGATACAAGTTAAGGCCGCGCTTACAGGCGCCGCGTGATGCTTCCAAAACGGCATCCGACCAGAGCGTCCGTGTGCGAAGCGCTTCTTCATCGTCCTGCAACACCAGTTGAATCAGGCTGCCCAGCGGTATATCCATTTCGTCCGGGATCTGGATATCGCAATCGAAACAGGCATGATAGGTGTAAACGTCCTGCCCGGTGGCCTTCTTGACAAGGCTGCGCAGCGACACAACTAGAACTCGTCTGTCTTCTGGCGTAACGACATCGTCATCAGGACGACGTCGCGTGAGTCGCCATCGGGGAACAGGAAGTAATCGTCCAACTTGGCCTGCGATTTGAAGCCCAGCGTTTCGAAGGCTTTGATGAACTTTGTCTCGTCGGCGACGATCTCGGCCATCAGGACACCCAGCCCTTGTTTGCGAGCCAGGTCTATCAGGATGCGCACCATCTTCATTCCCAGGCCGCGCTTGCGGTAATCCTTGGCCATAAACAGACGGACTTCTGCGATGTGGCGCTTGGGCCCGTCGCAGAAATGCAATGAAGCACTGCCGACCACGCGGTCCTTGGCCAGGGCCAGGATGGGCAGCACTTTGCTGTAATCGACCTGCTCGCACCATTCCCGGATGACGGACGGATCTTTAACATAGTGACGGAAATAGCGCAAATCTTCATCACTGACAGCGGAATAGAATTCCATGAGCCGCTGTTCATCATCAGGGACCAGTGGACGCAGCAGGATGTATGCGCCATCTTTGAGCGTGACCATCTCGCGGAAATTCTTAATTTGTTCAGGCAACATAGATTATCCCTTCCCAGGCCGGCGGCGGGACCCTCCCAGATCCTAAGCCGGCGTAACGAGTCTCTCCTCTTTTCCCTTCGACTCCGGCGGAACAAATCCCTTTGGCAGGACCCCGGCATCCGTGACGATGCGCGGCACGATCTCTTCCCAGCCAACGGCCATAATATGCAGGCCGTTAACTCCCTGGCCTTCGAACTTCCTGATCTTTTCGATCAGTTCGAGCGCGATCTGTACGCCCTCTTCCTGTCCGTTGCCAGCCGCTTCGGCGGCTCCCATGCGTTTCATCAGGGATTCTGGGACGATGACACCCGGCACTTCGTCGTTCATATACTTGGCCATCTTGAAGGTCTTGAGCGGTGTGATGCCGATCAGAATATAGACCTTGTCAAGAATGTTCCGTTTGGCGAGCTCATTCAGCCAGGTTTCCATATGGTCGGCATCATAGACCAGATTGGTCTGGAAGAACTGCGCGCCCGCATTGATCTTCTTATGTTCACGCAAGGCCTGGAATTTGGGCTCCGAGGCAAACGGAGAAGCGGCCGCGCCCAGGAAATATTTTGGCGGCGTTTTGATCTCACGTCCATCCAGATATCTGCCTTCATCGCGCATCCGGCGCAGGATCCAGAGCATTTGTACGGCGTCGATGTCGATTACATCCATGCGGCCGCGCGGCGGCGGAGCCATCTTCATGCTGTCGCCCGAAATGCAAAGGATATTCCGTATTCCCAGATCGGACGCGCCCATGACCTCTGATTGAAAGCCGACCCGCGTGCGGTCGCGTGCTGCGATCTGCATCACAGGTTCCGCGCCGCGATCGATAGCCATCTTCGAGCACGCCCAGGAGGCGGTACGCGGCGTAGCCGAGGGGTTGTCGGTGAAATTAATGGCGGCGACGTATGGCTTGATCGTCTCGATATGCTTGCACATCTTGTCGGTCTTGCATGAGACCGGCGGCGCTACCTCGGCAGTCACGGCGAACTCGCCAGCCTTCAAACGCCGCTCCAGTTCAGAGACCGGTTCTTTATATTTCGGCGCATGATACTGGCTGTCGCCTTGCCACCATTCAGGCTGGCGGACGGGACGAAACACGGAATCCCAGGTCGTCGCCCGCAGTTTAGGATCAGCCGACACCAAACCAGATAGAACTTTTCCGGTACCGACCTTTTGTACTTGATGAACGACATCGCCCCAGGTCTCTCCGCCGATTTTGTCCCAATCGAGAGGCGGCAGAACCTCCAGCAGCATTTCCTGGCGGTTCCACTTAAAGGCGCGATCGTAGATTTGATACCAGATGCAGGGGCGCGTTTCATCCACGTAGCAATGCTCTTCGGTCGAGCCTCCACAAGGACCGTTGCGCGCGCCCTTAGGACATTCCATGGAGCAGATGAAAGCCGTCTCCTGCAATAGGCAGTTTCCGCACATGCGGCATCCAAAGAGCGGACCTTTGACGGAAAGTTCTACAGCTTCCAGAACGCGATTGCCTAATGACTCACGCTTGAAAGGATAAAAGGGTGGTTGCCAACGGCGACCAGGTGTAAATCCGGGCATTCTGCCTCCTTATCTTCCCTCTCCCAGTTGCCTTGAACGAAGTCGAGGGGTTGGGAGATGGGATGAGATTGATGGTTAGTTATTCAAATACGCATCTGCGTAGATCACTTTGTTGAGCAGAATCTGCGTCGTCTTCCAGATTGCGGCCTGGTCGGGTATGGACATGTCGAAGTCATCCATCTGCGGCTCTTCGCCGGCGGCCGTCCGCTCCGCGATCTTGTTGTAAACACGCGCCAGAGGCGTGGATGTATCCTTAGCTTCGATCCAACGGATGACATCGTTCTGTTCTTTGTCGAACGGATTGGCGATCATCATCTGCAAGCCAACGCCCATCAGCATGGCGCAATAGACGCGGTTAATGAGCGGGCGACCCTCATTCGGCACCGCATTCGAAACGTTGGATAATCCCACCGAGATATGGGGCGCGGGGTCCCAGGCATACTGCAATGTGCGGACCGTTTCAATGAGATGCGGGCAATATTGCTGGCATCCGCTGACAGTCAAGACGAGCGGATCAATGATGAGGTTCTCCATCGGAAAATCGATCTCCATCATGCGCGGGATCAACTTCTCCACGGCGATGTTGACACGCGCCTCGGCCTCGACGGGAATGCCCTCGGTCCTCATTGTCAATGCGATGACTTTGGCGTTGTACTTCTTCGCCAACAGCGGCACTTTCTCCAACCGCTCCGGTTCTGCCGAGGTTGAATTCAAGATGGGTTGGTTTTTCTTGATCGTTTTGAGCGCGGCTTCCATGCCGTCCACGTTGGTCGTGTCAATCGAGAGCGGCACATCCACCACCGATTCGACGGCCGCAACGATCCAGGGGAAGACCTCCGCCCAATCCTTCTTGCGGGGGCCAAGGTTGAGGTCAACCGCTTTCGCCCCCGCCTCCACCTGCTTGACGGCCAGATCCATGAAGAACTCGCGGTCTTTCGCGGCCAGCGCCTCCTTGACCTTTTCCGAAATGATGTGAATGTTCTCCCCGATGATATACATACTGCCTCCTCTTTATGTTGTTGCCTCGCCTTATCCCGATGCGCTGGAGGAATATCGCCTACTCGACCTCCGCTCACAATGACAAGTCAGGTTTACGTTTTTTGCAACGCCTCCACCACACTCGGAAACTTGCTTAAGTCCGTGTGCGGCAAAAACAGCGCAGACGTGAACGCTTCATAAAAACTGTTATCTGACGAAAGTTCCACATACGTCATGCGCTTTGCAATCTCGGTGACACGCTGGCGCTTGCGCCAATCGAGCAACGCATAGTACGCGCCGCGTACCGAGGTATTGCCAAGGAACTCAAAGCGCGACCAGTCCATATCAGGCAACAACCCGATCTGCACTGCCTTCTCTACGTTAATATACTTTCCAAACGAGCCGCCGATCAAAACCTTATCCGTCGTTTCAAGTGGGATGCCGACATTCTCCGCCAGCACACTGAAGCCGGCATAGATCGCGGCTTTCGCACGCAACAGGTTATCAATGTCAACGCGGGAGATGGCGATATCCTGACCTCGCTCCGTCTCCGTACCCCAGGCGATGACATACTCACCTCCATGTGTTCCCTCCCGGACCCGCGAAGTGCTCGCCGTCAAATTGATATTACCTGCCTTGTCAAGCAATCCGGTTAAGAACAACTCCGAGAGCAATGCGATCAATCCCGATCCGCATAGACCCTTCGGTTTACCACCGCCGATCACGCGATAGGTCGGTTCAAGTGTGTTGGTATTGATCCACACCTCTTCGATGGCGCCCGTGGTAGCCCGCATGCCATTGACCACTCCCGCGCCTTCAAAGGCCGGACCGGCAGAACACGCGCAGGTAACCAGCCAATCCCGGTTGCCTAAAACCGTCTCGCCATTTGTTCCGACGTCCAGGAATAAGGTCACGCTCTCCGCATTATCCAAACCGGACGATAACACGCCTGCCGTAATATCCGCGCCGACGTAGCTCGCCACACCGGGCAGGCAGTCCACACTGCCTTCGGGATGGATGTTGAGGCCCACTTCGCGCGCCGCAATCAAAGGCGGATGGTTGACGGCGGTAATGAACGGTGAGAGTCGAATGCTCGAGGCCGGGATACCTAGTAGCAAGTGCATCATCGTACTATTGCCGGAGATCGTTGCTTTGACCACTTCTCCAGGCCTGGTTTTGACGCGCTTGCAGGCGGTCTCGAGCAATTCGTTGATCGTGTCCAGCACACGATGGCGCATTTCCTGGCCCCCGCCATCCTTATCTGCAAAAATAATGCGCGAAATGACGTCTTCCCCGCGCGCGATCTGCCCGTTGTATTCTGCGACCTGTGCCTTGACCAGCCCGCTGATTAAATCCACCAGCCATAATGTTACAGTGGTTGTGCCGATATCCACGGCGATGCCCCAGAGCGGCGAGTATTCATCCACGTGACCCGGATAGAGCTCTGTGAGTCGAAGGGGTTTTTCGGGGTTTTCAAGATCCTGTTCAACGAT
>JBGQIO010000166.1:0-8229 GCA_041498515.1 Anaerolineae bacterium
CTGCATGAACTGCAAGAGTTTCAAATTCCATTTATGCTCCTGAGATTTAGTATTACATGGGATGATGAATCATATGCGACCTATCCATTATGAACGGCGATTAATGGTTTGGTTCAATTTGATCTGTGAAATTTGCACTGTCTTTGGAAAATCTTGTATAAAGTCCTTGGGAGAAAATCAAGGTGAGGTGAGTATAGCTTTAGGAATCGGAAAGTGCAAGGCGCGAATCGGTTCCTTGCTTTGCTCCTTTGCACAGGTTTTGAATTTTCGAAGGGACGCTGTTCGTTCGCATCCAATACTTGGTAGCTTCCACCCAGAAGGCCGCGCATCACAGGGCCCGGTAGAGGATAAAGGTGTGACGCGCAGCAGAATTACCACCACGCGAAGCGGTCTCACTTATAGTATCACCATCAGCAGCTAACCTGATGCACTAACTGTCTTTGATGCTGCGATTTTTTCCCTGTTTTTTCGCTTGATAGAGTAGTCGATCGACGCGCTCCAGAGCTACTTCAGTTGTATCCCCTTTGCACCAGCTGGTTAATCCAGCGCTGATTGAAATATGGGTTTGGTTTGGAGTAAACAATTCGTTTTGAATCGTCTTCCGAATACGTTCGATGACGGGCCAGGCAATTTCCAGGCTTGTGTTAAGCATAACCATCAGGAATTCATCTCCACCCATCCGGGCGGCAAGATCCGTGACGCGGATTTGGTTTCGCAATACGTCGGCAACGGAACACAACGCATTATCCCCGGCTGGGTGACCAAAGCGATCGTTAATAAGTTTAAAGTCGTCTATATCAAGCAGGGCGACGGACAGGGGATGACCGTACCGTTCACAAAATTGGAATTCATATTCAAGGAATTTATTGGCTTGGCGTCGGTTATTTAAGCCGGTCAGGTCATCCGTGATGGACATGCGTTCCAGCTCATGGCTTTTGGCTTCCGCCGCGGACTCGGCTCGCCTGCGATCTGTGATGTCGCGCAAGACAACCAGGTATCCATCATTTTTATTGCTCAGAAGGTTTGTAATCGCTGTGATCCGGATATCCAGATATCGGGCAAAGCTGCCTGCTAAAAAAATCTCCGCCGGTAGCTTTGGTTTTTCTGCAAGGACCGAGACTAATGCCGGCCATTGTTTAAAGGTTGTAAAGACGTCTTCTCCTGATGGCAGGGCCAATTTATCGAGAAGGTAGGCCGCGGAAGGATTTGATTCAACGACCCGGTTGCTTGTGTCAATGACGATCACGCCGTCTTGCATGTGTTGCATGAGGATTCGATGGGCAACCGGGATCAGGTCGAGGAAACGCGACTGCGTTATGGCTGCCGTGAGGATGATCCCGGTTGCCGCAAAGGATACGATAGTGGTATCGAGGCCGGGGATGGGATCAAAACCGAATAAATAGATAATGCTCCCTATAAAGGGGAAAATGGTACTTGCGATGATGGCGGCTAATTGATATTTGTAATAATCTTCTGCATGGCGGTATTCCTTGATCAGGAAAAAGTCCGCAACAGCGATACACAGATATGCATAAATGGTGTATATCCAGAACGCAGGTCCGTGCTTGTAGACTAGAAGGTTTAAGCTCGTATCAAGTACGATTTTGCTCCAAATTAATCTGTGGTATTCATTCGTAGCAGCCAGGAGAATGGTAAGGATTGGGACTACCCAAAAAACCATCATCCGGCGTGGTGTGATCCAACTCCTCTGCCTTGTAAAAACTAAACTGAAAATCAATAGGATCGGTGCGCTCGGGGCAATGCCGATATACGAAAGCTTTGACCAGAATATTTTTTGGTCGAATCCAACACTCGCTGCCTCCATGGCTCCGGTGAGTGACCAGAAGAAAAGAGAGCTCATTAACCAGAATAGAGCCTTTCCCCCCAATGCAGTTCTTCGGCGCCAGATAAGCCAGGTAGCTGTCGCCACGATTAAAGTGGTTAGCAGGAGGATAAGCGTGGCGGAGGTGATTTGCCAATGCATAAGGGCGTTTCCTGCTTACGATTATATATTAGGGTCGAAATTAGGGAGTAGTATTGTCATATTAATCTTTCGGGTGATATGTCCGGTGATTCGAGTTCGCCCGTATTTGGTAGAACCTGGGCGGTCATTAAAAATTCATAAGGGCAAGGACGGTCTGGATTTTCTCTCTTGACACTAGAACAAATGTTCTGTATAATTACATTATCTGCTCATGCCCCTTAGAAGAATACCCAAAAAAATGAACTTGAAATGGGCGTTCTTCCCGTTTCAAGTCATTTTCCGAAGGTGCAGATGTTCCTTCTGCTAGGAATTCCTTATCCCGTAGCAGGCTTTCTATATGCTACGGGAAAAGGTGATGCGAAGCAGTATCACCACCAGTAAATACTAATAACTATTTCGACCTGATCATCCGTTGATTTTTCGTAAAAATATGTCCCATCCACCTACTGGTCGCCGCCGCGGTGGCCAACCCGGAAACCAAAACCGACTCAAGCATGGCCTCTATTCAAAACATCTTGCCATGGATGATACGGCGAAGCTTGAATCCATTTCGCTACATCTTAACCGGCATGAACTTGCTCTAGCTCGCGTTCGTCTTAAAACATGCATCGAAAAACAATTAAGTGCCTCACCGGAAGATTGGCTTACCTACGAAAGGGCGATTGCACGCTACTTGCACGATATCGTTTCTTCGATCCATCAAAACGCCAAGAACAACCGTAGGTTCGCCTCTTTGGACTTTATGGAAATGATTCGTCAAGGGAATGAAGACTAAAATGTTCGATAACTTCTTGTTTTCTCAGGTGGTTCACAATTTCGGTGTATTCGAACCTCATTCGAACCTCCTGCTTTTCAATCTTAAGTTACCCGTAGTTTACGGGAAAGATGTCCCATTCGAACCGTTTTTTTTTCGCATGACTGTTAGGTTCCAACTTGGAAAAGGAGAAGTTTATGTCCAAAAGAAATGTCGTTCACATTGAAATTCCAACCCGAAACTTTGCAGAATCCGGAGAGTTTTATCAGAAGCTCTTTGGCTGGAAGGTCACACCTATGCCGGAGGCAAATTATTCAATGTGGGAACCGGCCGAAGGTCCCGGCGGAGGCTTCAATCCGCTCAGTGAAGAGACCAATGTCAACAATGTGTTGATCTATATCGACAGTGACGATATTGATGCCGACTTGAAGAAAGCCAGGTCGCTCGGAGCGAAGATCATCAAAGAAAAATCTGAAATTCCAGGTAACGGTTGGTTTGGTGTGTTCAAAGACCCCACAGGTAACTCGATTGCACTCTATACGGGTATGCCCACTTCCTGATCGGGAGGCATGATGATAACTAAGGTCCTTCGCATTACCCTTGTCGTCCGTTATCAAGAAGAGGCGTTCCGGTTTTACGTCGAGAAACTGGGTTTCGAGAAGCGGGCTGATCAGCCCATGGGTGAAAAGACTCGCTGGCTGACGATCGCACCAAAGAATGATCACGACTTGGAAATTGTTCTTCAACCTTTGGACTGGTTCGAAGGTAAGGCACGCGATGAACTTGCAGCTCTGGTTGGTAAAAACCCGACAATGGTTTTACTGGTAGATGACTGTCGGGGGACTTATCAAGTGTTGCGTGAGCGTGGTGTCCAATTTGAGCAGCCACCCGAAGACAGACCTTACGGTCTCGAAGCCTTGGCTAGGGACCTCTATGGGAACACACTCGATTTGTTGGAACCGCATCATTAACTTTAATTAAAACGTTTCAGATGGATAAGCAGTTCGTAATGATTCCGGGTGATGTCTATTTTTTCTTTTTAGGATCTTTCAATTCAAATGGCGGGCGGCGGTTTAGCCAGATCAGCTGTGCGAAGGAATCCCCGAGTGCCATCATGGTCACCGAGGCAGTATCACAAGCCAGCCGCTGAAAGTGATCGAGGGGCAGGCCCAAATAGTGCGCTACCGCCAGCTTTATGGGATCCGCGTGAAAAACGCAGGCGATGATATCGCGCGGTTTATAGTTCCTGCAAATTGTATCCAATGTCGTCGTGATCCGGGTTTGGGTTTGCAGAAAGGTTTCTCCGTCTGGATGTCCAGCCCGGGATGGTGCTTGCTGAATAATTCTCCAATATTTTGTGATCGCCAATCTTCGGATGGATTGCCCCTGCCACTTACCTATGTCTGATTCAAGCAGTCCCGGTTCTTGGATGATTTTCAAACCCCGTACCTGTGCGATGGGTTCGGCGGTTTCCACAGCGCGCTCGAGCGGACTGGAATAAATGGCTCTAAGAGGGGTTTCTGATAGCGCTTTCCCCAATTCTTCTGCCTGGTGTTTGCCGCGGTCATTTAGGTGTATACCCGGTAGGCGTCCTGCAAAACGGCCTTTCTTGCTGTAATCATTTTCGCCGTGTCGGATGAGGAGCATGAGAGGCATGTTATTTAATTTTCCGTTTCATCTCTTGGATCTTCTCTTCGCTCAAATCCGGCAAATTGTTGACTTCGGTAACGCCCAACGCTTTTCGCTGGGCTTCACGCCATCGCTCCAACCTGGCGACGACTTGTGCCTCATAGCCTTCCTGTGAAGGCTGGTAAAAATATGTGCCCAGCAGTCGCTTGGGAAGGTATTGTTGAGGGACAAAGTGTCCATCCTGTTCGTGAGGGTAGATATATCCTTTTCCGTGCCCCATGGCTTCCGCATCGCGGTTATCGTCCATAAGATGTCGCGGAACAGAGACCTGGCCCTCTTCTTCCAGTTTCTGCATTGCCTTGAAATATGCTCCTGCGCTGTTTGACTTGGGCGCGGTGGCGAGATATAAAGTTGCTTCGACCATCGGATATACGCCTTCCGGCAGGCCGATGTAATCAAAAGCCTGAGCGGCTGAGGCTGCCACGACAATACCCATCGGGTCCCCAAGGCCGATATCTTCACCTGCCAGGATGATTAACCGGCGCAGGATGAAACGAGGATCTTCTCCGGCATAAAGCATCTTTGCGAGCCAGTATAAGGCTGCGTCCGGATCGGAACCACGGACCGACTTGATGAAGGCGCTGATTGTATCGTAATGTGCATCACCGTCTTTATCATATAGCACCGCTCGACGTTGAATGGACTCCTGTGCTACATCCAGAGTGATGTGAATGTACTCGTCCGGGCTGGGTGCGGTGGACTCCACAGCCAATTCCAGGGCGTTGAGCGCATTTCGTGCATCGCCGCTCGCAACCTCGATTAGATGAGCGCGTGCCTCAGGGTCGAGAACGATGAGTTTGGCTCCATATCCGCGTTCTTTGTCAGCCAGGGCACGGTCGATTAGGATGCCGGTCTCATCTTTATTTAAATTTCGGAGTTGAAATACCCGGGAGCGGGAGATGAGCGCTTTGATAACTTCGAAGTATGGGTTTTCAGTGGTCGCCCCGATAAGGGTGATGGCACCGGTTTCTACGTGAGGCAGAAGTGCATCCTGTTGGGCTTTATTCCAACGATGGACTTCATCCACAAATAAGATCGTGCGTTGGTTGTGGAGTCGTCTGCTTTCAAGCGCCTCATCCAGGATGACTCGCAGGTCGGCTTTGCCGGCGAGGATGGCTGAAATAGTGACAAAGTGGCTTTTGGTCGTGTTGGCGATGACTTGTGCTAAAGTGGTCTTACCGGTTCCAGGCGGTCCCCACAAAATAATGGATGAGAACATTCGGTCCGCTTCGATTGCTCTTCGAAGCAGTTTGCCAGGGCCTACGATGTGTTCCTGCCCAATATATTCGCCCAATGTGCGCGGACGCATGCGCGCTGCAAGGGGAGCTTCGCTCTTCATGCGTTCCTGCATGGCAAGATCGAACAGATCCGTCACTGCGTGATTCTACCATGCAGTTAAATTGATTAACAAAGAGCATCATCGGATGCTCTTTGTGGTCCGGTGTGTTAGGTTAGAAGGAGGAAATGGCTTTTTTCAGGTCGGTGTAAATACCGATATACATATCGATACCGGTCATTTCAAAGGTGGTCATGGCCTCTTTGGACGGGTTGAGAAGTTTAAGATGTGGAGATTTATAAGTTCCGGCGTTGATGCCTTTACGCATTTCCTCATCGCTCAGATCGGGCGACAGTTCGCGTAATTTGTTGAAGAGTGCGTGAAAGGCTCGGATGCCCGCACTGCTCACGAAGTGGGCATTGGTTAAATCGATAAGGATATCGCGTGCGCCGGACGTAATCAATCCCTCGGCTTTGGTTTGGAATTCCTGATAACTGGCAGAATCAATATTTCCATCGACATGGATTACTGTTATGGGACGTGCACCTTTTTCGGTTGAGACTTTGATTTCCATGCTCTCCTCCGTTCAATGGATATAAGTTCAGCCCATTATACATTATCCTCGTACGAGTGTAATAAATAGGCTTTATTCGAAATTTTCTAAGAACATCTTATTCGCAGAATATTTCACAAACTAGACTGAACAATTGCGAATTCTGCCCAGGGCTTTTTATTAGACAATGACTGTCACTGTGGGATGGACTAGCAGATCTTAATTATTTCAAATGAAGTGTAATGATAAAAGTTCCAGGCTTTCGCCATACTCGTTTGTCGAATAAGAGTCCAGATTACGCATTTGGAATGTTGGGGTCACTTCTTGTATGGAATTGATTTACTATATAGATGCCAGAAAGGGCGATCAATCCACCGAGGATCTGGATCAGATTAGGAATTTCGCCCAACAGTGGGATGGCGAGCAAGGTTGTCATGATTGGTTGGCCGATCATGGTTGGTGAAACGACGTGGGCGGGCAAATGGCCGAGTGCATACGAGATTGATATATAGCCGACGGTTTGCGAGACAATGGCGGTACCGAAAAAGACGAGCCAGGTTCGCGGGTCATAACCGGTCAATCGGTTTCGCAATACCAAGTTAATGATGAGTAAGGCAACGGAGGCAGAAATACCGACAAGCCAGGTATACCGGAATGGATCAATGTGCTGCCTGCCGCGCTGCGTTGACAGCATGTAGGATGCATAGAAGATTGCCGCTGTGCTCGCCATTAGATCGCCGATCCCCAACCGTGGATGTAGAATAAAGTCGCTGCCCATAATAAGTACAGCGCCGGTGAGGGCGAGGATGAGCCCTAGCCAAAAAACGCGATTCAATTTTTCGCGGAAAATCAGCCAGGCGCCTATCGCGACCCATAAAGGCGCAGTGTTACCGAGCAGAGTGGCATTTGCGGCAGTCGTGAAAGCCAGCGATGAATTCCAAAGGGAAAAATCACCGGCTGTGAATATCCCAGCGACGATCGGGAAGATCAATACCCGGTTCGGGATCGGACTCCCACTTTGCTGTCGTGCGACGAAAAACGGGGTTAGGATTAAAGTCGAGAGAAAAAGACGATAGAAGCCTGTAACAGTTCCAGGCGCATTTGCCCAGCGTACGAACATTGCGGACAGGCTTAATGACAAAATCCCTATGCCAAGCGCGACATAGGGAAGTGGTTTGGTATTCTTCATAAATGGATTTTATCATGTTGAAAGCAGCGGTGGGATTTCGCTCAGGGAGGAAACGATCGCCTCCGGCTGCATCGGTCGAATTTCTATTGGATCGGGGAGCCTCCGGATGATCCATATGGTATTAATACCAAGCTGATGTGCACCGAGGATGTCTGCTTCGTAATTATCGCCGACCATAACGGTTTGCTCTGGAGGGTTTTGAAAATGATCGAGCGCAGCATGGAAGATACCGGAATGGGGTTTTCGTTTACCAAACGCAGCCGAAGATAGGATAAATTCAAAATAGTGCCGGAGTTTGGCTTTATCTATCAGTTCGTAGGTATTCAAATCATCTGCACCATTCGAAATGATCCCCATGCGATAGCCTGTTTCTTGCAATGCTTGAAGAACGGCGAGGGCATCGTTTTCTATATACCAGTTAGTCTGGGTAACGGCATACATGGATCGTACTGAGGATTGTAATTTTTTCTCGGAGAGGTATATTTTGTGCTTGATCAATAGGTCTCTCAAAACTTTGCTAATGCCTGGTTCATCCAGATCGCCCTCACGTTGTTTGTAATAATAGTGGAGAAGTGTTTCGTGTTCTCCATACAACTCCCTTGGCGAACACCGGACGCCAAATTTCTGTAGCGAGACCCATAACGAATCATCTGCTCGTTGGAAGATATCTCTCCAAGACGCCGGTTTATCGTAAATGAGCGTATTGCCCAAGTCAAAAAAAATCACTTTGATTGGTTGTTTCATGAGACAGGATAGGAACGCGTATAAAGATAAACAAGGCAAG
>JBGQIO010000167.1:0-8213 GCA_041498515.1 Anaerolineae bacterium
CGGCTGGCACCTGTGATGACGGTGCTGACGTATGGGTTTTTAAGGGTCCAGGCGATGGATAGCTGCGATAACGTGCAGCCGAGTTCTTCTGCGATCGGTTTGAGGGCGCGGACTTTGGCAACCTTTTCCTGATCGGTCATTCGCTCAACGAGCCAATCGTAGCCTTTTAGGGTGGCGCGGCTGTCCTTCGGAATGCCGTTGTTGTATTTACCCGTGAGCAAACCGGAAGCCAAAGGGCTCCAGGTGGTGGAGCCATAACCATATTCTTTGTAAAAGCGAACGTACTCTTTTTCGAAACGCGCCCGCTTGAATAGATTATATTGGGGCTGTTCCGTAATCGGCTTGTGCAGGTGGTGTTTTTCGGCGATATCCAGCGCGGCTACTATCTCCGAAGCCGCCCACTCCGAGGTGCCCCAATACAGCGCTTGCCCCCATTCGATGATATTGTGCATGGCCCAGACCGTCTCCTCGATGGGAGTGTCCGCGTCTGGGCGGTGGCAATAGATCAAGTCAACATAATCGAGCTGCAGTCGCTGGAGGGAACCGTTAATGCCCTCAATCAGCCGTTTGCGGTTGAGGGTATTCTGTTCGTTGACACCCTCGTTCAAACCCCAGTAATATTTGGTTGAGACCAGATAACTGGAGCGACGCCAACCTAATTTCTTGAGGACGGCGCCCATCACTTCCTCCGATTTGCCTCCGGCGTAGACTTCAGCATTATCAAAAAAATTCACGCCGGCCTCATAGGCGGCTGACATGCAATCCGACGCATTCTTCACGTCCAATTGATTGCTGAATGTGACCCATGATCCATATGAAAGTTCGCTCACGCGCAGGCCTGAGCGGCCCAAATGACGATATTCCATAACTTCTCCTGTTCAATATTTGGTTAAGGATTAACTCTTAGCGTTTACAGCTTCGCACATAAATCTCTACCACATATCGCCTTTATCTTTAGATTTGATTTCCGAAAGCGCAAGGTGGTTAAAATATTTTATCTATATTATTCCGCATACTGCACAGCAGTATCCTATAAATTACAAAAACCAGCATTCATGGTAGAAAGAAAAGAAGCTTAAACAGTTGCTCGAAAGGATTATAACGCTCGTCCAGTATAATTTATCCATGCGAAGGATGGTCCTGATATGCATTTTAATTTTGGCAGGTTGCGCTCCGCAAGCCTCGACCGGGACACCGGTCCTGAAGGCACTGCAACCTTATCTGACCGTCACGCCCAGCGCAACCCCTGATCAGCTAGCGGGCCTGGCAGTTACCGTTGAAACACCCATCGCTTCGCCGACGCCTTTCCTGTATAAAGTGAAATCCGGCGATACCCTGGGTCAGATCGCAGACAAGTTCAACGTTCAGCTCGATGTGTTGATGGCAGCCAACCCGGATATTGATCCGAACGGTATGTCGGTAGGAACAACTCTCAAGATCCCGAGCAACCCGAAGAACCTTACGGGCGAAGCGACCCCCACTCCTGTACCTTTCCCGGTGGAACAGATCGCCTGCCATCCCACCATAGATCGAGGGCTGTGGTGCTTTGTGCTCGTCCGAAATGAATCGTCCGATCTCATGGAGAACATCACCGCCCAGGTAACATTGCTGGATGCAAAAGGGCAATCACTTGCCAGCCAGACGGCACTACTACCGCTCAACATATTGGCGCCAGATAGCTCTCTGCCTTTGAGCGTATTCTTTGCACCGGAGGTTCCGCTGGATGTCAAGCCTCAAGTGCAGATCCTGACAGCCAACCGCCTCTTGCCCGGAGACCAGCGTTATTTGCCCGCAACGATCCAGAATTCGCTGGTGCAAGTAGATTGGTCAGGTTTCAGCTCGCAGGTGAACGGACAGATCCATTTGCCCGCCAACTCAAAGCCGGCCAGCGAGGTATGGGTGGCAGCCGTCGCTTATGATGGAGCGGAGGAGGTTGTGGGCGTGCGCAGGTGGGAATCTTCGGCGGGCATTAAGCCGGGCGGAAACATCCCATTCTCGTTTTTAGTTTCAAGCCTGGCGGGGAAGATCGAACGCGTGGATTTTGCGGTGGAAGCCAGGCCGTAGATTCAAGGTAATAAACGACAGACGCTGAGGAGGTCGATCGCGGAGAGTTGTGATCTATTGTCTTATGGATAAATCTACTTCCCATCCAGCCACATATACCGTTCCAGCGAAATATCGATTGGGGTCGTCACAAAACCCTTGACGTAAGGCTTGACCAGTATATATGAAAGCGAATGCACGGTGAACAATACCGGTGCATCGTTGACTATCATTTGCTCAGCCTGTTGATACATCTCGATACGTTTCGTTACATTCTGTTCGATGCGTGCGGCCTCCAGAAGCTTATCGACTTCGGGGTTGGAATACCCTCCGACATTTTGTTCCGCGCCTGTATGGAAAAGAGCATCCGCAAAGTTTTCGGGATCAGGATAATCCGCGCACCAGCCGTAGCCAAACAGCTGACCATGATGCCCGGAGTAGATCTCGTCTGTATAAAAGTTCGGCTCGATATTCTCGATGGTGATCGTGACACCCAAGGCTTGCTTCCACATCTGCGCCAGGGCAGCGACTTCCGGATTGGCGATCGAGCCGAAACCGCCGTCTGTGTAGACTATGGTGGGCAGGCCTGCTGGACCTCCATATTTTGATTGAGCCAAAAGTTGGCGTGCTCTTTGGGTATCATAAGCTAGGCCGTTGAGCTCGATATTAAATCCCGGCAAACCGGGCGGGTAAAGTCCGATGGCCGGAAGGGCGTGTCCATGCATAACAACATCAATATACTTCTGGCGGTCAAAGGCCATTGTAAAAGCCTGCCGCACCCTGATATCATCAAAGGGTGGCTTGGTGGTGTCGAACACAATGTAGCCCGTGCACAGATCGACGCCGGTATGTAGTTCGCTATGGAGCGGTTCGGTGGGATCAAGAAAACGATCCACGTTATATAAAGATACGCCGGTTAGGTCGATGTCGCCGGTTTCATACAAGGCTGTGCCTTCACCGGTATATAAATCGATCACTACATAGGGCAGGCCGGGTCTCCCGAGATAAAAATCGGAGTTAGCCTGATAAATAATTTGTTTATTCTTAATCCATTGGATCAACTTATACGGACCGGTGCCGTTTGGCTGGCGGTACCAATCAGGGCCGGAGTTGATGTTGGCTTTATCAACGACGAAGGCAGTCGGGAATGTAAGCTTGAGCAGGAAATACGGTTTGGGCGCGTCGATCGATACTTGCAGCGTATGATCGTCGATCGCTTTCAACCCACTGATGCTGCTTGCATTTCCGGTGTGCATCTCTTTTATGCCGACGATATCGCCCAGATATGTCATAACTGTATCCGATTTAGTCGATGGCGCCGCGGCGCGTTCCCATGAATAGATCAGATCCTGGGCGGTGACGGTGCGTCCATCGTGGAACTTGGCATTCTGTCTCAAATGGAAAGTGTAGACCGTTCCATCGGGACTGGTCTCCCAGGTCGCCGCCAGATCGGGGATCAAATTCAAGCGGGGATCAAAAGCCACCAAGCCGCTGTAAACAAGTTTATCGCCCGCACCATGGGTTGTAGCAGGATCATACTCGCGAGGATTACTGCTTTCGCCACCTTCGAGGACGAGCGCCTGATTGAGCGGTACCTGAAGCGGCTTCCCGGCCGAGGCGTTTCCAGTCGTGCATGCCAGCAGGACGAATGCTGCAGCGAAGAGGAACAGATCACGAAGCCTTCTCATTGGTTCCTCCTTTTCGCTTCTGCATGGCAATGATAAAGCCGATGACAAGCACGCCAACGACGAGGCTAAGGGCGCAACAGGTGAAGAGCAGCGTCAGGGTCAGTGAAAGAGGCGGACCACTGTTAGGTTGGTCGGTCGGAGTGGGTGTTGGAAAATCGAACGGCGTGGGCGTAATGGCTAAGGGCACGCCGGAGAACGGAACTATCGTCGGTACGTAAGTCGGCGTGGGTAAGATGGTCGGATTGGCTTCAATCGTGCGAGCTTTTGCACCGAGGCTTGCACGCCAGGCATCCTCCAATCCTTCGATGTTAAATCCATAAACTTTTGTGAGCGCCTCATCCACCGTGCTGCCATCGCGCAGCGCAATGAGCAAAGCTTTCACCTTATCGCGGTTATAGGAATCGATCAGGAACTTGACGATGCTGTACGACTCAGAATATGAAAGATTGGCTTTATTTGTTATCTCGGAGAAACGCCCGCTCAACGAGCGAATGGTGAGCAGGGAATTATTGCGGATGGAATCGTCCAATTGCTGCCTTGCACCAGGGTCGAGCTCGCCTTCGGAGTAAACAGCCAGTCCCTCATTGAGCCAGGTGGGTACATCGCCAAGACAACTAAAGGTCAAATGTCCCACCAGGACATGTGTCAATTCATGGACTTCGGCTCTGCGACCCCAACTGAGGTCCGAAGGCGAAATGCCGAGGATGACAATATTGTGTTCCGGAAAGGCCTCACCTCCCGTCCATGAGGGTTCGTAGAGAATGGCGTCTTTCATATCGTTGTTGTCGGCATAGATATAGAGGTCAACGGGCTGGTCGGTGGTGAGCCCTGCATCGTTCTCTACGCGTGCCAAGCCGTTATAGGCGGTATCGAGCAGATCCTGCGCGAAGCTTTGGTCGTTCTTGTACCAGTGCAGACGGATATCGCCCTTGGTGAGGGTTTGCCATGGATGGACGCTATCGAGCCACTGGACGGTCTTCTGGCTGCTGACGGTTTCATTGCCGGTTTCATCTGTAGTGCGCCAACGCCACCAGATCTGTGTGCCGGGCGGCAGGGATCCCGATTGGTGCATGTCCCACGTCCAATCAACTGTAACCGATTTTCCGGGTGAGAACTGCGGATAAGCTTTAGCAATGACCTGCCCGCAGGTTTCTTCCTGATCGCCGTATTCGAGCACAATCGAGGTAATTTTGTTGGGACTGTCGATCTTAACGTGAAACGTTATTGTGTTAGGAAAATCCAATACCGCCTGGTCACCGGACGTGTCCTGCAGCTTCGAAGCAGAAACTTTCCCCATCCCGTAAAAGGACAAGGCCAGCGCTAGCAGGCTCAAAATTACAAAAGGATAAGGTTTAATTTTCTGCATCGTATCCTCCTGTCTCGCAGAAACGAATATATCACGGACTCTATTGTTTAGAGTCGGGAAAAATTAAACGCCTATCGAATTAATTTAGGGCCTTCCTATAAACCCTAGTGGGTTACGGATAGGGCATTAGTGACTCGTCAAGTAGAAGAAGTCGCGAGGATTAGGCGTCAGATATAGATGAGGGTTGTCGGCCATTTCCGCCACCAACCGGTCGCCGGTTAGTTGAAAAGTCGCTGAGGTATTCGGATCGTTGTTTGGCTGATACGTATAAAAGTGTGCATAGAACTGGTGGATATCCAACTGCATGGCCATGTAAGCACCCGCCTTCTGTAAGGATTCTGCCAGGGTGGCTGCGCTGGTCCCGTTTCCCACGGCATAGATCAAATATCGGCCATCCTGGGTAATCCCCAGGCCTGTGCGCCAGGTTATATCCGTATTGCCGGTGGTGCCCCAGGCGGAGCGGTTATCACGATAAAGTGCCTGATTGACCTGACCCGCTTCAATTAACAGTGGACAATTCTGTCGAAATGCAACCAGATCGGGAGTCGGGTTGATCTCCGTTCCCCATGCACCGATCTTTACCTGCCCTCCCTGGTAAAGCGCCACCGTCGCGATACCTTGTTTCGGCTGAAGCAGGGTTAACCCATCTACCATCATTCCGTAGTGACCGTGGACTTGTTTGAAACCGCCATTGAAGGCCGCGACCAGCTGGCTTTGATCCGAGGGTGGGATCATTCCCAGGTCTGGAATGGCCTGTGCGATCCCCGACGGATGCGCCGGTTCAAGATAGCCAGGCATCATGTGGAGCTGAAGCCTGGAAAGATCGATGCGTACCAGGGCAATGGCCGTATACGAGCGCTGTGGATCCAGCATCACCAGCGCGCGTGCCAAGGCGGGCGATCCATTCACATTCGGACCGAAAGCCCCCCAGCCGATCTGAGGTGCATCTGATACGACATTAAAGACCGGCTCCGGAGTATTCTGGATACCCGCTGTGCTCGAGGGAACCGCGTTATTCGGATCAATCCTGGTTGATCGAGTGAATGGGGCAAGAGTCGGAATGACCTTACCATGCGGCTGTTCCGAAAATGCAATTTGCGATTGGGCTCCTGACACTTGATAGCGGACCTGGTTGAAGATATCCTGTAATTGAAAGGAGACACTTTCCATTATAGCAACAGGCCCCGGACCAACGACTGCGCGCAGCATGTCCGCCAAGTCTGCCCCTGCCGATGGAGAGATGATCGGTACAACCGTTAGTAGAAGAAGAAGGGATAATAAGAACGTCAATATTCCTGAGATCAGGATTATCGTCCAGTTACGCTGTGGACGCTGTTTTTTTATATCATTAACCTTGGAGGTCAAGGTATGGGTTTTAGCCATAAAATTCATTCTTCCTGTATACATAAAGCCCATATCTCCGACCGACACGGGCTCTGTCTGCAATGCTTGTATCATTTTACCCCCGGCAAATGAAACTAACATGAAGCACTTTTAATAATGTAGCCCTTCCAAGGGAATTCAGAAAATTGCGAACTAAGCCAGGGATTTCTGGTTCTAAGTGAGCCTTTCCAGCCGCCTTTAGAGAAAAGAACTATCGGGAAGCTATATTCTTTACGAGGAACGAATAGTAGAGGGAAGAGCTTAGTAAAGGAGGAATAGATGAAAGAGCGATATTCGAGATTCGAGAATCGGGATTCGTGAGTTAGATGAAAAGATCAGGTGCTTATGAGATTTAGTAATCGGGGATTGGGGAATTGATAACTTAAGTATTCGGTGAATGGGTAATAGTAGAATAATAGCCCAGGCAGGCTTTTTAATTCTTGCTATAATCAAGGATGAGAGAAGATTGGAATAGTCCTGTTTTAAACAAGTTAAGCTTTATTCGTAGATAGGAGTTGAGCATGAACAGTTTCACCAAGCCGTCAAAGCAGGAACTGAGGGGAAGTCTGACCCCGGAGCAGTACCATGTTACCCAAGAGGAGGGTACCGAACAACCCTTCCAGAATGATTATTGGGACAATAAACATCCCGGGATCTACGTGGATATTGTTTCCGGTGAGCCGTTATTCAGTTCGCTGGATAAATACGACTCCAGAACCGGTTGGCCGAGCTTTACCAAACCATTAGAGCCCGAAAACGTTGTGAACCATACCGATTTCAAGCTCATCCTGCCTCGTACCGAAGTCCGCTCCAAGCAGGCTGATTCGCATCTGGGTCACGTCTTCAATGACGGTCCTGCACCGACCGGTCAGCGCTACTGCATGAATTCGGCGGCCCTTCGTTTCATCCAGGTGGAAGATCTGGAAAAAGAAGGCTATGGGCAGTATTTAGCATTGTTCGGCAAGGAGCCAGTTAAGAAAAAATAAACAGTGGAAAACCTTCGGCTGCTGACATTCGTCGCGCAGACGGCCTTCCCTCTTCTTAAGCTGACCATTAGGTAGACCGAAGGAGTTCGTAAGTCCCTAGTCGGTCACAAAATCAGCCTTCTCTTGGTTGAGCAACAGTATTTACTAGAGCAGGTTCCAACAGAGTCGCCATTTCTGTTTTTCGCCAAATCAGATCCTGTGAAGTTGCTTGTTTCGCCTAAAGGTTGAGAGGATGTGCTAATCTTCAATCAAGAGGGAGGGCCGAATGAAAGCAGTCCGTATGATCGCTGTAGGGCAGCCTTTGCAGATGCAAGAGCTGCCGGTGCCTGTTATTGAAGAAAAAGATATTCTTGTACGCGTGTACGCCGCCGGGGTTTGCCATTCGGATGTGCATTATCGGGCGGGTCTATCGCCGGTCCGTCCACTTCCCCTGACCCTGGGGCATGAGGTAGCCGGAGTTGTGGAGCAGGCGGGCACACAGGTGACACACGTCAAAGTGGGCGACCGGGTGGGTTTGCACTATAACATCACCTGTGGCGAATGCTATTATTGCACCTCGGGCAAAGAGCAGTTCTGCAGCAAGGTCAGGATGCTGGGCCATTTCACGAACGGCGGTTATGCCGAATACCTTGCCGTGCCGGCGCGCAACGCCGTCCGACTGCCAGATGAAATTCCTTTTGAACAGGGTGCTACACTCATGTGTGCCTCGGCCACTGCGTTCCACACTCTGCACAAGTCGAGGCTAAC
>JBGQIO010000168.1:0-8212 GCA_041498515.1 Anaerolineae bacterium
CTACACCCAGGATGATTATCCGGATATCGAGCTCTTTACCACTTCCATGATGCTGACCCGCAAATACAACCCCGACTATCTACTCATCCATCCAATGGGTATGGACTATATCGGTGAAAATTTCGGGGCTGAATCCGGCGAGTATCGACATCAAGCCGTTTGGCAGGACAAGTGGATGGCAGCTTACATCCCTGAATGGCTGGTAAAAGATTATAGTATCCTGGTCACCAGCGATCATGGTATGAACGCATTCGGGCAGCATGGCGGTACCACGCCTGAGGTACGGGAGGTACCGCTATATTTGATCGGACAAAATTTAGTCGGGAAGGGTGACACCAAAGAAGTGATCTCCCAACTCCAAATTGCCCCAACGATCTGTAAATTGCTCGAACTCAATATCCCAAAAACCATGAAACAAGCTCCAGTGATTTAACGCCTGTGCCAAAAGCAACTCCTACTGAGGAATGAAGCCTCAGGCGGGGCGGAGGGAAGACAAGATCAATAAGTTGTCAGGCCTTTCCGGATTACAGTTAATTTTATTTTTGAAAAATAATTAATTACCGAGGCGATGACACCCATCATCATTGGGTCGGAAAACTTGTCTTATTTCAGGGAAGGATGATCTTATGAGATTTCAAGGAAAAAAGATAGCCATCCTGGTCGCTGAGGGAGTTGAAGACCTGGAATACTACGTTCCCTTAATGCGATTGCAGGAAGAAGGCGCTGAAGTCCTGACAGCCGGTCTCGATCTCAAGCCCGTGCAGGGCAAGAATGGGCTATTGATCACCCCGGATGTAAAAATCGAAGCCATTAACTCTGATGAGCTGTTCGCTTTGATCATCCCAGGCGGTTGGGCACCCGACAAACTGCGCCGTCATACGGTTGTGACCCAGCTTGTTAGCAAAATGGATACTGCTCGTAAACCTCTGGGTATTATTTGCCATGGCGGATTAGTTGCCATTTCGGCGGGGATCGTCAAGGGACACCGTGCAACGGGTTCCCTTGGCATTAAGGATGATCTGGTTAATGCAGGTGCGACATGGGTGGATACCCCAGCCTTCCGAGATGGCAACCAAGTCTGGGGGAGGGTTGTCGCAGATATACCCGCCTTTTGTCGTGAATTGTGTTTAGCGCTAGCAGACCATCTAGGGTAAATCTGAATAATCCAGGAATGATCCTTTTAGCTTGCCATTAAACTATTTGGTGAAAATCCTTTTTGAAATATTGGGGGGGGGCGTGTAAGCTTTACTCACCAATAATTTTGACCAGCACGCGCTTGGAACGCCGACCATCGAACTCACCGTAAAAAATCTGCTCCCAGGTGCCAAAGTCGAGCCGGCCTTGCGTGATGGCCACAACGACCTCGCGTCCCATGATCTGTCGCTTAATGTGTGCGTCCGCGTTATCTTCGCCTGTTCGATTGTGCAAGTACTGACCCGTCGGTTCATGCGGCGCAAGACTTTCCAGCCAATTTTCATAATCCTGATGCAGGCCTGATTCATCATCATTGATGAAGACCGAAGCCGTGATGTGCATGGGATTCACCAAACAAAGGCCTTCGCGGATGCCGCTCTCGCGCAAGGCTTCCTCGACCTGGTTTGTAATGTTCACGAATCCACGTCTCGAAGGGATATTGAATAATAGTTCTTTACGGTAGGATTTCATCTCATTTCCGATTTTTCAACTACCACGGTTGCTTCCGTGAGCAGGGCAGCGATGGCGCCGATCGCTGCCAAAGTTGGAGCCAGCAGCGCCCCCACTACACCAAATGTAAGCGGGATCTCCATGACCACACCGCCTTCCTTGTTTTTGATGATAATGCGGCGTATATTGCCCTCATGGACAAGTTTCTTGATCTTCGCCAACAGCTCTTCACCATTCACATGAAATTCTTCCGTGCGAAACTTTTCTTCAGACATGTTTGTCTCCTCATTTAATCTGCTTCGCTATCTTATCGCCGACCAACTGTTGTAAAATTAGACCTTCATTCGAACCACTTCTCATCCAACGCTGACCACTCGTCCGACTGGTCGGCGCGGTCTTTCCAGTTCTCTTTCCCACTCCACGATTCGATCTTGATCTCATAAACAGAAGTGCGCTTCAGTTCTTTTTCACTAGCAGGACGATAGTCTTTGCCGAGTTGCATTCCGCTGAAATATTTTGCGACGAGCTTATGCATGACTTCGCGTTGTTCCCGCTCATCTTCGAGGAGGAGGGCACGGCCAAAGACAACAACACTCCGGAATTGAAGCGAAAATTCAAGAGCGACGTTGGAGGGCAGGAACCTGCCCAATTCGCTTACTTCGGCGCAAACCCGCGGTTGATGTTCAATGTCCGTGCGGATGCGTCCTGAGATGTTTGAGTGGAAGATGAAGCGGTGATTCGCCTCATCGTATAAATATGTCGAGGGCGTGACGAAAGGTTGATCATCCCAGAGAGAGGCGATGTGCGCAATCTGTCCGCGGCGCAGGAAGCTGCGAATCCAGTCATCGTCGCGAACATATTCAGGCTTACGCTGGTGCGCGGTCGGAAGGTTTTTAACCAAACGATAATCACGGGGCATATTATTTTCCCAAATTCAGTTTATAGACCCATATCTGAAATATGAAAGCCAGCAAGCCAAAGGATAAGGTGTAAGCCCAGTTGCAAGAAAGACAGGCATAGTTGATCCCTTTTTGAAAAAAATATACGGAGGCTCCAAAGGTAATGCCGCTCAAAAGAGCGACTTCCAAGGTTTGAAATAAGGAAACACTATTGAGTTTAAATTTCCTGGGTAAAGTTAAAGCATCCCACTTGAAGGCCTTCCTAAGATTCTTATCCTTCACTTCAAGAAGCCAATAATCCTTAAGTTGGTTCATAGCCAGCATGGAATCGTACCAGGCGGCGCGCAAACGCGATAGCTGCAAGGTTGTCAAAGTACCGAGAAGGGCAAGCATGAAGAACAATCCGCTAAAAGCCAAGGCTACGAAGGTCGGATCGAGATTCTTATCAATGAACTGGGTACTGAACAAGGCCGCGATCATCGAGCCAACTGCCACCAGATAGAACGAGGAAACCCGGGCCCGGTCTTCATCCGCCTGAAACGCGGTCCGCACGATGTAATCGAATTCCATCTTTAATAGTTCTTCACCGCTGAGTTCGTGGATTCGGCTCGGTTTTCTCGGCATATCACCCTCCGAAATATAATGTTTATCGATTATACGTTAAAACGCCGGAGGTCTTTCTGATTAAGTTAGGAGCGGCGCATTCTTTTGCGTCGCTCCCGTTAACAGCCTCTTGGGCTGATCAGCCCATTAATTAGCATGAAGATTTCTTTTTAAGATCTCCCTTACAGAAAGATTAACGAATTTGCTGTGCCTATGTTATGGGCGGGATGCCTTGTTCAATACCAATTGACAAGGAAGAATCCTTACCAACCGTAAAATAAAGTGAGCTAGGCCTTCTTCTCAAAGGGTTATTAATGGAAGCACACCAGCCGAATATATGAATCCTTGCCTGTACAATAAGGCAAATTCGTATTTACCCAGCCCTGAGGCCCGGAGTCAATAAAAAAATCCCGTCCAGGAATGGGCGGGATTTCGTTGGTCTGTGGGGATGTCTTACAGAGGCATCACGTTGGCAGCCTGCGGGCCCTTCGGACCCTGCTCAACCGTGAATTCCACCTTTTGGCCTTCCACGAGCTTGCGAAAACCGTCGCTCTGGATCGCCGAATAGTGGACGAACACGTCAGGGCCGCCTTCGCGGGAGAGAAAGCCGTAGCCTTTCTCCGCATTGAACCACTTGACCGTTCCGACGATACGTTCGGACATTGCATTGCCTCCTTTTGGCAAACAAAGAAAAAAAATTAGTGATGATGTCGCACGTCCATCGGCCGGTCTAAACAAAATGACCCGCCGAAGTGCCCTCGGGTCAGCATGTCGATATTCCAACGATAACGTACTGGCATCTTACAAACTCCGATGATAAAGGCATTCCCTCAAACCGTCAAGGAAATTAATTTGGCTCTTAAGTACCGATTGTGAACCGTGTTACATCAATTTGCATCCTTAATTCGATAATTGGTATATCATTGAGATATGGAAGCCATTTTTGAATTTCATTTATCAAGGCACGCCCGCCGGGCCTACCAATTTGATGAGATTCCATTCGCGACAGATGGCCGTCTCATTTTCACTGATTTTAGGGTGGCTCGCCTGTTCGTGGAGCGAATCTACGCCGTCAGTGGGCGACTGGTGCCAGCCTCGGATATTTATGCCATGGGGTTGATTGACGAAATCCTGCATCTTGTGATCCGTCAATATGAAAAACAGAATCCCGGTGTGATGGCGCGTGCCCTCGAATTTTTGCGAGCCAGCCTGGGGGGGCGGCTTGAAGAGACTCTTGTCCAGTTTACTGACGAGTTCCCACCAACACCCGTTTATCGCGGAGAACTTTCCATTCAGGAATATCTATCCAGCTCAAGTAATGGTATTGCGCATAGTCAGGTTTCCATGGAAGAAATGCTGCTCGTGAGCATTGCCAACCAAAACCCCGCGCTCGAATCTTATAAAGAATTCTTCGACGATTCTGTGTTAAAAGAAACTGCCTATCCGGGTTCAATCCGGTTGTTGGGGGAATTTTTAACCAAACAGCAGGGATTGGGAAAGCGGGATCGCGGCAGCGGGGAATCATTATATGAGATGCTGCTTGGTCCTTCAAAAGCGTCGCCCTACTCTCTTGAAGGTCAATTGCAATTTCTGTTGGATAAATGGGGTGAAATCCTTGGAAATGATATTATCCAACGGATCATGCGCGCCATGGACTACGTCCGCGAGGAGGTCATCCGTCATACAGCTCATGGTGGGATTCGCGAGTCTGCCCCACTTCCTGATTTTCATGGCGAGCCTGATTCCGAACGCTATAGCCCCGACAAAGATTGGATGCCGCGCCTGGTCCTCGTCGCAAAGAACTCTTATGTCTGGCTAGACCAACTCTCCAAAAAATATCAACGGTGGATCAAATCGCTGGACCAAATCCCAGATGAGGAACTGGATTTGCTGGCGGCGCGCGGTTTCACAGGCTTGTGGCTGATCGGACTGTGGGAACGCAGCCGGGCAAGTCAGCGTATCAAGCAGCGAATGGGGCAGGAAGATGCCGTCGCATCGGCCTATTCATTGGATTCCTATGAAATCGCAGCCGACCTTGGCGGCTGGGAAGCACTCGGCAATTTGCGCCGGCGGGCCTGGCAGCGAGGGATCCGTCTTTCCGCAGACATGGTGCCGAACCACATGGGCATCGACTCGGCCTGGGTCATCGAACATCCTGACCGCTTCCTCTCTGTCGATCATCCTCCTTATCCATCCTATACCTTCAGCAGTGAAGATCTTTCGGATGATTCACGGGCGGGCATCATCCTGGAAGACCATTACTACAAACACGCGGATGCCGCGGTTGTATTCAAACGGTATGACCGGGCTTCAGGTGAAACGCGCTACATTTATCACGGTAATGACGGCACGTCTTTCCCATGGAACGATACGGCGCAACTGGATTACACCAAACCCGAGGTACGCGAAGCTGTCATTCAAACGATATTGCATGTAGCTCGCAACTTTCCCATTATCCGTTTTGATGCAGCCATGACCCTGACAAAGAAACACATCCAGCGCTTGTGGTTTCCAGAACCGGGAGCGGGAGGGTCAATCCCGTCCAGGTCCGAGTACGGCCTGACAAGGTCGGAGTTTGACGCGAAAATTCCCAATGAGTTCTGGCGGGAAGTCGTGGACCGGGTCGCGGCCGAAATCCCTGAAACCCTCCTGCTGGCGGAGGCTTTCTGGCTGATGGAAGGTTACTTCGTCCGTACGCTGGGCATGCACCGCGTCTATAACTCGGCTTTCATGCACATGCTGCGGGATGAGGACAACGCCAAGTATCGCCTGGCAATCAAGAAAACACTCGAGTTCGATCCTCAGATCCTAAAGCGCTATGTGAACTTTATGAACAACCCCGACGAAAAGACTGCGGTCGAGCAGTTTGGAAACGGGGACAAGTATTTCGGAGTATGCACTTTACTTTCAACTTTACCGGGCCTGCCCATGTTCGGTCATGGACAGATCGAAGGGTTCCATGAAAAGTATGGCATGGAGTTCCGTCGCGCCAAATGGGAGGAGACAGCGGATGAAGGTCTCATCCGAGGCCACGAGTGGAAGATCTTTCCACTTCTACACCGCCGGTATCTGTTCGCCGACGTCGAACAATTCCTGCTTTATGATTTTTTCAAGGCCAATGGCTCGGTGGATGAGAATGTCTTTGCCTATTCGAATTGCCGGTCGGGTGAGCGGGGCCTCATTATTTATCATAACAAGTTTAAGGATACACGCGGGTGGATCAAAACCTCTGCGGCGGCGATCGATAAAAGCTCAGGCCACTTAACCCAAAAATCACTTTACGAAGGACTTCTTCTACCGAAAACCGGCTATGCAATCTTCAAGGATTATGTCTCGCACCTGGAATATATCCGTTCCTGCAGAGAGTTACTCGAGAAGGGTTTGTATTTGGAATTGGACGCGTATCAGTGCCACGCTTTTATGGATTGGAGGTTTGTCGAGGGGGATGAATGGAAAGCGGTTAATAACGCATTGAACGGGACCGGGGTCGAGTCCGTCCAGGCGAAGCGGGATGAGTTATTTGCGGTGGAAAAAGAAGAGCGAACAGAAGAGAAGGGGATAAAAGAAGTAACCGTTAAGGACGTATCTAAGAAAATAGCCAGGGCGATGATGAGGAAAAAAGGAACGAAGAGAAAGCCGGTGAAAATAAACGCGAAGCCTGAGATTAAGAAACATGTGAAGGCTGCTAAGAAAGTGGAGGTAAAAAAGCAAGTTAAAGTTATAAAGAAAAGCACGGGAACAAAAATCGGAAAGAACATAGTGACTGGTAAGAATAAAAATAGTACCAAGGCAGTGCCCAGGAAGCCTAAGGCCCTGTAAAAAAGAAAAGACCCTCGGGTTCCTAGAACTCGGGGGTCTTGCGTTAATCCAACCCTGCGTAGGATTTAGTTATCCTTCCATTCCAATTAGGTAGGTGCTGTATCAAATTCAAACCGGCAATATAGAAATATCCGATCATATAGATCAGCATCCAGGGAATAATCCCCCAGCCGATATAGCCAGCCAGAATATATCCCGTCAGCAAGGCATAAAACCCTAGGGCGATCTCACCCCAGACCAGAGGGCTGATCGGTTGAACATAGGTCCGGTCGATCATCTTATGCCGCCCATGAGTGTTAGGCAGATTCAGCTTCGGGGTCCGCACGAAATTGCCGCCTTTACCCATCAGCCCTTCCATCACAGCGATACTAGTACTTAGGGAAATGCCAAACCCCGTGATTGTCAAAAGCGGGATTAGTTTTAGGCGTTCGCGCAGAGGCGGCGTCTGCGGTGCAGCTGCCACCAGGTATAAGAACGGGGGTCCAAAGCCAGCCAACACGGAGAACGGGAATAATTTGAACGCGAACGGAATAAAAAGACCAACCGGTAAAGTAAGCAGCAGGAGACACACCAAAAGGGGATGTACCATATAGCCGGTGAGATGCAGAAATGCCATCAGACGAACGGTCCATGGTATATCTTTGCTCGCAAAGACTTTCGGTAGAATTTTCCGTACGACCTGGAAACTGCCCTTCGCCCAGCGGAATTGTTGTTTTTTGAAAGCCTCGACTTGCGAGGGCAGCTCAGCGGGTACGATCACATCAGGTACATAACCGATCTTCCAGCCGCGCATTTGGGCGCGGTAGCTTAGATCAAGATCCTCCGTGAGGGTATCCCATTCCCATCCGCCTGCATCCGTGATGCAAGCCCGACGCCATAAACCAGCCGTCCCGTTAAAGTTAAGGAAAAAATCGTTGTGCGAGCGAGCAGCTTGCTCAACAATGAAATGGCCATCAATGGCCATCGCTTCGGCGCGTGTGAGCGAATTGTATTTCCGGTTAGTGTGTCCCCAACGGGTTTGCAGGCACCCAAGCGCGCTGTTTTGAAAGAGCGGGACGGTCTTCTTTAGCCAATCAGGTTTAGGGACAAAATCGGCATCGAAGATGGCTATCAATTCACCGGTTGCCCCGGACAAGCCCGCATCCAAAGCACCAGCTTTGTACCCTTTGCGATTGGTGCGATGAAGCCATTCTATATTGATACCCTGAGCCTTATACTCGTCAACCAACCGATGAATAAGCTCGACC
>JBGQIO010000169.1:0-8078 GCA_041498515.1 Anaerolineae bacterium
ATGAAAGGGAATGTCACGATGAATATAACCAAACCCACTATGCCGCCTATTATATCGAGCAGGCGTTTTAACGCCTCGTAAAAAACACTAACTTTCAATTGATCAACAAAAGAACGGATCATCCAGTCTGATTCGAGATGATGGATGGGAACGCGTTGTGTGATCTCTTCATAAAGGATGGGCATGCGCGTCACTTCCACTCCGCGCTCTTGTACATCAAGAATGGCTTGAAACGTGTTTCCTTGTATATCTCCGGTGATGGCCATAACCACATCTGAAACGCGATATTGATCGATGATCGCGAGCAGGTCTCTACTGATGCCTATAACCGGATATCCCTCATAGAGTTGATTGATTTTCTGGACATCGTCGTCAATGAACCCGACCAGGCTGAACGGCCGGGGATTAACCTCACAATAGACTCGGGCAAGGGTAAGACCGGCTTTGCCGGCACCCACGATGAGTACCCTCCGTTGAAGGCCGGTTGAAGTATATAGCCTGATATAAAACCCGCGCCAAATGATTGTAAGGACAGAAGTGAGAATAATAAAAGCGCCAACGACAATACGAGGAAGTGAAGCTGGATCCCGATTCGAAATAAACACTAAGGAGTAAATGACGATCCCGATAAAAGCTGCGAGCGCAATTCCCCGTAATGTCCTGATCCAATTAGCAGCAGCATGAGGATCGTAAAGTTCGGTCATAAGCAAGAGCCAGCCAAGTGGCAACAAATAAAACCAGTAGGGCGGTTGTATTCTTACCAGCAATTCCGCTCGTTCTGGTTTCACACCTAACGAAACCAATGAATATATAGAATACTGCGTCCAAACAAATTTAGAAAGAAAAGCTGCCGAAATGGATGCAACCAGGTCGCCGATTAACAGAAGCAATCGATGTTCATTTGGCCGCAGGCGTAGGCCGGGTCGTAAAGTATCGGTCATGTTTTTTTGAACGGTAATGAAACCAGACTCCATAAAAAACCGCTTCCCCATGAGAGATGCATCGTCATTATGGCGAGCATTAAACCCGGAATGAAAAGTGACTTTCGCAGACGGATTGCGAGCTTCGCCCCTGCTGCCATGAGCGTAAGAAGATAAATAATAATTTCAGCGGACAAAACGATCCTTGGAGCATTTTCGAAAATGGAAAATATGATCAAAATGATTAAACTTAAAACAAACAAGGGCGGAAGCGCTTGTCTCCAGCGTAGGGTAGCTGGAAAACGGGAAAGCATTCTTAATTTCCAAAACCCGTATCGCCAGTACTGTTTCGCCAGTTCACGAAGTGAAGCGCGGGCGATATAGGTGGAGCGGATTTGAGGGTCCAGCCATACCACTCCACCTTTACTTCGAACCCGCGTGTTGAACTCGTAGTCTTCGTTCGTTAACAAAGTCTCGTCGTAGCCACCGATCCTTTTAATAAGGTCGCGATGAAATGCCCCGAATGGAACGGTATCAACGGCCCCTGCTTTTGCTTCAAGCCGATACATGGCATCGCCAACACCTAACGGATGAGCGGCTGCAGCGGCGATAGATTCAGCGATCCATCCCTTTCCGCCTGAACGGATCATCCAAACGCCGCCAACACAACTGCCCTTCCCTTCTTCGAGCGCCTTTACACATCGTTCCACATATTCGGGGATTGGCATCGAATGGGCATCGAGGCGGACGAGAATCTCGCCACGCGCCTCGTGAATCGCCAAATTCAAGCTTGAAGGGATGGTGCGCCGCTTATTATCAACAACACGCAGTGAAAGACCAGGATGAGCTCTCTGATAATTTGCGATCACCGCCAGTGTTTTGTCCTGAGAGATTCCATCCGATATCACTACCTCCATTTTCGAAATTGGATATGTCTGTGCCAGGATAGCATCCAGCAGGAGGTGGATGGTCGCCTCTTCATTGTAACATGGGACAAGAATGGACACAGACGGAGGCATGGGGTGCGTATTTTCCCAAACGGGGTACCTTATTTTTTGGAGGGTGTTAGCGGCAAGTGGACGATGAACCCAGTCCCACGTCCTTGAGCACTACGGACGCTGATTCTACCACCGTGCGCAATCACGATCTCATTTACGATGGCCAAACCCAATCCCGCTCCGTGTTTTTCCCCACCTGTTCGAGAAGTATCCGCTTGATAAAAACGGTCGAAGATATGAGGAATGGCATCAGCCGGTATTCCTTTTCCTGTATCACTCACTGACACCTGTATTTCTCCGCTGTTACAGATAGCCCATATCGTGATTTTTCCCTCACGCGGTGTAAACTTAACGGCGTTATCTACCAGATTGGTAAAGACTTGTGCAAGCCTGTCGCCGTCTCCTATAAGATCCGGTAGTTTACCTTGGATCGATAATTTCAAATTGACTCCAGCTGTGGTAGCCAAAGGACTCAACTTCTCTCTCACTCCAGTTAGCAAGGCGGTCATATCCACCGGTGACATCTTCAGATCCGCCGTGCCTGCATCGAGGCGGGCTAGATCAAGGAGATCGAGAGCCAGCCGGTGCATCCGCCCAGCTTCGTTGTAGATCACTTCTGCTGCCTGGGCCTGCGCCTCGGGTGTATCTGCCGTTCCATCTATAATTGCCTGTGCAAAACCCTGGATGGATGTAAGTGGCGTTTTCAACTCATGCGAGACGTTTGCAACAAAATCGCGTTGAGAAGTTTGACTGGATTTTACGCGTGCCAGCATGAAATTAAAAGCCCTAATCAACTCCCGGACCTCGTGAGGGCCGGTCTCCGAAACAGGTGGGATGGCATCTTGTGGGATTGTCCGGGCTGCTGCAATTACTCGTTGCAAAGGATCAGCAACCCACCTGGATATAACGAAAGCCAGCACCAGTGACAGCAGAAGCGCTATTAAGCCGCCTTCGAGCAATGGTGCCGATAGTTCATCCGTTAACACCGCTAATACCGGCACAACCTGGGGTCGCGGTGCTGCAACCATTAACCAGTTACCATCAGCCAATTTTTTAAGTGAATATAACCAAACCCTGCCTGTCAAATCGCGAACGGTTGGAATTGGGCGGGGGATCAAGGACCTGGTCGGTAATGCCAATAGGGGTAACCCTGCACCGCTGTCTTTGATTAACGCTCCATTTGTATTGAAGAGCAATGTTCTTACGTTGAACGACTGGGCGATGGTTTCAATCCCATCAGCTGGATTGGTCTGGGCAGACAGCACCTGCTCAGCAGTACTTAAACGGACAAATGTTTGACGATAGAGGAGTGGATTCCGAAGGAGAAAGAGAATCAAAACAATCGCCACAACTGCCAGAGCTGTGACGATGAGTAATGCATAACTAAGCCAGAGACGCGCACGAAGAGATGAAAACATTCCAAATACTACGTCGAGTTTTCACGATAATTTTAAGACAATATTTTATAACCTACACCTGTAACAGTTTCGATTTTTATCGAGCCACCCTCCAGTTTTTTACGGAGATGTGCTATGTGGACATCCACGGTACGGGTCTGACCATAAAAGTCGAATCCCCACGCAAGCTGCAATAGCTGCTCCCGAGTAAAGACGCGACCGGGCTGACTCGCCATTGTAAAAAGTAAATCAAATTCCTGAGTTCGCAGGTCGAGGGTTCGTGAGCCGAGACGCACTTCGCGGCGGATGGGATCGATGTCCAGATCGGCAAGATGGATTGGCTTACCATCACTTTTACCTTTGGAATCGCCGCGCCTTAAGATCGCTTTTACCCTCGCCACCATTTCGCGCGGATTGAAGGGCTTTGTTAAATAATCATCGGCACCAAGTTCGAGGCCGATGATTTTATCGATATCCTCATCTCGAGCGGTGAGCATCAAGATCGCGATATCGCTATCGGTAGCGCGTAGCCGACGACAAACCTCGAAGCCGTCCAGTTTTGGGAGCATCACGTCCAGGACAACCAGGGAGGGATGCAGGCGCTTCACAGCCTCGAGCGCTGCCTCCCCGTCACCGGCTTCTTGAACACGAAATCCTTCGCGTTCCAAATACATCCGCGCCAATTTTAGAATAGCCGGTTCATCATCCACAAGCAGGACTAGTTCAGAAGACATCAAATTCAAGAAAAAGTACTTAATCGCCGCGTGGAGGTTGGAGCAATGCTATAACTTCGATTTCAACCAGTGCACCTTTTGGCAAGGCCGCTGCAGCTATCGTACTTCGCGCCGGTGGATTTTCAGGGAAGAACTCACTGTATACTGTATTCATCTTTGAGAAGTCGTTCATATCCTTCAGAAAGACCGTGCTCTTAATTGCAAAGTTCAAGCCTGAATCGGCGGCTTCTAGTACGTTCTTGAGATTGGTTAATACCTGGCGTGTCTGGGCTTCAATACCACCCTCAACAAGTTCGCCGGTAGCCGGATCCAATCCGGCTTGGCCGGCTGTAAATACCAGTGATTCCGTGCGGATTGCCTGTGAATAGGGTCCAATTGCCTTCGGCGCCTTTTCAGTGAAAATGATCTTCTTGCCTTCGGTTGTGAACATCATTACTCCTTGGGGCTTTGGAATCAATACGTTCGTCATATTTTCAGGTCAGTATACAACCGAGATACAAGTCAGGCAATACCCGGTCAGACTTGGCTTAAATACATAGGGACAAGGTCAACCTTGTCCCTATGCTGGGTATGATCAGCCACTGCTCTGAGTTGGTGTAGGTGTTGTGGATGACTTATTAGCTTCACGGAAGGCTTTGAACGCATCTTTTAAAGCCTGCCTTGGGCCGAGAAGTAACTGACGGATTTCAATAAAATTATTCCTTAAGTCTTTGACCGTGGCGAGAGCTTGAACTTGATTGATCACCTTTCCATTTTCGTCGAAACCCTTATGAGACGATATAATTTCCCCAGCACTCTGATAGATTGGTTCTGCTTGTTTTAATGCATTAGCGAAAGCATCCAGTGCTGCTTGCAGCGCTGAAGTATCTTTACCATTGGCTTTAGCCTTGTTAATGAACCCCTGGGCTCTCGTCAGGAATGGATCCGAATTATTTAGGAACGAGCCTAATTTGGTGTAAATGGCCTGTTCTTTAATCCAGACGCTTTCAAGACGGTCGGTTGGCGACTGGGTTGGCGGTGTCGGCGTTGTCGAATCCGAAGGCCCAAGCGCAGAGGCATTGATCATAGGCAAAGTTCCGAAACCAAGGGCGGCAACCCATACCATCAAAAAGGCTTTTTTGAACCACATCACAATCATTGACATTTGAACCTCCATTGTTCGATTTATGATTGCGATTATAGAATTGTCAGGTAATGCTGATATGGTGAGGATGTAAAAACTTTGTAAATTTATTTGCGTCTGATAACCAGCAAAGTCAAATCATCGGAAAGTGGTAAGGGACCGATAAATTCTTCGAGTCTAGCGTCAATGGTATCTAATAAGGTTTCTGCAGCAGACGAGCCCTTCGACCGAATAGCTTCGATCAGGCGGGTCTCCCCGAAAAGGCTGCCATCAGGCGAAAAAGCCTCGGTTACACCGTCTGTATAAAGAAGAACGCTCTCGCCTGAGGTTAGTTGGACGATTCTCTGAGATATTGGATTGGCTTCCAATACTCCAAGGGCGATTCCTGTCCTGGTTAATTTTTCTATTTGACCATCGGCGCGGATCCAAAATGGCGGATTGTGCCCTGCATTGGCATAAGTGAATCCACCCGTCTCTTGATCGAGAACAGCATAGACGGCTGTCACGAACATACCTTGACGTGTATCCGGAATTAATAAGTCATTGACACGTTGCAAGACTTCGGCTGGTGTAGGTGCTTCGACTGCTGCGGCCCTTACGAGGGTCCGGGTAAGCGCCATGAAAAGCGCTGCAGGAACACCTTTATCGGCTACGTCAGCGATAATGATCCCCAGTTTATGGTTTGGTAACTCAATCACATCGTAGAAATCTCCGCCTACCTGACGGGCAGTCTTCCAACGCGCAGCCAATTCCCATTCAGGGTGTTCCGGTAGGCGTTCTGGAATGAATGATTGTTGAATTTGCCGAGCCAACTGGATTTCTGTTTCGAGACGTTCACGCACGACCATCTCGCTTTGTAAGCGATCGTTTTGTATGGCAAGGGCGATCTGCTGGGCAATGCCATTAATGATCTCAAGGCGGCGACTTCGGAAACGCCGCGCGCCTTCGGATTCTTCAACCAGAAGTACGCCAAAGAGATCCGATTTGATTAACAGTGGTATCGCGATCAGCAAGCGTGCGCCATCTAGAAATACCTCATCATTTTCTTTAGTTGGTTTCAATTTCATCCAATTTTGCGGCTTATCTTTGGGTTTCAATGCATATGTTGCCCGCTGACCTAAGTTTCGAGCTAAATCCATCATCGGGAATCTACCCGCTGCTAATTCGGAGTTCCATAGGATGGCACGCGCCTCTTTGGGGAGACCAAATTCTTGGCTTGGAATATATACCTCCCGCACGGCGTCCCAAAGGTACAGGGCTGAACGTTCTATCCCGACTAAAATTGGCATGATGCGAACGATTGTGTTGAGAATTTCATCGAGATCACTTAAACTTACAACAGCTTGCGCTACTTGCAATAATGCCGCAGAGGCATAAGCTTGCTCCTGGGCGGAGTCATAAAGACGGGCATTCTGGATCGCGACCGCGGCATAACTCGCAAATGTTGCGGTCATGGCTTGCGCTTCATGGCCGTATCGACCCGGTGCATGGTGAGCTAGTGCGATAAGGCCTACGGACTGATCTCTTACACGCATTGGTGCGGCGAGGGATGAGTAATTAAGTTCAAAGCCTCCAGCTTTACCCGAAGGCCAGAGCGGATCGGATGGTTTCCGCAGCACCGGCTGCTCGGAATTCATAATGTTGGTTAAAGTGACAGCGGCGTCAGGCAATGATAACCTGGCTTGTTCGATCGCCTCTGCTTCCGCCCCATGCACCGCAGCGAGAAAAATGTCGTTCTCTTCTATAAGCCATATGGCAGAAATGTCTACAGGCAGGTTATTATCCAATTCGATCAAGATGGCTTCGAGTGCTTCCTCCACACCGACATATTCGGAAAGCATGCCAGCGACCTCCCGCAAACTGTCTGCCACTCGCCGTCGCCATTGTTCTGAGCGATACAGATCTGCATTGCGAATGGAGGCGGCCATCGTCCCAGCCACTGTCTCGAATAGTGTGCGGTCATCAACCGTGAAAGCATTAAGTTTATCGGATTGAACGTCGAGTACACCCTGGACGCGCTCACCAAATAATAGTGGTACGCACAATTCGGAGCGCGTATTTCTTGGCGGCAAAGGGGAAGGACGATAGCGCGATTCCTTGCTTACGTCATTTGCCAGGATCGTTTTTCCTTCACGTGCTACCCATGGGATGATACCTGCTGAATCGTCAAGGGAGAGAGTGTAACCTTCTAGAGCCCGGCTTCGAGTACCGCTGCCGGCTTCGTATTCTATTAACCGTCGGTTTGGATGAACTGTGAACAGGGTAACATGAGGATACCCGAAGCGATCATGGATCAGCTTGGCGGCATCATTCATCATTTCATCAAGTTCAAGCGTGGACGTAACACTTTTACTTACTTCAGCAACCAGAGACAACTGGTCGGCGCGGCGGCGAATATCATTGTATAAACGGGCGCCTTCGACAGCACGCGTAATATTGTCGGTTAAGGCCTGTAGCAGAAGTAGATCATTTGGGTGAAAAGCATTCAGCCGATCTGACTGGACATCGAGCACCCCAAGAACACGCTCTTCAAGTTTAAGCGGAATGACGACTTCTGAACGCGTTTCTCGCAGCGGCTTAATGAACCGAAAACGCGGGTCTGTCCGGACATCCGAGGCTACGATACGGTCGCCCGTGGCAGCTGCTTGGCCGATCAATCCCTCCCCCAGCTCCACCTCCAGAGCAAGTGGCCTCTCTATGCGTCCTTTGCTCGATGCCCGTGCACTGGAGCGGAAGCGCAGTCGTGTTGCGCCTGGTAGAAGGGTAAAAATCGCAACATAGTAATAATTAAAGGTTTTTTGGATCAGCTCGGTTACCCGGCTCGAAAGCTCGTCTACATCTAGAACGTTCGCGATTTGTGCACTGACTTCACGGACAAGGTTTAGCTGACCGAGGCGAAATCGTTC
>JBGQIO010000170.1:0-8040 GCA_041498515.1 Anaerolineae bacterium
AAGCCAGGCGTTTTTATGAAAATCATGGCTGGATGCCGATGGTCAATGATCATCCATTCGCCAAGGATTTGGCATAACCATGCTGCACTTTGCGGTTCTCACTGTCTCCGATCGTTCTGCTCGCGGTGATCGTCCTGATGCCTCAGGGCCTGCGTTGGTTGATCTCATCAAATCGAAGGGTTGGGAGGTGACGCACTCTGGTATTTTGCCCGATGATATAAGTATCTTGCGCGAGTCGCTCGCTGCCTGGGCTGACCGGGGTGATGCTGATATCATCCTGACCACAGGCGGAACAGGCTTTGCCCCGCGCGATATTACACCCGAAGCGACGCGTGCGGTTATCGAACGCGAAGCTCCTGGCTTGGTTGAAGCCATGCGTTCAGCGAGTGGAGTGAAATCGCCGCATGCGATGCTTTCGCGTGCGGTCGCAGGGATGCGTGGAAAAGTGTTGATTATTAATTTACCCGGCAGCCCAAAAGCTGCCGTGGAAAATTTACAAATAGTTCTTCCGGCATTGGAACACGCCGTACAATTATTACAAGGTGACCCCAACGCGGAGGCAGGGCATTAGATTTTTATTTATTATAAGTTCGCGTCATGGTGCGGCGTGTGAAGAACTTGTAGTATAATCCCGCAGCCCACGCTGGATTTAGTGTGTACTTTGCAGGATCACTACCCACTTTCGGCGCAAAGGCAGCAGGGTTTTGCATAAATGCGATTTTCGTATGAGGTGAGTTTGTATGATTGATGTGAATGATCTTCGTAAAGGGGTGACTTTCGAATACGACGGCATGCTCTTCAAAGTATTGGAATATAGTCACAACAAATCGGGTCGCGGCAATGCGTCCATCCGTGTGAAAGCCCGGAATATGTTGACCGGCGCAAACATTGATAAAACCTTTCAATCAGGCGACCGAGTCCAGGATGCGCGCCTTGATTTCCATAATGTTCAATATTTATATTCAGACGGAGACTTCTATTATTTCATGGATAATGAAACCTTCGAACAGCCAGGTATCAAAGCCGAAGTGTTGGGCGATGATGCGCTATTTTTGAAAGCGGGCATGGAAGTAAAGCTTACTTTTTATAAAGGGGATCCTCTCGATATTGAGTTGCCGACTTCCGTTGACCTTGAAGTTAAGGAAGCCGAAGTAGCTGTGCGGGGCGATACAGCCACCGGTGTGACGAAGAAGGTCAAGACCGAAACTGGCCTCGAAGTCAATTGCCCGCAATTCGTTAAGATCGGCGACATCATTCGTGTGGATACCCGTACAGGCGAATATGTCACGAGGGTTTAAAGTTGTAACTCGGACATAGATAAGTTACTTGCGCCGTATAACTAACCAACTTCAACATAACCGTTAAACCAGCCACTCATGCGAACACCTGCTGGAAAAGAATGTAAGTATTTTTATGGGAACTACTTCCGCGGTCGAAACGTGGAGGAATGCCGGCTGCTCATGGCATCAGCCGAGAAATGGACGGCTGATCTTTGCCAGACTTGTCCGGTTCCTTCGATTTTGCAAGCCAATGCCTGTGAGTTCCTGAAGCTTCAAGGCACGGTGAACCGTCCTTTTTCTTCCTTATTTCAACGCCGCGTGCAGGTGATGGCATTTTGCGAAAAAGTAAATCGCCCTGTAACCGAACCTCAGATAGGTTGTGGAGAATGCCATCCACTTCCACCCGTATTTGAAGTTAAATCCTAAGTCATATGGTATTGGAAGAATTTATTTGGTCAAGCTCATCATTTTGGAATGAGAAATCCCATAAACCTTCAAGAATAGGCTATAAAAAACGTTCTTAGCATTCAGGATAAGCTATCGTTTCTATACGAGCTTTAATAGGATCCTTTCCTATTATTTACAAAACAAGACTTAAAGAAAAGAACCGTCCGCTTCCTGCCGCTTATCGTTTACACTTTTAATATACTCAACTTTGATCTCGATATTAATTTCGCGCCCTGCAATCAGAATAAAAAATGACCTTCACTTTACTGCTCGACCTAGATGACACCCTGTTGGATACCAATATGGGCGAATTCGTCCCAGCGTATTTTCAGGCGCTGGCTAAGCATCTTACCCCCAAAGTACGGCCTGAAGCCATGCTTCCTGCTTTGATGGCTGGAACAAATCTCATGCTAGTCAGCGAAGACCCTACCCGAACTTTGCAGGAAGTATTCGAAACTGAGTTTTATACCCAACTCGGAATACCCAAAGCGGAGCTCAAAGAGAAAATCGATGATTTTTATGATAATGTATTCCCTACCCTGGAAACTGTGACTAAGAGGCGTGAAGGAACGCAAGAACTTGTCGATGCTGCTTTTGGTAAAGGATACCGTGTGGTGATAGCCACCGATCCGTTATTTCCACGCAAAGCCGTATACCATCGAATTCGTTGGGCGGGGCTTGAACCTGAACGCTTTGAGCTGATATCGTCTTTTGAAACTTTTCACTTTACCAAATCGCACCCAGCATACTATGCTGAAGTCCTCGGCAGACTTGGTTGGCCGGATGGACCTGTATTGATGGTGGGGAATGATGTCGAACGCGATCTCGTTCCGGCGCAAAAGCTCGGGTTGGCGGCTTATCAGGTTGACGGTAGCTCTGCCTCGAACCCCTCTACAAAAACGGCCCGACATGGCAGTTTGATGGAACTTCGTTCGTGGCTTGACTCAACCGATCTTATTACTCTTGAGCCTTCTTTTAGTACGAAAGGTGCGATGCTATCAATCATGACGTCTACGCCTGCCGTGCTGCAAAGTTTGTCCTCCGATTTGAATTCAGAGACATGGGCCCAGGAGCCGACGCCTTCTGATTGGGCCATGATCGAACTGGTCTGCCATTTGCGCGATACGGAGCGCGAAGTACATCAGCTTCAAATTAAATCATTGCTTCAAGAACCTAAGCCCTTTGTACCTCGGCCCGACGCCGCTGTATGGGCTAAACAAAGGAAATATCTTAAGGAAGATGGCCCGGCTGCCGTCCATGATTTTTTGCTTGCACGCATATCAACGCTAAATATGTTGAAGGATCTGGAGGCTGATGTTTGGGCACGAGAAGCGCGTCACGCCATATTTGGCCCAACAAATTTCATGGAAATCGTTGGGTTCATGGCAGATCATGACCGGATGCACGTTCAGCAGGCTTGGAACACCCTAAGAGCGCTCAAATGAAGAGTGCCCCAAAAAAGGGACGATGGTGTGCGAAATCTGCGTATAGCCCTCCTGTGAGTGTAGGATAATATTCGAGTCTGATGATGTGTAAGCAGTGAACCCTCGTATTCATATATCAATAACAATGAGTGTCCCTTTCCCTGCTTCTTGCACACAAATCTAACTATGTTTTATCTTTTATTGGGAAAAAAGCAAAACTTGGGATAAGAGAATTACGCTGTACTCTGTAGTGAACCCCCCGCATCGGACTTAGGTCGGCAGGTGTTATAAATGCCAGAATTAGGTGGGACAAGAGAAAATCTCGTCCTACTTTTTTAGGAGATGAGCATGAGGACACGAGTAGTTGTAACCGGGCTTGGTTGTGTTAGCCCGCTAGGGTTAAATGTAGAAGAAACATGGAATGCCTTGCTGGCGGGAAAATCGGGCGCCGGACCCATTACTCGATTCGATGCAAGCCAGCATAAGACGAAATTTGCGGCAGAAGTTAAAGGTTTCGATCCGGTGGCCTTGTTTGGTGCGCGCGAAGCACGTAAGATGGATCGCTTTGCTCAGTTTGCCATGGCGGCGGCAATGGAAGCCATGGCTCAAGCTGGTTTGAATATTGATGCAACGAACCGTGACCGTGTAGGCGTCGTGATTGGGACAGGAATCGGCGGGATAGGAACCATGATTGAAAATTATGAATTATTATCGGAACGAGGCCCTGAGCGCGTCAGTCCCTTTCTCATTCCAATGATAACCTCCGACAGTGCTGCAGGACTATTAGCGATTCGGACCGGTGCGCGTGGACCGAATATGTCACTGGCGACGGCTTGTGCGACTGGAACGAACGCATTAGGTGAGGCAGCCGCAATGATCCGCCGCGGAGTGGCGGATATCATGCTGGTCGGCTCGGCCGAGGCAGCCATTGTCCCGCTGGCAATGGCAGGTATGAATGTGATGACCGCTTTGTCCACGCGCAATGATGACCCCGAGCATGCCTCGCGTCCATTCGATAAAAACCGTGATGGATTCCTGATGGGTGAAGGCGCAGGGATGTTGGTCCTGGAATCACTTGAATCCGCGAGTGTGCGATCTGCAAAAATCTTGTGTGAATTTACGGGCTATGGGGCCTCGGACGATGCGTATCACATTTCAGCTCCTGCTGAAAATGGCGCTGGTGCCGCGATCTCGATGCAGCTTGCCTTGAAAGATGCAGGGCTCAAACCTACGGACATCGATTATATCAACGCCCACGGCACCTCTACACAACTGAATGATAAGAGTGAAACAGCTGCGATCAAAACGGTTTTTGGCGAGCAAGCCTACAATGTACCAATTTCTTCCACCAAATCCATGACTGGTCATCTGCTTGGCGCCTCCGGGTCCTTAGAAGCTGCCATCTGCACCAAAGTGATAAATGAGAATATTCTGCCCGCAACCATCAATTACGAAACACGAGATCCGGAATGCGATTTGGATTATGTCCCAAACAAACCGCGACCTGTCAAACCCAGACACGTGATGTCCAATTCGTTTGGCTTTGGTGGTCATAATGCGACGTTAATAATGAGTCGATTTTGATCCAGAACGTGAAGTAAACATAATCCCTGGAAAATAAAAAAGGAAGCCCTATGCCATACGCACATATCACAGGTTGGGGCATGGCAGTCCCTAAAACTGTTTTAACAAATGATGACCTGTCTCACATGGTTGATACCAATGATAAGTGGATCCGCGAGCGAACTGGAATTCGTGAGCGTCATATCGCTGGCGAAAACGAATTTCCCTCCACCTTGGCGGTAGAGGCTTCGATCAAAGCTTTACAGATCGCTAATCTCAAACCAACCGATATAGACCTTATTATTTGTTCCACTTCGAGCCCCGAATATATTTTTCCTGCAACAGCCTGCCTGATCCAGGATCAGCTCGGTGCAACCAAAGCAGGTGCATTTGATCTGCTTGCAGCGTGTACAGGATTTATTTATGCCACCAACATGGCGGCGCAAGCCATCCGCAGCGGTTCCATAAAGAATGCGCTTGTGATCGGTGCGGAAACATTATCCCGGTTTGTAGATTGGAAGGACCGTAATACCTGTATTTTGTTCGGTGATGGCTCCGGCGCATTCGTTCTACAAGCCAGTGACCAGCCGGGAGGTGTTTTATCAGCGGTGATGCACTCGGATGGATCAGGCGGGGACTTATTAACATTACCAGCGGGAGGGAGCCGAAACCCCGCCACTGAAACAACCGTCCGTGAAGGCCAACATTACATACAGATGGATGGCAAGGAAGTGTTTCGATTTGCCACGCGGGCGATGAGCCAGGCCGCTAAGGAGGCCTTGGATCTGGCAGGTTTAACGACTGAGGACATACAGTGGATCATTCCACATCAGGCAAACTATCGCATTATAGAAACGGCAGCCAAATTTTTGAAGCTTCCGCTTGACCGGTTTATCATTAATGTAGATTGTTATGGAAATACTTCGACGGCATCCATTCCGATTGCGGCTGTGGAAGCCATAGAAAAAGGGTTGATAAAAAACGGAGACAAACTCGTGCTGGTTGGGTTCGGCGCAGGGCTAACCTGGGGGGCTCTGACTGCACAGTGGACTGGCCCATTGCCGATAGAGCATATCATTCATGTGGAACGTTATCGGAACTGGGCGCGTGTCCGATCATGGCTGCTTCGTGTCGCACGCTTTGTTGAAGGCCTGATCTGGGGTCGTAATTCTTAAATGGTTTTGTGGTTCATAAGATTAAGGTAGCCGGTATGGTCAATAAGTAGGGATTGTGGTACATTCAATCTTAAGGAGTAAAAATGTTATTTCGAGATTTTGGCGCTCCCGAACTGATCATAATCCTTGTGATTATTCTTCTACTTTTTGGTCCCGGGCGAATTGGCAAAATTGCCGGCGAATTCGGAAAGGGTATTCGCAACTTCCGCGACGGTCTTGGAGGGAAAGACGAACCCGATCAGAAAGAGCCTCCTAAAAATTAGGATGTGGAACCATAATTATAAAAACGTTCTCTTGCAAGAGAACGTTTTGATTTCATAACTGCTTACGGAATTCTTGTGCTGAGCCTACGACAGGTAGTTTGCAAACAAATTGTTCACAAACATAAGCTGTTACCTTTCCATCCATGATAGGTCGGTCCATCAGAAGTGCAGGTGCACCTTCGGAAGGAGGGTAGGTGGAGGCGGCTATTATGGTGTTCGGTCTAAATCCCTCATGAATTATATCCAGGAACGATTTTGCATTTTCATCCCCCGCTGCATAAAGGATTGCAACCTGCTTTATGTTATCCAATGCGTAATCCGCCGCTGATAGCCAGCGGGCAAACGCAGTGGGATAGCGCACAGCAGCCTCGCTGGCGAGGCGAAGACCTTTTTCCGCCAGGTCGTGATAAATCCCGTTGCCTGTGAAATCGGCAAGTTTGAGCAAGGCTTCGCAGGCTAAGGCATTCCCGGACGGCATGGCGTTATCCTGGATATCTTTAGGCCTGACGGGCAAAGGTTTTCCGTTGTTAGGTGTATCGAAAAAGCCGCCAGCCGGATCGGAAAAGAGTTCGATGATTTCGTCGCATAATTCCCGGGCAGTGACGAACCAACGATTATTGAAATCCGTCTGATAAAGTTCCATTAGACCGATACTCAACGAACTGTAATCTTCCAGAAAAACTTCGTTGCTGGTTTGGCCACTTCGCCAGACACGCTTCAAATTACCGTCCGGGCGCAGCGCAGTAACTAGAAAATCAGCGTTACGTGTAGCCACCTCAAGGTACTCAGATGCTTTTTGTTTATCGTCTAGGATCTTTGATGCTTCGGCGAATGCCCTTAGCATAAGCCCATTCCAGGCTGTTAAGATTTTATCGTCCGTGGCAGGACGGACGCGAGTGTCCCTGACAGCCAAAAGTCGGGAATGACAATCCGCTAGCTTATCCGGAACGAACTCGGGTCTGATTTTAAATCTAACGGCTATAGTGGTGTCGTCCAGCGCGCGCTGCAATATCGTTTTTCCCTCCCAATTTCCCTGGACAGTGACTCCGTATGCCGCTTTAAAGAATTCGAACTCTGAACCGAGCGTTTTTTGAATTTCCTCCTGGGTCCAGACATAGAACTTACCTTCGACTCCTTCTGAATCGGCGTCAAGCGATGAGTAAAAACCGCCTTCGCTATCTGTCATCTCGCGTTGGATGAAATCAAGTGTTTCGATCACAATCCGTTTATAAAAAGGCTCGTGTGTGATCTGCCAGGTGTGCAAATAGGCCAGCGCAAGCTGTGCATTATCGTACAACATTTTTTCGAAGTGAGGGGTCTTCCAAATGTTGTCGACGCTGTAGCGGGCAAACCCGCCTCCGACCACGTCATACATGCCGCCTTTTGCCATTGCTGACAAAGCATGCCGGGCGATTTTGGCAGCTAGCTCGTCTCCGCGTGAGGCACGCCGAAGCAAATATTCTATGGTCATGGGTTGAGGAAATTTAGGCGCCTGCCCCCACCCGCCGAATCCCCAATCATAACTATGATTCAACTGCTTGACGGCTACATCAAGAAGTTCTTGAGAAAAAGCCGTGCCAATCTCGGGTGATGCTGAATGACGCTGGAGATGTTCGGTTAGTTTACCGCTAATTCTCTCCACTTCATCATGGTTGTCGCGCCAGCTCGATGCAATCGACGTCAATACATCCTGGAAGGATGGCAGGTTATGACGAGAAATAGGCGGAAAATAGGTTCCGGCATAAAAGGGACGCAGGTCGGGGGTTAAGAAAACTGACATAGGCCAGCCGCCGGAACCGGTGAGAGCCATTGTGGCAGCCATATAAATGCTGTCCAGATCCGGGCGTTCTTCGCGGTCGACTTTGATACTGACGAAGTTTTCATTCAT
>JBGQIO010000171.1:0-8019 GCA_041498515.1 Anaerolineae bacterium
CCGCGGATGCTTATTATCGATCCGCACCCTGCCGTCGCGCACACTCTCCAGCCAGGTCCGGTCCTTGTCATCGTTGGAAGCGTTCACCACCACGAGATAATTATCCGGGCCGCGGCGGTAGACCAGCGTATCGTCCACCACGTCCGCCTCGGGGGTGAGGAAATGCGTGTACAACGACTCGCCCGGCCCCAGCCCGCCACAGTCGTTGCCGCAAACTGCGTCAAGGAAGGAGGCTGCGTCGTTACCGCGCACGTCATACACACCCATGTGACTGACGTCGAACAGCCCCGCCGTCTGGCGTACGGCGAGGTGTTCCTCCACCACCGACGTATACCAGACGGGCATATCCCAGCCTGCGAACGGCACCATCTTGGCGCCCAACGCCTTATGCGTTTCGTGCAAGATTGTAAATTTTGGATCCCCTTCGGCAGGTTCGACCCATTGGAAGGGCGGCATATCCGCCGCTTCTTTATTAACCTCCACCTGCTGGCCGATAAACCAGGGTTTCTCCATGGTGACAGTCCTGCTCCGTGCGGGCAAAACATTCGCTTTCACGTTTTTCTTTTTCACACCCATCACAACGAACGGCCCGGGCATGCGCGCCGCCGAGAAATCCTTTTCGCCATTCAGGTTGAAGGAGGTATACCCATCGGAGAGGTCGCGCAACCAGGTACCCACCACTCCCACATTCGCCGATGGGACTTCCAATTGATAAGTGTTCGCATCCACACAAGTGAGCACGCCTTTGAGCGTGCCCTTGGGGGTCGCGATGGTTGTGGCTTGCGATCTGCCTTTCTTCAACAGCGATAGGTCACTTGAAAGGGCATAATCCAACATCTGTCTCGCGCGCGGGCCACTTAACTCAAATACTCCGCTCTTCGTCTTATCGTCGATATAGTAGAAATGAGGGTATTTGCTCTCCTCGTAGGTGAAATCAATGCCTGCCTTCTTTGCCAGCTTTCTGACCTTTAACCTGGCGGCGTTCAGCACATTGAAATCCAGTTTCGCGCGGCGCTGCCGTCCCTTGTGCGGCGTATCCACGGTATGAGGCGCACAGGCTTCAAGCACATCTGCCATGATGTCGGCCAGTTCGCGAACGGCCGGTTCTTTGAAGCCGCGCTGAGTGATCCAGGGTGCGCCCATACGAATGCCGCTCGGGTCGAGCGAGTTCTTATCGCCCGGGATGGTATTGCGATTGACCACCACCCCGACAATATCCAGGATGCGGGCGGCCTGATCGCCGGTCAAGGAAACACCTTCAGGCGATTTGACCGAGGTCACATCTATATTCAGCATATGGGTATTCGTGCCACCGAACGGTACGCGGAAGCCGCGCTTTTTGAATTGGTCCGCCATGGCCTGCGCGTTCTTGATGGTCTGCGCCTGCAGCTGCTTGAACTGTTTGGTCTGTGCCAACTTGAAGGTCAGCGCGAGCGCAGCGAACACATGGACATGAGGTCCACCCTGTTCGCCGGGGAAGACGGCCTTGTCGATCTTCCTGGCAATGGCCGCGTCGGTGGTCAGCAGTACTGCGCCGCGGGGGCCGTCGAGACTCTTGTGGGTGGTGGACATCACCACGTGAGCATAGCCGACCGGTGAAGGCTCCAGGCCGGCGGCGACCAAGCCGCCGATATGAGAGATATCGGCCAGCAAATACGCGCCGACCTCGTCCGCGATCTCGCGGAATTTTTTCCAATCGGGCACCCACGAATATGACGAATACCCTGCAATGATCATCTTGGGTTTGTTCTCGAGCGCCAGGAGGCGGATGTTGTCGTAATCCAGCTTTTCGTTCTCATCCACGTTGTAGTGGACGATCTTGTAATATTTGCCCGAGCGGTTGACAGACGAGCCATGTGAGAGATGTCCGCCGTGCAGCAGGTTCATGCCCATGACCACGCAACCCGGCTCGACCAAGGCGTGATACACGGCGTTGTTGGCCGGCGCGCCTGAAAGGGCCTGCACGTTCACATAGATCTGGTCGGGGGTATAACCATTGGCCGCAAAGGCCTCGGCCGCGCGCCGGCGCGCCAGAGCCTCGACCGCATCCGCGTATTCCACGCCCTTGTAATAGCGCGGGTCCCCGCTGCGGCGGTAATGCGCGAGCCGCGCCGGATAATCGAGGATCTCATCTTCGGTCATCCAGCGCGACTCTTCGTCGGGATAGCCTTCGGCGTAAATATTCTGGAAGGCGGAGGCCATTGCCTCGCGTACGGCCAGCGGCGCACTGCTCTCGGACGGGATCAGGATCAATTTACGAGCCTGTCTCTCGGCTTCGAGGCGGGTGAGCTCATAGACATCAGGGTCGAGTTTGGCGAGTTTGCCGCGGAAGAGGAAATCAGCCATGTTTTGTCTCCAGGATTTGTAATTCAAAGTGGATGAGAGGCAACCAGGATTGTATAGACTTGCGGTGATCGATCCGCGAACCTTAATTGCCTGCTTTTGAATTGTAGGACGGGAGGGTACGCGGGTCAAGTAAAGAATGTCAGGTTAACGAATGACCTCCGAGGTATAAATAACCCGGAGGTCTGGAAATGGTGGGCGCAAAGGGACTCGAACCCCTGACCTTCTCTGTGTAAGAGAGACGCTCTAACCAACTGAGCTATGCGCCCGTGCTTTCATTATAAGTTGAAGATATTGGGTTGGCAAGTTGATGGGGAGTTGAAGGTAGAAGGTAGAAGGTTGACATGTTGAAACTTGGAAGGTTGACTTCGGCGATTCATATTACTCGCTTCGACGATTCATATCGTCGAAGTGGGCGATAATGGCTTGAGGCCACCTCGCCCGAAAGTGGGCGACTGCGGCTTGAGGCCGCTTCGCCCGAAGGTTGCAGGTTGGAAGGTTGGGGGTTAAACTTTCCCCGTTCAACTTTGAAACCCCAACTGGAGAAACCATGCGTGTAGTTCGTTATCAAATCGGCAATGAAGCCCCACGGGTTGGCTGGCTTCATGAAGATAAGATCGGCGAGATCGAAGGCGACCCGTTCGGTAAATACAAACGCAAGGAGGCTAGAACGCCTCTCACGGAGGTGAAGCTTCTGGCACCCTGTATTCCGACCAAGATCCTATGTGTGGGACGCAACTATGTGGAACATGCCAAGGAATTAGGCAATGATGTTCCAAAGATCCCGCTCATTTTCATGAAACCTCCTTCTTCGATCATTAACCCCGGGGAACCCATCATCCTGCCGCCGCAGTCGAAACAGGTGGAGCACGAGGCGGAACTGGTGGCCGTCATCGGCAAGCGCGCCCGCAACGTCACGGCCGAAGAGGCGAAGAAATATATTTATGGTTACACGGTCGGCAACGACGTGACCGCCCGGGACTTGCAAAATTTGGACGATCAATGGACGCGCGCCAAGGGCTTCGATACGTTTTGTCCGTTCGGTCCGTGGATCGACACGGACTTCAACATTGCCGACTCGCTCATCACCTGCAAGGTGAACGGCCGGCCGCGCCAGATGGCCTCCACGCGGGATATGGTCTATAGCGTGGGGACCTTGATCGCGTTCATCTCGTCCGTGATGACGCTGGAACCGGGCGACCTGATCTTTACGGGTACACCCGCCGGAGTCGGCGCATTGGAGAACGGCAATGAAGTCGTTGTGGAAATCGAAGGATTGGGGGTTTTGCGAAATACGGTAAAAGCGGAGAGTAGATAATTAGGGAGTAGAGAAGAGAGAAGAGAATAGTGATTAGAAGATAGAGAATCGGTAAGGCGGGTGATGTCTCCGCCGACTTGAAAATGTTGAGGGCGATCATGCAGGCACCCTCATTATTTGGGAGAGATTATGCAGGCCTTCGAACTCGCTTCATTGATCGACCAGCGCTCAATAGCTGGAAAGTCCTATCTCGAATTCCTACGCGTGCCAGACCTTAGCGTGGGACTCTACTGGCTTCCCAAAGGCGGGACGGACCCGCAGTCCCCGCACACGGAAGATGAGGTCTATTACGTGGTAAGCGGTAGGGCAAAGATCAAAGTTGCTGACGAGGACCGCGCGGTGCAGGCTGGCTCAGTGATATACGTTGCAAAGAATGTAGAGCACCGCTTCCATTCGATCGAGGACGATTTAACGGTGCTGGTGCTCTTCGCGCCAGCAGAGTATTCGTTAAAAGTTTAATAATGGTTTCTATCCAAAGAACTGCCACTTTGGTTTCACCAAGAGATAAAGAATGAGTATGGTGCTCAAACTGGAGATAAGACTAATAAACGCCTGCAAAATCGATTTGTTATTTAAGAAATTGGTTACTGGATAAATCAATGTAATGGCAGCATAACCCCAAACGCCCCACTTCTTCCAAAACCAGATTCCGATAATAAAGATTATCTGAAAAACTATAATACCTATTAACACATTTTTAAATTCTGGGACATGTAAAATAAGTTGTGGCAAGAACCAGATGAGTAATATAGCAACATAAGCCGCGTATGCAAGCCAAAATGTCAAGCATCCACCGCGAGTCTTTGTTTCTCTTGAAACTGAGTGGAAGTTAATATAAGCCAGTCCAATCAAAAATCCATTATCCACCAAGCCTGAGGCATAATTGTCCACTAATTTATTGGAAGATTCGGATATGTTAATTCCGAAAATTACGAGAATAAATATTGTTACAAGAATAGCCAAAATTAATCCAGCTGGTGCAAGGAAAATAAGCCCTGCCAGCCTTGCCTTTGTTCCTTCAAGATATAAAGTTTTGCCAAACTTAACTTTTCCAGAAATAAGAAAGAACAAGCCTGCTACTAGTGAAGCGATTATGTAAAGCATATCTCCTCAGTATAATTAATAAGGAAGCGGCTATTAATTAAAAACCCCTTTCGAGACGTTTAGGGTACGATTGATATCATTAAAAGGTAAAGAAAAGTATGCTCCAACTTCGCACCACTCCCTTCCACGAACGGACATCCAAACTCTGCCAACCGCAGAACTGGCGGCGATGGGCAGGATATTTGGTCGCTGGCTCGTATGAGTTAAATCTTGACCGCGAGTATTGGGCTATCCGCAATTCGGCGGCGTTGATCGACGTGACACCCTTGATGAAATATATCCTCAGGGGATCCGACGCGAGCCGCTTGTTGAACCGCGTCGTCACTCGTGATATTGATAAGTTGAAAGTCGGTCAGGTCTATTACACGCCCTGGTGCGATGACGAAGGCAAAGTGATGGACGACGGCACCATCTCACGGCTGGATGAGACCACTTATCGCATGACGTCTGCAGACCCGTCGCTTCGCTGGCTTTCTATGAATGCAGTAGGTTTGGAGGTGGAGATGACGGAGGTCACCGACAGTGTGGCCGCGCTGAGTTTTCAAGGCCCTAACACGCGCTCCGTTTTGAACCGCTGCTGCGAGACGCCGGTGGATGGGCTTAAATATTTCCGTCTCATGCAAAACAAACTGGATGGTATCCCCGTCACCATTTCACGCACGGGTTACACAGGCGACCTGGGTTATGAGATCTGGATGGACGCCGGAAAGGCGCTGCGCGTTTGGGACGCATTGATGGGCGCAGGACACGATTACGGCATCGCCCCGGTGGGCATCCTGGCGATGGACATGGCACGCGTGGAGGCGGGGTTGTTCATGATCGAAGTGGATTACACCTCCACGAACCACGCGTGGATCGAGGCGCAGAAGTCTTCGCCATTCGAGCTAGGTCTTGAATGGACAGTAAGCCTCGACAAGCAGGGTTATTTCGTCGGACGCCGCGCGTTGGAACGCGAAAAGCGTGAAGGTCCTGTGTGGAAGTTGATGGGCCTCGAAGTGGAATGGAACGGCATGGAGCGGCTCTTTGCGGACATGGGCCTGCCGCCGCAGATCCCCGGCATGGCAGTACGCGCCAGCCTGCCCGTGTTCTTCGGCAACGTGCAAGTGGGTTACGCTTCCACCGCCACCTGGTCACCGTTACTGAAGAAATATATTGCCCTGGCACATTTACAGAAGCCGTACTATGAAACCGGCATGAACGTGCGCATGGAAGTAACGGTGGAACATCATCGTCAGCACGCGCCGGCGAAAGTGGTGAAGCTGCCGTTCTATGAGCCGGAGTGGAAGAAGAAGTGAGTAAAGAATAGAGACATAGAGAATAGAGAATAGAGAATGGAGAATAGAGAATGGAGAATAGTTGGTAGTGGAGGACGAGGAGGTCGAAATCAGCAAGTATCATAAGAAAGCCTTCGAACACGGATTCGACGGAGGGCACGGATGAGCACAGAGACCAATAATCAAATCCATGGAAAATAATCTGCGAGCATCATTGTTCATTTCCAGTGAATTATAGGAATCATCCATGACATCCAATGCATACGATGCCATCATAATCGGCGGCGGACATAACGGGCTAGTGGCCGCGGCGTATCTGGCACGCGCCGGCAAGAAGGTCGTGGTGCTCGAACGCAGACACCTCGTGGGCGGTGCGGCGGTGACCGAGGAGATCTTTCCCGGTTATCAATTCAGCGAGTTTTCCTATGTGGTGAGCCTCCTGCGGCCTGAGATCATTCGCGAATTGGAATTACCCAGGCACGGGTTAAAGATCCTGCCCTTACCGAGCACATTTACTCCCATGGAAAATGGAGATTATCTCGGTTTGTGGGAGGACCACGACCTCACACGCCAGGAAATCTATCGTCACTCGCCAAAAGATGCGGAAGCCTATGACGAATATGCGCGCGTCATGGCCCGACTAGCGAAAGCCGTCAAGCCGCTCCTCAGCCTGGTGCCGCCCGACCCGTCGTCGTTGAGTCCCAGAGATTTAATCGGCTTGTTCAAACTCGGCAAATATGGAGTGGGACTAAAAGAAAAAGAACTTTATCTAATCGCAAAACTGATGACCCAATCGTCTGCGGACCTACTCGAAGAGTGGTTCGAGACGGATGCGCTGAAAGGCACGAAAGCCGCCAGCGGGATCATCGGCACATTCCTCGGGCCGCGCTCTCCGGGGACCGCCTACGTCCTGCTCCACCACTACATGGGCGAGATCGATGGCGCATTCCGAGCCTGGGGCTTCGCCAAAGGCGGCTCAGGAGGGGTCAGCGGCGCGATTGCAAGCGCAGCCAGTGCGCTGGGCGCCGAGATCAGGGTTAACGCCAGCGTGAGCCAGGTTATCGTAAAAGGAGGGAGAGCGGTCGGAGTCGCATTGGAGAACGGCGACGAACTCCATTCCAAAGTCGTTTTGTCCGCGGCCGACCCCAAACGCAGCTTCCTGGGATTCGTGGAGCCGAAATATTTCCCGGATGAATTCGTGACGTCCATCCAAAACTTCCGCGTGCGCGGCTCGTCAGGCAAGGTCAACATCGCGTTGAGCGAACTGCCTCAATTCACTGCGCTGCCAGATGAAACCGCGGTCCAGCGCGGAGCGGTATCCATCAGCCCGAGCATTGACTATATCGAGCGCGCCTACGACGATGCCAAGTACGGCAAGGTTTCGAAGCACCCGTATATTGATATCATCTTTCCTTCGATGATCGATCCCGATATGGCACCGCCCGGGGGGCATGTGATGTCGTGCTTCGTGCAGTACGCGCCTTACGACATCGAGGGCGGCTGGGACGAGGCCAAGCGCGACCAGCTCTGCGAGGCGGTGATCTCCACCATCGAAGGATATGCGCCGAACCTCCGTCGTGCGATCGTGGGCATGCAGGTCATCACGCCCAAAGACATCGAAAACATCGCGGGCATTACGGGCGGGAATATCTTCCACGGCGAACTCCTGCTGCATCAAATTTTCTTCCTGCGTCCCACGCCCCAATGGGCCGATTTCCGAACACCGCTCAAAGGCTACTACTTCGGTGCAAGCGGTGCGCACCCTGGCGGTGGCGTGATGGGGGCGGTAGGGATGCTGGCCGCAAAGGAGATCTTAAAGGATTGGAGATGATATGTTGTTGCAGGCCTTCGAGGTAATCTCATGCTTTTATCCAAGTGCTCGCTTGAAGGTTACTTGAGATTGTCCTTGAAGAGCACAAGGATCTCCGACCCCGCTACGCGGGATCTTCGACTTCGCCGGGTTTCGATGGTAGGGCAAGA
>JBGQIO010000172.1:0-8018 GCA_041498515.1 Anaerolineae bacterium
CAGTTCTTCGACGAGAATATTCGAGCCATTCCAATGTCCATCAGCAATGACGACGTCGTCCGCTCCAGCCTCGATGGCTCCCAGCACGGCAGCATTAACATCAGCTGTCATCACCCCACGAAATCGTAAATACTCAGCATGTCCGGGTGTGACCTGGTCCCAAGTTGTTACGCCAGTAATTCCTTCCATGTCGACCGATATCAGGATTTTCATTGTAACCTCCATTTATTTTTTCATTTTATCAGATTGAAAAAGTCGAAATTGCATTGTTCATTGGCCGTAATTTAGCATTATTCTTTTGCACGGTATAATCATTTAGTCCCATGGAGGCAACATGAGCGATTCTCTATTCCCTCTAAGCGCAGAACACAAAATGATCCGCGATTCGGCTCGCGATTTCGCGCAAACCGAGATCGCTCCGATCGCCAGTCAGTTTGATGAAAGCGGTGAATTCCCTTATGAGACGATTAAGAAGATGGGGACGATGGGATTTATGGGCATCGAGGTCCCCGAGCAATACGGCGGTGCAGGGTTGGATACGCTGTCCTATGTACTTGCGCTGGAAGAGATTTGCAAGGTAGATGCTTCGCACGGTGTGATCATGTCTGTAAATAATTCGCTCTTTTGCTACGGCATTATAAAGTTTGGGACAGAAGACCAAAAACAAAGGTTCCTTAAACCTGTTGCTTCGGGCAAAGCCATCGGGGCATATTCGCTTACCGAGCCCATGTCAGGTTCCGATGCTGGCACGATGAAAAGCCGTGCCACACAAGACGGCGATTTCTACATTTTGAACGGACTTAAATCCTGGGTCACAAGCGGTCCGGTCGCCGACTATATCGTCGTATTCATGATGACCGACCCCGGGAAAAAACAAAAGGGTATCAGCGCGTTTCTGATCGACACAAAGAATGCTCCGGGGTTCTCCCGCGGCAAAAAAGAACCCAAACTCGGCATCCGTGCGTCCGCCACCAGCGAATTGATTTTTGAAAATTGTCGAATACCCATAACGAATCGATTGAGCAGCGAAGGCGACGGCTTTAAAATCGCCATGACCGTACTCGATGCCGGACGTATCGGCATAGCATCCCAGGCGCTTGGCATAGCGGAAGCTGCCTATGAAGCAAGCATTTCTCATGCGCGTGAACGCGAAGCATTCGGTCAGAAGATCGGAGAATTCGAGGGTATCAGCTTCAAGATAGCGGATATGAAGACGCGAATCGAAGCCGCCCGTCTGCTTATTTATGAAGCTGCGATGGCCAAGGAGCGCTCCAAGACGACCGGAGAGCGTTTCACCCTCCAATCCTCGATGGCAAAGTTATTCGCCTCCGAGACTGCCATGTTTTGCGCTCATGCTGCCGTGCAAATCTTAGGTGGGTTAGGATATAGCAAGGAAATGCCGGTCGAGCGTTATTTCCGGGACGCGAAAATCACCGAGATCTATGAAGGCACCAGTGAGATCCAGCGGCTGGTCATCTCACGAAGTGAATTGGGATTGAAATAAGGACCAAGCCTTAGATACCATCCGGCGGATTAATGGATGCGATCCATTTGGGTCGGTGCTTTCGCGTAAAGGTATTCGCGTGAAAGTACCGAACTTTGATGTAATATGCTTTGCATCCGACTGAACCTTTATCACAAATATCATATAAATCTTGAGAATCCATGAAAGCTGTCATCTTTAATCAACATGGAGGACCTGACGTTCTCCTATATACTGACTTTCCGACCCCAGAACCGAAACCTGGCGATGTCCTTATAAAGCTGAAAGCCGCTTCACTCAACCACATGGATATTATTGTCCGCAACGGCTGGCCTGGGCTAAAGCTTGAATTCCCGCATATCAACGGTGCTGACGGAGCCGGTGAAGTAGTTGCGTTAGGCGATGGAGTTAGGCAATTAACGATTGGCGACCATGTAGTGATCAATGCCAACCTTGGATGCGGTAAATGCGATTATTGTTTATCGGGGTGGGATAATATGTGCCGCGATTGGCATTTACTCGGCGAAACAGTCCGTGGAACGTATGCCGAATACGTGAGCTTGCCTGAGCGGCAGCTTTACAAACTCCCGCAGGATTTCGATTATCACTCTGCGGCAGCAGCTGCCCTTGTTTATCAGACAGCGTGGCATTCACTCATCACACGCGGACATTTACATGCCGGAGAAACGGTCCTGATCGTCGGCGCAGGTGGAGGAGTAAATAGTGCCAGCGTAGAAATCGCCAAATTTAGCGGTGCCTACGTCGTAGTGGTGGGTTCAAATGCAAGCAAACTGAGGCTGGTAGAATCGCTCGGTGCTGATGTACTCATCGACCGATCGAAAGATGAGGACTGGTCTAAAGCGGCATTCCTGGTGACAGGTAAACGTGGAGTGGATGTTGTTGTGGATAATGTAGGCACAACTTTCAATATGAGCTTGCGGGCCCTGCGCAAAGGCGGACGCATGCTCACCGTAGGCAATACCGGCGGAGCAAAGTTCGAGATCGATAACCGTTATATTTTTGCAAAACATCTATCAATCATCGGCTCAACCATGAGCCACCTAAAAGACTTCAAAACCGTTATGGATCTGGTTGTCGGGGGCAAACTCAAGCCCATGCTCGATAAGACCTTCACGCTCCAAGATGCTGCCGCAGCACAAAAACGGCTTTGGAATGGTGAGCAGTCAGGCAAAATCACACTTGCTATTGGATAGGTGAATGAAAAAATTATTTTCATGGTTCGAAATCATCCTGATCATCCTTATCCTGAGCGCCTATATGTATGCAGCATTTTCCGATGCATTCAATTTACCAAACAGATGGTTTATCCGCGATGATGCTTATTATTATTATAAAATCGCACAAAACATAAGCGAGGGCCACGGGAGCACCTTCGACGGAATTAATCAGACGAACGGATATCATCCGCTCTGGTTGCTCATCTGTATACCGATCTTCTCACTTGCCCGCTTTGACCCGATCCTACCTTTACGTGTTTTAATCCTGGTGACGGGTATTATCCATGTGGCAACCACCCTCCTACTTTATCGACTGGTAAGCGGAACAATATCCCGTTTTGCCGGCATGCTCGCGGCTATTTATTGGGCATTCGAGTCTTATATATTGGTATTCCTATATAAAACGGGCGTTGAATCCACCATCGGCTTATTCTTTATTGTCCTGCTTCTATACCAGTTATATAAGTTTGAAAAAACCTGGCGCACCAACAAGACGGACATCACCCAGATTGCAACCCTCGGATTAGCAGCGGCTCTGGTCACTTTCGGTCGACTTGATCTGATCTTCTTCGCACTGGTGGTTGGTATTTCAATCGTGTTCCGAGGATCCCCGCTCCGGTATTTCCTGCCTCTCGATATCCTGTCGGTCATCGCCGCAACCGTGCTGGCATTTATTACACGGCTTGGGATTTCAACATATTATGATTCAACCTCCTCGGCGTTGATCATGATCTGTGTGGGATTGCTGATCAAGATACCGACCCTATATCTTTCAGGGTTATATGAAAGGCCATCGAACTGGAAACCGCTATCCGTGTTATGGAAACTTCTGCTTGCGGTTGGTTTCAGCAGTATTGTCTCATCCGGCCTGCTCCTATTGGGCGGATCTCTCCACATTTTCGCCGACTTCTCCCGGACCGTCCTCGCAAGGGATGCAGCCTTTACTTTTGGCTTTCTATTTTTGATCCGGGCAGCTGCTTACGCATTTCAACTCAGAACGGAACCAACAGCGGTTATTACACCGATTAATTTCATTAAACTTCAATGGAAACATTGGATCAAGGATGGGGCGGTGTATTACGGCATTGTCGGAGGTACGCTTTCCCTTTATATGCTTTGGAATAAATTAGTCTTTGGGACTTTCAGTCCGATCAGTGGACAGGTAAAACGCTGGTGGGGAACATTTGCCATCAATGTATACGGCGGTTCGGCAAAAAACCTACTCTCATTCTTCGCCATAGATCCATATGGCGATTTTGATGCATGGCAGCCTTTCACGACAACATTAAGGGATTGGAGCAATGGACTTTTATACAAAGAGACCACGAAGTTTGGCAATCCCACATGGCAGCAGAATTTCCTCATCGTCCTGGTTGTATCGTTCGTGATAATAGGTTTGACCCTTCTTATTGAAAGAGTTAGGACTAAACGAGCCGTTGTCTGTGCGGGAGTGATCCCACTGTTCGTCGGCAGCTGGCTTCAAATCTTTGCATATAATGTCACAGGCTATGCTGCTCCAAAAGAATGGTATTGGTTAACCGAGCCAATTTTCCTGACGATTGTGGCGGTCCTCGTCATCAATAAGGCTTTTGAATTTTTATTGGTAAGATGGAAGATCACCCGCGTTCTGATCTGGATACTCATCGCCTGGTTCGGTGTACGAACAGCTTATAGTTATTGGCACGATACATATTTATTAAATCCATATGGCCAAACTCCTCCCAATGCACCCTATATGGATCTAATACCTTTTCTCGAAAGTAACACTAAACCTGGCGACATTATCGGCATGACCGGCGGTGGAAATGTAGGTTATTTAATTCACGGCAGAGAAATCGTAAATATGGACGGCCTGGTCAACAGCACCGGATACTTTGAAGCTTTGAAAAATGGTAAAGGAGCTGATTATCTATACAACAGCGGCGTGAGGTATGTTTTTGCCAATCGAGATTTGCTAAACGCCCTTCCTTATCGCGGCCAATATACAAACCGCCTGGAACCACTTGTAAGCTGGGGTGGAAAAGATTTAATGCGCCTTCTACCAAATCCGTCTCAATAGCACCTTTGTCGCCCTTTCCTAATTTGTTCATTTTCCTGATCGACATAAGAAATTAATCCAGCATTAATATCAACATGGCAGTTTCTTGACCAGTGAAACCCTGCGAATTTCGCTATTGCTTACCACGAAATAACCTATCCATCGCAGGGAATTTCCTTTTATCAACCAAATTCTCGGCTAAAATCAGAATTGGAATATTCTCTCATTGATTTAGGAAGTCAAACCTCCTTACTTTAAACAAGGGAAGACTCCAAATTTATGCCTTTTTTTACACGAATGCATAAACATTCCAAACTTCCACTTAGAATAACCTTACTCTTGTGGCTGGTGTTAATCATAACAGCCTGGAATTTTATCCGGCTTGTTACCAGCATTACCTGGCATGTTACACTTGAAACCTATGCCTCCCGACCCGGACCCATTTATATAGGAGTAACCGGAGGAGTATGGGCTTTATCAGGCGTGTTCCTATTATGGAGCTTCATACACGGGGCATGGTGGAACCGGATGGTTCTCTTACTCATTGGCTTTGGCTACTCAGCCTGGGTTTGGGTAGATAAACTTTTTGTCCAGACACAGCTGCGAGCTAATTGGCCATTTAATCTTCTGACGACGGTGCTCCTGCTCGGTTACACGGTCGTAGTTGTTCTTGATCCTCACAACCAATTCTACTTTATGAAAAGAGACTTATGAACGAGAATCTGAAAATACGACAGCTGCACGAGATGAGAGCAAAATCACGGTTGGGTGGAGGGCCGGCGCGGATCGAGACTCAACATAAAAAAGGCCGTCTTACCGCCCGTGAACGAATTGATATTTTATTGGATAAAGGCTCTTTCCGGGAAGTGGATGCTTTTGTAGAACATCGGACACATGATTTCAACCTTGATGAACAAAAATTTCTAAGCGATTCTGTAATAACCGGCTGGGGCACAATCGAAGGCCGTTTGGTTTACTTATTTTCTCAAGATTTTACAGTGTTCGGTGGATCACTGGGCGAAGTCCATGCGGCCAAGATCTGTAAGGTCATGGACATGGCGATCAAATCCGGCGCGCCGGTCATTGGCCTGAATGATTCAGGCGGCGCTCGCATTCAAGAAGGAGTTGTCTCGTTGGCCGGTTATGGTGATATCTTCCTGCGCAATACACTGGCGTCCGGTGTGATCCCACAGATCAGCGTTATCATGGGACCCTGTGCAGGCGGCGCAGTCTATTCGCCAGCATTAACTGATTTCATCTTTATGGTACGAAATTCGTCTTATATGTTCGTTACCGGACCGGATATTGTTAAGTCGGCAACTCATGAAGAAGTGGATTTCGAAGGACTGGGCGGCGCATCCATTCATACAGAAAAATCCGGGGTATGCCACCTGGCTGCCGATAGCGAAGCGGATACTCTATACCTTGTCCGCAAACTCCTGTCATTTCTACCCCAGAATAACCTGGAAGATGCTCCTTTTGTTAGCAGCGGTGATGATCCCCTGCGCACAGAGGAATCGTTAAATACCATTATTCCGGACGACCCCGGGAAGCCCTATGACATGCGGGAAGTCCTTCGCCTAGTTGTAGATAAAGGCGAATTCTTTGAAATACAAGAGGGATATGCTCCCAACATATTGATTGGATTTGCACGGCTCGGTGGGCATACAGTGGGTATTGTCGCAAACCAACCCGACGTGCTCGCAGGTGTTCTGGATATAAAATCCTCGGAAAAGGCGGGGCGTTTCGTCCGTTTTTGTGATTCGTTCAATATCCCGGTTGTGACCTTTGTTGACACACCCGGTTACCTACCCGGTACAGATCAGGAACACCATGGGGTCATTCGACGCGGTGCCAAATTACTCTATGCGTATTGTGAAGCCACTGTCCCTAAACTGACTGTGATCACCCGCAAAGCTTACGGCGGGGCCTATTTGGTAATGAGCAGCAAACACCTTCGAAGCGATCTCAACCTGGCCTGGCCGAGTGCAGAAATCGCAGTTATGGGCCCGGATGGTGCAGTTGGAAAAGTCTTCAGCAAGGAACTCGAGGCTGCCAAAAACCCTGATCAACGCAAAAAAGAACTCATCGAAGATTATCGCGAGAAATTTGCCAATCCCTATATTGCTGCGCAGCGCGGCTTCATAGACGATGTAATCGAACCGAAAGAAACAAGGCCTCGAATAATAAATGCCCTGGAAATGCTACAGAACAAGCGCGAATCGAATCCTCCAAAGAAACACGGGAATATCCCGTTATAGATGTGTTATCACGAAGGCTGCCTCCGAACAATGGGAGGCTACCAACCAATCCCATGTGTCATGAGGTCTCATGTTCAAAAAAATCTTAGTTGCTAATCGTGGCGAGATCGCCGTCCGCATTTTGCGTGCCTGCCGGGAACTGGGTATTGAGTCGGTAGCCGTTTATTCGGAAGCCGACCGAAACGCTTTGCACGTGAGGTACGCGGACGAAGCTTATCTCCTCGGACCGGCACCCTCAAGAGAATCTTATCTTCGGGCCGATAAGATCATAGACATTGCGCGTAAATGCGGTGCGGATGCCATCCACCCCGGTTATGGCTTCCTGGCCGAAAGAGAAACATTTGCTGAAGCATGTGCCGATGCAGGCATCGCTTTTATCGGTCCAAAGCCCTCCGCCATAGCAGCCATGGGAGATAAGATGACTGCCCGCAACACTGTGGCTGCTGCCGGCGTTCCCGTTGTACCTGGGACTGAGGGCACGGGCTCGATGACCGACGCAGAACTCCTGGAAATCTCTTCCAAAATCGGATTTCCCCTTTTGATCAAAGCTTCAGCCGGCGGCGGTGGAAAAGGTATGCGAGAGGTTTCCTCACTCGAAGAAATGCCAGCGCTGCTTGAATCAGCGCGCCGCGAAGCGGAATCAGCATTCGGGGATGGAAACGTTTACCTTGAAAAACTAGTTGAAGGAGCGCGACATATCGAAATCCAAATCCTGGCTGACCAGCACGGTAATGTCATCCATCTTGGAGAACGTGATTGCTCGCTTCAACGCCGCCATCAGAAATTGATCGAAGAAGCCCCTTCCCCATTTATGGATGAAGAATTGCGCCAAAAGATTGGCGAAGTAGCTGTCAAGGCAGCCAAGTCTGTTGAGTACATAAATGCAGGCACAATAGAATTTCTTGTCGATAAAGACAAAAATTTCTACTTCCTCGAAATGAATACCCGCTTGCAGGTCGAGCATCCAGTCACCGAGGTGGTAACCGGAATCGATATCG
>JBGQIO010000173.1:0-7991 GCA_041498515.1 Anaerolineae bacterium
GATCCAGGAGGATGACCGCCCCAACCCTGGGCGATATCGAAAGTTCTCCGGCTCCACACCCCCGCCCCGTATGTTGCGAACGCCTCCTTAATGATTTCGGCGCTCTGCGGTGATACCTTAAGCACCATGTTGCCATCCGAGATTGGGATTTCGGTGTCGCCGCTAAAGTACCACTTAAAGAGCCGATCACCGCCATCCCCCAAGCTATTCTCAATACCGTCGTCCGGACCGGCGACAAACCCATCCAGCGACATGGTGATGTTGAAAGTAACCTTTCCCATGGGTCTCTCCTTAACTTCATCTTGGTCCTGATTGAAAGACAAGGGTATTTCTTCAGACCTTGCATAAAAAAACCTGGAGGACGATAAGCTACTAATGCAATTTATCCAGAAGTTCGTCGAGACGCTCATGACTGTCAACAACGCCGCGTTCCATGCCTGACTTGATCATCCCGTCACGATCTGCGACCGACTGAAATACGTCGTGTGTTGTTACGCGGGTCCGACCGCCCGGCAGAGCTTCGAATTTGACGGTTTCGAGGCTCACGTGCCCGGCTTCCGGCATGCCTTCAAACTCGAAAGTTCCGATGATCCGCTCCGGGGCCCGCACCTCATGGTTCACGCCATGGAAGCCAAACTCGTTGCCCTGCTGATCTTTATGAATATAGCGCCAGCGGCCGCCGCTGGTAGGCTCGAAGGTTTCAAGCTTCATGGTGAGATCGCGCGGTCCAAGCCATTGGACGTAGAGTTTCGGCTCTGTGAAGGCTTTGAACACCAGCTCGCGCGGCGCGTCGAACTCGCGCGTTATAAATATCTCCTGTTTGCCGGGTTCGGCGGTGATAATTGTTTTGTTCTTTTTTTCAGACATGTCATTTCTCCTTTTTTTGAATATCCTGTAAAACTTCGTCAAGGCGATCATATCTCTCACTCCAAAGTCGCTCGAAGGGTGTGACCCAATCAAAAATGGGTTTGAGCCGCACCGCGTTGAGGCGATACATTCTTCGACGCCCGACCCGCCGCTCCCTCACCAACCCAACCTGCTTCAACACGCCAAGGTGCTTGGATACCATCGGTTGGGGCCATCCGAGCAATTCAACGATCGCATTGACCGAGAGTTCTCTTGCGCCGATCGCATCAAGGAGTTGTCGCCGTTTTGGCTCAGCCACGGCGTTGAACGAGTCATGAGTGGTGGGTATTCTTGCCATGACTTGATTATATACCAATATCGGTATATTTCAATACCCATATTTTAGAACGTGTGTTCCATTTTGTCAAGAGGTAAATTAGGGGATTTTGGAATTTGCTAATTCCGCTAAATACATGAAATAGCCAATAAGTTCACATGCCCCATCGCCGCCCTCAATAGGATTTGCAACCTTGGTGGATATATTCTCGTACTCCAAACATGACCGAATCAAAACAATCTTGGAGGAAAACTCATGAAAGCCGTTGTCTGGACAAAATATGGACCACCGGAAGTTCTTCAACTCAAAGAGGTAGAAAAACCGACTCCCAAGGATAAGGAAGTCCTGATCAAAATCCATGCGACAACCGTCACGACCGCAGACTGTGAGCTTCGCAGTTTAAACATCCCTATCGCGCTGGCGCTTCCAATACGAATCTATCTCGGTCTCAGAAAGCCAAAAAGAATAACTATTCCAGGGCAGGAACTGGCCGGGGAAATTGAAGCGCTAGGCAAAGATGTAACACGATTTAGGAAAGGCGACCAGGTTTTTGCGTGGACCGGTTTTAGGTTGGGTGCTTATGCGGAATACACCTGTCTGCCTGAAGGTGGGTTTGTGGCAATTAAACCGTCCAATATGACCTACGAGGAAGCCGCAGCCCTTCCTGTTGGTGGACTTGAGGCTGCGCATTTTCTAAGAAAAGACAATATCCAGAGCGGAGAAAAGGTATTGATTAATGGGGCAGGTGGAAGTATAGGGACTTTTGCGATACAGATCGCCAAGCACTTTGGGGCTGAAGTGACCGGCGTGGACAGCACAGAGAAATTGGACATGCTCCGCTCGATTGGGGCTGACCAGGTCATCGATTACACCCGGGAAGATTTCACCAGAAACGGGGAGACCTATGATGTTATTTTTGACGTGATTGGCAAGAGTTCGTTTTCACGGAGTGTGAAATCGCTAAAGCCAAAAGGGCGCTATCTTTTAGGTAACCCCGGACTGTCCCAGCAGGTTCGAGCGCGATGGACTTCGATGCCAGGCAACAAAAAAGTTATATTATGGGCAGCAAGGGCAGCGAGCGAGATCACGGAAGACTCAAATTTCCTCATAGAGCTTATTGAGGCAGGGAAGATAAAATCGATTATAGATAGACGTTACCTACTGGAACAGATCGCCGAGGCTCATAGATATGTTGATGAAGGACATAAAAAGGGGAATGTAGTAATAACTTTGGAAGATAATCACAAAATCTAAAAAGCCCTGCACGTTTTGCCGCCAGCGCTTGTAGCGTTTTAACAATTGCCCCTCACAGCAGAGCGTAGCACCCCGTAGCGAGGTGGCGAGGATGCCACCGAGAGCAATAGTGCATGATCGAATTGAGCAAGAATCGGGTGGGCAGGGATGCAGGTTGTTCATAGAATATAGTCTCTGACAAAGAAAGGTGAGAAGGACTTGGTCACTTGTTGCTTGTACAGCCGTGTCCCTTTCCGAACAACAAACCGATGCCCCGCCCAAGGAGGTTTCCATGAACAAACAGGATATTCTGATTCTGTATCAATATAACGCCTGGTCAAATGCAAAAATATTGGACGCGGCTTCCAACATAACGCAGGAACAATTCCTTGCGCCTGCCCCCGTTCCGCATGGTGGCCTGCGAGGAACACTCGTCCATGCCTTGTTCGGCGAGTGGATCTGGCGTAATCGCTGGGAAGGGACTCCGTCCACTATCAGGTTGAAACCGGAGGAGTTTCCAACCTTCGAATCTCTTCGAGCTCGTTGGGCAGACGAGGAAACCAGACTCATGAAATTCGTGGCGAATTTAACCGATGAAAGGCTCTACAGCAAATTCCGATACATATCCACGGAGGGATATCCATATGAAAGAGTCCTTTGGGAAGCCATGGCACATCTTGTAAACCACGGGACCCAGCACAAGACAGAAGCAGCGGCAATCCTAACAGGCATCGGTCACTCACCGGGCGATATCGATTTGATCGTGTATTTGAACGAAGGCGGCTGATCCACCCGGACAGGGATTCATAGCCCCTACCAACACAAAGTGGTTACAATCAACCCCTGGTTTTACCATACAGCCGCAAGTTTGAGCTGCTCTAATTCAGCCATCCTTACATTTCAGCAGCTAGGACTAACATAAGAACTGGCGCAAACTATTGGGACAGATCATCACGGGCCCAAGGGTTTCGTAAACGATTATTGTGCAAAAGCACGAATGGTTACCCACTAGACGGTGTATACTGAACTTAACGGATGCTCAGTTTACGTCATGCAAAACCCAACATAGGATTCAATGCGGAAAATCCGCCGCGCTTTGCGGACTTATATATATGGCCTTCTTCGATCCGCTAACCCGCAAAGTCGAGTTAGCCCACTATAAGGCAGGTAATATGAGTATTGAGACTTTTATTAAGTTCGCCGTCTATGACCTGAGGACATATTTTTCTAAACAGCCAGGCGACATTAGGTGTTGTCCTGTCTGCGGAAGCTCGCTTTCTAGGTCTAATATCGATCCATCCGAGTGCGTATCTAATGATTTATCAGATATGCGTCTCATTCCCATGCATGACTTTTCGCATCTGTATGAGTGTAGGACATGTCAGTGGTGGGCTGTTCGGGAGTGTTGGTCACTTTGCGAATGGCATAAAGACTTCGACTTTTTGATTGTTGGTGAAGCCGAAAGGACAGGAACGGCGTTTGAAAATACTAATCAGAAGGTTATGCCCTGGAACCTGGTTCTGCAGAACGAGCATCTGTATGCAAGTGCGATGCCTTTAACAGACGTTCTGGGGAAGCTATTTTTAGGCGGGGAAAAGAATAGCCAATATTCCGAGCCAATACGTCATGGGTAGTAACTCCCATGATTTCACAGATCTGCCTGCACAGTGTGCACCAGACCCTTGGAAGAGCACCATGGACAGGCTGGGGGATTCAATCTGTTTGTCCGGTTCTGATAAGGTGATTGAAGGCTTTTGTCTCTTTTCAATTACCGTTTTTTTGTTCGGTCGAAGTTTTGGCTAGTTTTCGCTTATTGTTAATTGGCGTGTCTTTCGGTTAAGTCATTGCGTAATCAGGTTTTCTTTTTCTGGCTATATCAATTCGGGTAATTATGTAGGTTTTCTGAAAAGGAAAGTGAAAAATGAACATTAAGAAACTGGTCGTTGAATTTGTAACCGTGTTCGCAGTAGCCCTAATGACTACTGCGATTGTGACATTTCTATGGAACATCATCGGGCATGGAGAAAGCACCATAGACTGGGAAACCTCATTCCGTTTTGCTATCATCTTCGGCATTATCTTGACATGGGTAAAGTCACGGGAAATCAAAGAAAAGTAGATTTTCCAACTGGCGTAATCTGCCGTAGCAGCGCGCCTCGTTCTCAGAATGGTTTATGTTTATTCACATCTGAGAGACTTAGTATGTTTTCACTGAAGGATAGGTTGGTTATATTTAAGGCAAAACGCTTAACAAAGCGTGCACTGGACAGGTGGGATTCTGCGACATTTTCAAGTATTTTTCTGACCCCGCTCGGCGAGGGTCTTCGACCCCGCCGGAGACCCTCGACCATCAGGTCTCCTCACCCATAAACCGCTAATCATTTCCCTATTTCCCTATGTTCAATCGACAATCAGCAATCTAAAATCATCAATATGCATTCCGCTAACCCCTTCAAAAAACTTTCGGTTTATACTGCAGTGCTTCCGCCAAATGAGCCGCCTAGATCTGCTCGCAGCCTGCCAGGTCAGCGACATCGTGCTGTACATCGCCGAGGCCAGACTCTCAATTCCCGGTTATTTGAATGTCGGGAACCAGCGTGGTACCTTAATGAGGTAATCCTCATAAGCTGCACCAAAGCGGTTGCGCAGGCTGGGCTCCTCGTAGAGAATTACGAACAGGTGTGTTCCCACGAACGCCAGGCCTGCATAAACCAGTAACGACCAATAACCGAACCAAAGGAAATGCCCTAGGAGAATCAGAATCACGCTAACGTAGATCGGGTTGCGCACATGCCTGTATAAGCCTGATACCACCAATTCTCTGGGCGGATCAGTTGGAAGCGGAGTACCGCGGCCCCTGTAAGTGAAATCCCAGAAGCACCACAGCACCCCCAGAATTCCAAGTAACCACAGCAAGAAAGCCAGATAAGCTAGTGCGCCCGTAGGAGCCTTAGGACCGATCCGGGAAAGGGTCAGTGGGATATAGAACCCAAAATTCTGAACAACGAGTAGGTATAAAACAGATTTGAGTGCGGTCAAGTGATACCTCCGCCATAGCTTCACATCCCTCTCGGTCTGTATTGCAGCGCCTCGGCTAAATGCGCCGCCTGGATGTTCTCATACCCAGCCAGGTCGGCGATCGTCCGCGCCAGCTTTAGCACGCGGTGATACCCTCGTGCGGACAAATTCATCTGTCCCATCGCCGCGCTTATCAAGCTTTCCCCAGCTTCATCCAATTTGCAGAACAGGCGCACCTCCCCCACCCGCATATCGGCATTGGTGATCATATTCGTTGATTTCATACATGCGAATCGTTCTCTCTGTTTCTGCCGCGCTAATTCGACTCGGCCACGGATGCACTCCGACGATTCACCCAACCGGTCACTGCTCAATTTCTGGTAGTCCACCCGGGGAACTTCGACGTGGATATCGATGCGATCCAGCAACGGCCCGGAAATCCTCTTTTGATATTTCGTCACAGTGGAAGGCGCGCAGGTGCACGCCTTAACGGCGTCTCCATAATACCCGCACGGGCAGGGATTCATCGCAGCCACCAACATGAAGTTTGCCGGAAAAGTCAGCGAACCCTGTGCGCGGCTGATCGTCACCACTTTATCTTCGATCGGTTGCCGCATGACCTCGAGTACACGCGTGCCAAATTCAGGCAGCTCGTCTAAAAACAAAACACCCCTGTGCGCCAGCGATATTTCACCTGGATGCGGCCAATTCCCGCCGCCCACCAGGCCTGCATGGCTGATCGTATGGTGCGGCGCCCTGAACGGTCTCGTTCTGATCATCATCTCAGGAGGCAGGGCGTCCGCTACCGAATAAATACGGGTTACATCCAGCGCTTCATCAATTGACATTTTAGGTAGAATGCCCGGCATAGCTCTAGCTAGCAAGGTCTTGCCAGCACCGGGCGGCCCGATCATAATCACATTCGGGACGACAAACCGTACGCTTTTCAGTCGACCTTACACAGGATAAATGTTATTAATGATCATGGTTTTTGATCAACCCACCGAGGTAATTATTGTAGTCTTACTATGTAGGGGATGCAAAGGTATGCTCCTGTACTAGTTTTTGTTGGAGCTGCAGCAAATTTTGGATGTCTCGCGGAGGAACTCCTTGCCCCTTGGAAGGGTCAAATAATCCGGAGAAGGCTCCACGAATAATGAGGAAATCTGATTCCTTTTGGAAATTCGATTGTGTTGGACTTACGGACAGGATGTGCGTGAGATCAGTCTCCTTCAGCTCGGTAACTCGCTTCCAATGTCTGTAAGCGCTGTTCGGCCTCGATGCGCCCGATGCTGAACATATTTGTCAGCCCAAAATCCTGAATAGCGAACGAGGCCGAAACCGCTCCGGCCAAACCGGCTTTCAGCAGGTTACCGGATCGAGAGTACATCGCCATGAATCCGCCGCTGTAGGAATCCCCTGCACCTGTCGAATCCACCACTTTGGTTTTAAAGACAGGTATCGGATGGAAGCGGTCAGTTTTTGAATCATAAATCAGGGAGCCTTCATCACCCATCTTGACTACAACTAACCCGGGGCCGCATTCAGCAAACTGGCGGCAGGCTTTTTCACAATCCTGATGCCCCAACAAACGGGAAACCTCTTCCTTGCTGGGGAGAAAGATATTGACGTTTTTGATCATGGCCAGCACACGCGCTTCGTTGCCGGGGATGTACTCCTCCTGCGGGTCAAGGGCTATCACTCCGTGCGCCTGCAGGGCCGGCACCAAGGATTCCTGGGCGGCTAAGTCCATCGCCAGGATCAGGAAAGCACGTGATTCTAGGTATTCGTCTGGGATGTCCTTCACCGTCGGGGAAAGTTTGCCAAAATCCCCCTCGGCGCTCAGCGTGGTCCAGGTTCGTTGGTTGTTGTCGGCATAGACTACTCGGTAATGGAGGCCAGGAACCGACCGCCGCGGCAGGCCGCGCGTCTCCATTCCAGCGTGGTTAAGGTAATCCATGTGTTCTTCTGGGAAATCCGCACCCGCCGGGGCCACAAAACGCACCGCATCCGACCACCAGCGCGCTCCCAAGGCGGCATAGATCGTGTCCCCGCCAAAGCAGTTCAAGCGGGTGTTTTGATCGGGTAGGACGACGTCATCTATCGACAGATTGCCAAGGCAGACCAGGTCGTAAGCCATACTCTCTAATCTTCGAATCCTAATATTGTTACTCGAGCTTTAACTCTCCTCGTGCGGCGTCTTCTGGCTCCTCATACCAGGGCATCGCTTTGCCCACCAGGGCACGCATCTTCCAGGCCGCGGTTTTGGGGGCGGCTTCCATCCGTTTGCTAAGCTCTTCCAGCTTCCCTGTCACGGTTTTTATCTTAGCCTCGGATAGCATGAGAGTCTCCAGAAAATGGGGGATCTTCTCTAAGTTCATCTGGACCGTGGTGTAAAATCCCCAATCATGGCTGGTCACTTCGAGGATCCGGGGTACGTTGATTGTCTCCCGGTCAGTATCCCCGAAGGGATGCTCAATTAGCAGGGTTGCCACGTCCTTGACGTCCTTGGGGTTGATGGAAACGATCTGGAACTTGGTCAATAGCAGCTCGGCCA
>JBGQIO010000174.1:0-7915 GCA_041498515.1 Anaerolineae bacterium
AGCGCCAATGCGGCTACCGTGATGGACCTGTTGAGCGCCGTCCACCCGAAAGCCTGCCTGTTCCTCGGCAAATGCGGCGGCCTTAAGCGAAAGAACAAGCTCGGCGACCTGATCCTGCCGATCGCGGCCATCCGCGGCGAAGGGACTTCCAACGACTATTATCCGCCCGAAGTGCCGGCCCTGCCGGCCTTCAACCTGCAAAAAGCAGTCTCGACCACCATCCGCAATCACGACCGCGATTACTGGACAGGTACCGTCTACACGACCAACCGCCGCGTCTGGGAGCATGACGAGCAGTTCAAGTCCTATCTGCGCCGCATCCGGGTTATGGCGGTGGACATGGAGACAGCCACCCTGTTCATCACGGGCTTCCATAACGAAATCCCGTCAGGCGCCTTACTGCTGGTTTCAGACAAGCCGATGATCCACAGCGGCATCAAGACCACCGAGAGCGATAAAAAGGTTACACAACAATATGCCGATACACATCTGCGCATCGGCATCGATTCCCTCAAGGAATTGATCAATAATGGCCTGACCGTGAAACATTTACGGTTCTAGAAACCATACTCCAGTTATCGTGAACGACGAGTGATCTGCCTGACGGAATAATTATTCGGGCTTGCTTACCTCTATCCTCTCAGGATTTACCAGGACTCTCACCTCATCCCCATACTTGATATCTGATATCTTATGGGCGATGACTTCCATCAAGGAGGGGTTTTGAAAATGCCGGAGCTTCGTCTCCGGGTGTGGATAGTAAACCCAGCCTTTGTATTCGAATTCCTTGTAAATCACCGTGCAGTGCGAAAATGAAAAATTCTCCGGGGGATGCAGGTCCGTCCACTCGACGTGGCGAAAAGTGAATTCCGGTTTGATCATTTTGAAGGTAAACGGACGGAGGTCAATATTCAATGTGCCGTTGAAATAACCCTCGAGATCCAGGCCGCGCAGCTTGAAGATAGGTCTCTGCCTATCTAATGCGCCGTACGGATAGTCCCTGGAGGGTCCGGAGGCGACACGGTAGCCCTCGACCACGAAGCCGTGCAGGGAGGTCCATGGAGTGGTCATGCCAGGGATTTTACTTCTTATTTAATCAACAGAAGCCCGTGGACCTACGGTATTGGATATTATCGCGGGTGCTATAATCCTCCCGTCATTCCTTATTAGTGTGATATGGACATCATCGAACGTTTTGCCGGAACCCTGGACCCAGGAGAAACGGAGATCCTGGACCACTTACGCGCCTTTATCGAGTGGTTTGTACGCGGTGATATTGATTTTGTACCGAGCGGCAATGATGATGTCGCACTGCGTACCTACTTATTACAGTTGAAAACCAACGGGGTGAGTGAAAAAAGCCAGCGCGCACAGATCACCTCGCTGCGACGTTTCTACAAGTGGGCCCAAAGCGTTGGGTTGGTGGAAGTCGATCCGTTTCTTGAATTCAGCGTCGAACGGCCTTCCCTGACGCGCGAACAAATTCGCCGGCGGAAAGAGATCTTTTCAGGCTCACCCGAAGAACGGGAGATCGCACGGTTACGCACGCTCAATCAGCTGGCCGGTGAGCTCAACCGATCTTCCGATGTACACACCACCCTGACGGCCGCCCTCGAGATGCTGGTGTCATTGATGAACCTGCAATCCGGCTGGGCGTTTTTGCTTCCAACAACAGACGGCGCCTCTATCTCCGAAGGAATAACGAACTCCGACAAATTCACCCTCGGAGCGGTCTGCGGCCTGCCGCCTGGCCTGGAAAAAAACAACCGCTATCATCTCACCGAACCCGCTCTCTGTCATTGCCAGGCTTTGATGCGGGATGGTCAGTTGAAACGGGCCGTGAACGTGGTGGAATGTACCAGGTTGATCCACTCCGCAGAGGACCAGGGCGATAATGAAGGTTTGTTATTCCACGCTACGGTACCGATACTGGCTTCCAACCGGCCGATCGGGATCATCAATGTTGCCACCCGGGAATGGCAGTTCCTGACCTCCACAGACTTGCAATTACTCAGTGCCGTCGGTTCCCAGGTGGCGGTCGCGCTGGAGCGTGCCCACTTATATGACGTGACTTATACACAGCGGCTGCGCCTCGAACGCGAACTCCAACTGGCGCGCGAAGTCCAGCAAAGTCTTTTACCGGACCAGCTGCCGGAAATCGGCGGCTTTAGTCTGGCTGCTGATTGGCGCTCCGCCCTCGAGATGGCGGGTGATTTTTATGACCTCTTCCAGCTCCCGGACGGTCGTTGGGGTATCGTGGTGGCAGATGTATCCGATAAAGGAGCGCCTGCCGCGATGTACATGGCAATGACTCGCAGTCTGATCCGGGCAGGTGCCACTTACAATCCAAGTCCAGCGGGTGTTCTAATGGAAGTCAACCAACGCCTTCTTGCGCGGTCATCATCCGATATGTTCGTTACAGCGTTCTATGCAGTATTGGACCCAGCTTCATATAAGTTAGTTTATGCCAATGCAGGTCAGAACCCGCCGTTGCTGCGCAGACACCAAAGCCATTTGGAACCATTAACTCGCACAGGCATCGCACTGGGGGTCATCGAAGAAATGAAATTTACAGAGGTCACGGTTAAATTCGCACCCGGCGATGCGCTCTTCATCTACACAGATGGCATTACCGATGCTTTGAATTCGCTAGGTGAAGATTATGGCCTGGATCGCTTCAACTCGGCTGTTATGACGGCCCCCGCATCAGGAGCGGAGGCGCAGCTCACTCACCTGCTCCACGATTTTTTCGCCTTCGCCGGCGAAGTGCCTCCTTTCGACGACACCACCTTATTAATTATCGCAAGACAAACCGGATGATCATTTAGAATCAAGGATATTTAGAAAGCCATCGGGAGATCCTGATAGAGTGTTGAAGCTCTTTACAGATTGAAATTGGAATCGTTATGTCCTATACTTACGGCAGGTCAGGTCAGAGGAGCGTCCCATGGAGAAAGCACTTACGATCGCCGAGAAACGGAACCAGCTTAAGGAACAATTGGAAACACGCCGCTCACTGCCTGAAAATATTTTGGACGGCATGGGTGCGTTATATCAGCGGCTTGTGAACCCTGCGGCGGCAAAAGCACGTGGGACCTTTCTGCCGACAAATGCTGCTAATCCGGACGACGACGGCTTTCCTTCTTACTGGCTCAGCGGCATAGCCATTGCATTGATAACGTTTTTAATTGGATGGGGGCTAGCTGCTGCCAGCGGCAATCCTCTCACGCCTGAGGAGTTAAAGCTTACCCTATGGTCATCTGTTACAGGCCCGCTGGCTTTGATCGCCAATAAAATTAATATCCGTGCCTTTCTAAATACATTTCGCAGCTCGTGTGTGGATAAGATCCTGCGCGTCTCGGATATGGATAATCTCGAAAAATGGCTGGGAGACAATTTCAAATGGTGGAAGCCGCTCCTGGTGGGAATTGTGATCGGACCTCTGCTCGGATGGTTCCTGTATATCATCTGGCTAGGCAATCATCCGGGGACCGGCTTTCATATTGGTCCGTTCGTTGTCGTTCTCTTGTCCTGCATCCAGGCCGTCTGGGTCGGATATTATCTTTATCCTTTTTACGTCGCCTTTCCCACGCGCCTGAACCGCTATCACTTTGATTTGTACGAACCCGACCCGAGCAGTTCAGAGGTAGTTGGCCAGCTTTCCCGCCTGCTCACTTTCCTTTTATATGTAACCATGGCTTATATCGTCTGGTTAACGGTAGGCCTGGGCTATATTGATGTGCTTACCGCCGATACCCCCCAGCCCGGGATCGTCTTTTCCGTGTTTGTGTGGGCGCCGACCGTGATCCTTTACTCAACCGGTCAATATCATCTTTCAGACCTGATCATCCGTGCCAAGTGGAAGACCATCAATGAGATCCAGAAACAAGTGGAGGATCTATATAAGGAAGAGAAAATCCCCGGTAAGGACACTCTGGACCGCCTGGGAAAGTTGATGGATTATCATGACCGCATCAAAGGAACGCCCAATTCAGCTTTGAATTTTCGTGCAGGTCTGAACTTCCTAAACTCACTTTTGCTGCCCATCCTGGCTTTTGTCATTGCCAACCTCAAGGATGTAATAAATATCATCAAGGGGCTATGATCTTGTGTTTAGCTCCGTAGGAATATAATCGTCTTCGATGTATGAAGATGATTAAATTTAGTCAATAGTAGATTCCGCGATCATCGAGAACGCAGTAATGTCGAAGATTCTGTGCTCTCCAGGTCAATATCAATTAACACACTAACAGGAGATTGCCACGCCCCTTCGGGGCTCGCAATGACATTGTACCTATGAGATTGCCCAGTTGCACCACATCATTACGGCAATCTTCGACCACATCGGTCTTCGGCCTCCTAGCGATGACATCAAATAGCTTATCAGGATTCCGGTGTGAGCTTCGCCATCAGGTTGGTGATCCCCTTGAGCTGCAGCCACCATTGTTCCTTCGGGCGCTGGTACTTTAAATCGGTCATGCGGTCGAAGTCGCGCATATCGTGGAATACGAACTGTCCGTTCTGCAGGCCGATGAAAGCGCTGTTGCAACTTCCCTGGTTGCATTCGTTGATCAAATAATTGAGGCTCAGGCTCGCAAACCGCGTAGCCTGGATGCGGTCGAAGGGCGAAGGGTCGCCGCCTTGCTGCAGATGCCCCAGGATCGCCGGGCGCACGTCGAACATATCCTGCCCTTCTTCTCCATAGAGAGAACACATGAAGTTGGTCGTATAAACGGGGTTGGCGTATTCGCTGCGGATGACCAGCCCAAGTTTCTTTCCCGCCTGAAATCCGCGGGTCAGCACATTCACATCCTGCTGTAGATCACTTAATTTTATTCCTTCTTCGGGAAGGTAGAATCGTTCCGCGCCGGTGGCCAGTGCGCTCATCAAGGCTAGATAGCCGCACCAATGACCCATCACCTCGATCACAAAACAGCGCCGGGTAGCCACAGCGGACTGCTTGATCTTGTCCACGGCATCGACAATGTTATTGAGGGCGGTATCTGCGCCAATGCTGAATTCCGTCCCCGGCAGGTTATTATTGATGGAGGCAGGCAGGCATACGATCGGGATGTTGTAAGCCGGGAAATTGTTCCGGTCACTGATCATGTTATAAACCGATTCGTAGGCATTCCAGCCGCCAATCGCGAGAAGCGCGTCGATGTGATTGTCCTCGATTGTCCGGGCCATGGAGTATAGGTCCTTCCCTTCTGGTACCATGCGGCTGGTGCCCAAAACGGATCCACTCAAAGGCACCCAATCGCTCACGCTCATCCAATCCAGTTCCCGGATCTGGTTCTCGGCTAGGCCTTCGAAACCGTTGCTTATCCCCAGCATTACGTGACCCTGGTCCAGCCCCAGGCGAATCGCTGCCCTGGCGGCTGTATTCATCCCCGGGGCCGGCGCACCGGCATGAAATATCGCTATGCGGAATCGCTTTTGCCCAGGTGTTGGCGGGTGGGGCAGGGCTCGCACCATCGTCTTATAGGTTTGGAATGAGTCTTTGAAGCCTGAACTGCGCAGGTCCATCGCCTTTTCGTAATCTTTTGCATCAATGGCTTGTGCGACTGCCATTGTTTTTTCCACACACTCCATCAACGGCAAAGCGGAAATGCGGTTTTCCTTGATCCGGACAAGCACAGGCTCATCCTCTGGATTGGCATTCAAGATGGTGATAACTGCCTCGTGTCCAAGCATTGTAGCCAGGTTGCGATCATAAGCCGTGGGACGACCACCACGCTGTACGTGTCCCAGCACAGTGACGCGAACTTCTTCGCCGATTTTCTCCTCCAACAACCGCTGCACATCGGTGCTGCCGATGTAATTGCCTTCCCGATCGCGCGCACCTTCGGCCATGATGATGATGTGGTCGCGCCGTCCCGCTTTGGAACTGGCTATGAGACGTTCCACCAGTACGTCCTGCCAGTTATCCACATCCGGTGGAGCCTCAGGGATCAAGACCCAGTCTGCACCGGTCGCCAGGGCGGCAAATAAGGCCAGATAGCCACAATTCCGTCCCATGACTTTGACGATAAAGGTACGCTGATGACTGGCGGCCGTGCTCGAAATCGCGTCGACCGCATCGGTGATGCGATGCAAAGCGCTGTCCGTACCGATGGTCATTTCGGTGCCGTAGAAATCATTGTCTATCGAGCCAACCATGCCGACGATGAGCAGGTTCGGGTGTGCAGCGCCGATTTCTGGGCTGATCTCTCCTTGTTGAATAAGCTCCTCAAGTAACGCCGGCCACTCCTTTCGGAAAATGTAGGCTCCAGTGAGTGAACCGTCACCGCCGATGACGATGAGCCCATCGATCCCAAGTTGAATGAGGTTCAATGCGGCTTTACGCCGTCCATCGTGTGTACGGAATTCTTCGCTGCGGGCGGTTCCAATGATCGTACCTCCCTGCTGCAGGATACCACCGACCGATTCCCAATCCATCTTGCGGATGCGTTCGCCGCCCTCCACCAATCCCTGATACCCCTCATAAATGGCATAAACTTCGGCTTTCCTATCCAATGTTGTGCGCACCACTGCCCGGACGGCTGCGTTCATGCCCTGGGCATCGCCTCCACTGGTAAGAACTGCTATTCGCTTTGTAGACATTGCTGCTTTTCATGCTCCTGTGTATACAGACGCTATCTGGAAACTCCTGGATGGGTAGCCCCAAGCTTTGGGAGGGTTCCATTATCCACCGACAGCCTCATCATTACTGCTTCTTGCATAAATCTCTAAGCTTATTTTCATCATTTATTGTGTAAAAAACAAAACTTTGGTTTAGATAATTATGCAGTACCCTGTAACAGCCTGGATTGTACTATGGGGTGGGACTTTATTCATCTCAAATAGATTTGAATATTGCTTCTATCAATCTTTACCCATATAATCTTACTTTAACTTACCCATATATTATGAGCAATTCAGATCAATCGAATTCTCCCTCACGAGCCGGTAATGCCTCAGGGGTTCGGCGTTACCCGCCTGCACCGGCTGGCAGCGTCCGGCAGTTGGTGCGCGATCCGCTTAATTTTTTCCTCGGCATGGCGTCTGAATATGGTGATATCGTATGTTATCGCCCCGCGCCTGACCCGGCTTATCTTATCAACCATCCTGATTATATCCGGCACGTACTGGTCGATAATAATCATAATTATAGCAAAGCCACCTATTCCAATCAGATCTTTAATAAAGTGATCGGCGAAGGCTTGCTCACTGCCGAAGGGGAGGTCTGGCGCAAACAACGGCGCATGCTTCAGCCCGCCTTCCATCATGCGCGCATCGAACGACTGGACGAAATGATCGTTGACGCCGCCCAGACCATGCTGGAGAAGTGGCAGCGCGCATATCAGGCCGGTCAGCCGGTGGATGTGGCGCGCGAAATGGCCGCCTTGACTCTAACCGTCACCACACGCGCTTTATTTGGTGTGGACCTGGGAGAGGAGGTGCGCGCAGTGGGCGAGATCGTCAACCGGGCAGCCAGCTTCCTGGAGAAGCCCAGCGATCCGCGCCTCATCCAATCCGCCGGTGATCTCGCCGTCTTGGTGGACCGCATCATCCAGCAGCGCAAGCGCGATTTTAAGGATGGCGGCGACCTGCTCAGCTCCATGATCCTGACACGGGATGCTAAAACCGGTGCAGCCATGGACGACCTTCAAATGCGACATCAAATTTTGACCTTAATGCTGGCAGGCTATGAAACGACCGCCAGCGCGCTGTCATGGACCTGGTACCTGCTTTCAAAGAATCCAATGGCGATGGAACGCCTGCGGCGCGAAGCGAAAGAAGCGCTCAACGGTCGTCCGCCTCGTTATGCAGATCTTGACAGCCTGCCTTACACTCGCATGGTGTTAAATGAAAGCCTGCGTCTTTTCCCGCCGGCCTGGACGCTGGGACGCCGTGCCCTGGGTGAAGACGA
>JBGQIO010000175.1:0-7908 GCA_041498515.1 Anaerolineae bacterium
CTTGACTTCCATTCAACGCGTCAACTGCGGAATTCTCTGGTCGCCCGGGCCATTTATTACGACCATCTTCCCAATGCTGACAAGCAAAAACGAGAGTTGGCTGATTCCTTCCAGCGTGCGGTTGGCCAGTACGAGCCGCCCATCACCGAGTCAATTGTCGGTTTTACGTTTTTTTTGACCGGCGGCGAATCGTTTGCTGTCCCGCGTGTTTACGGGACGATCTTCTGGCTTTTGGCGGGCATCGCTCTATTTGACTTGGCGCGTCGCATCTCGTCGCCGACTGCCGCCTTGATCTCATTGACTTTCTATCTTGTCCTCCCCTTCTCGGTGCAAGCCAGTCGTTCTTTCCAGCCCGATCCCTTAATGACCTCTTCGTTTGTTGTTGGTCTCTATTTTTTGTATCGTTGGATGGAAGAAGTCACTCCCAGCCCTTCACCCCTTGCTGGCACAACCCTTGGAAAGAGCGTGAAACAAAGCTGGAAGTGGGCCATTCTTGCGGCTCTCTTTTTGGGTTTCGCAGTCCTTGTCAAAGTCGTGATCGCCTTTCTGGTTGGCAGCGCGGCAATAGCAGCCGTCCTGGTCGCTTTGGGTCTACGTTTTTGGAAATCTGTTCAAGTCTGGTCGATGGCTGTATTGATGATCCTTCCCGGTTTAGGCTATTATGTGCTTGGTCATCCGGGCCGCTCTTCGGAATACTTCTTTTCATGGACTGTGGACTTGATCAGACTGATCCTCAGTTTGCATTTCTATGCCGAGTGGCTTGGTTTTGTAGGCAGCTTGTTCGGTTTGACCGTCCTGTTTCTCAGTCTGGTCGGGACTTTACTTGCCCCGCCTCGCGCCCGCTGGCTCCTGATCAGCCTATGGATCGGTTATTTGCTTTATGGTCTTACGCTTCCCTTCCAGATGTTTACACATAGTTATTACCATATTCAACTTATACCTGTGGTCGCACTTGGACTGGCATCGATCGCCGAAACGATAGCCGTTCAAGGATCCAGGCTGCCGCGAGCCGGGAAGGCCGCGCTTCTCGTTCTGGCGCTGATGATCATAGGATATCAATCATGGGTCGGACGGTCGGTCCTGGTCGCCGAAGATTTTAGCCGTGCCCCGGCTGCCTGGGAAGCAATTGGGAAAGCGATCCCCACCAACGCGGAGGTGATTGGGCTGACGCAGGACTACGGATATGATTTGATGTATTGGGGCTGGCGGAGGGTGGCCTTATGGCCGCTCAGCACCGACCTTTCTGCTGTCAAGAACGGTGGTAGAGATTTGGCTGCCCGGTTTACCGACCTAACGACGGGTGAAGATTATTTTCTGGTTACCGCGTTTTCGCAACTGGACCACCAGCCAAACCTGAAAATGATCCTGGATGGATATCCTGTCGCAGCGCAAGGGGATGGTTTTGTATTGTACGACCTGCACCGCTAGAAATGACCCTCGTCTCCATTATCACTCCTTCATTCAATCAGTCCTCCTTTCTGGAGCGAACGATCCGTTCCGTTCTCGAACAGGATTATCCGGATATTGAATATATTATCGTGGATGGGGGTTCGACCGACGGCAGCCCGGAGATCATAAAAAGATATGCTGATCGCCTTGCGTGGTGGACCAGCGAAAAAGATCGAGGTCAGGCGGAGGCGATCAACAAAGGCTTTGCGCATACGCGCGGTGAGATCGTGGCCTGGCTCAATTCAGACGATTATTATTTGCCCGGCGCGGTCGGGGCTGCTGTGAAGGTATTTGAGACGGCTCCTCAAGCCGGGATGATCTATGGGGACATGCTGGCTGTGGATGAGGTCGATCGTACGATAAATACTTTAAAATATCATCAACTGTCCCTTGTGGACTTACTCTGTTTTCAAATTATCGGCCAGCCGGCTGTGTTCCTGCGCCGCTCCGCATTTGAAAATGCAGGCGGGCTTGACCTTACCCTCCACTTTCTACTCGACCATCAATTGTGGATCCGGATCGCTGAGCAAGGCGAGATACTCCACGTGAATGAGACCTGGGCGGCGGCGCGTTATCATGCAGGGGCTAAAAACCGGGCTCAGGCTGCCGGTTTTAGCCGTGAAGCCTTCCGCGTTTTAGATTGGGCCTTGCAGCAGCCAGGCCTTGCACCGGTGCTTGCGCAAGCAGGACGGCGCGCGCCCGCCTCCGCACAGCGTTTTAACGCACGCTATCTTCTGGATGGCGGACAGCCGAAAGCTGCGCTCCAGGCCTGGATACGGGCGCTGATCCTTCATCCCCCCACTGCCTTAGCGCGCTTGAATTTGGCAGGCGCGGCTTTACTCGATTTGATCGGGTTGGGACATCTTCGGACTCTTATTTTGGAGCGCAGGCGCGCACGTTTAAGTAAAACGGTTCAAAAGGAGAGTTAGTGAAATCTGTTTGGAAAATTATTTTACTGGCCTGGTTGGTAATCGCCCTGGCTGGTTGTTCCCTGGGCTTTAACCAACCGCCTGAAACCACTACCCAGCCGCCTACGATCGCGCCCACCTTTGCGGCGCGTGCCGATGTCACCGTGCTGCCCAGATCAAAACGCCCAAATATCCTGTTTATCCTTGTGGATGATTTGGATGCAAAACTCGGTACGACCCAGTACATGCCGTATCTCCAACAGCTTCTCGTCTCACAAGGGTTATCTCTGGACGACTTTATGATCAGTACTCCGGTTTGCTGCCCATCCCGCGCTTCTTTTTTGCGCGGACAATATACACATAATCATCAGGTTTATACCAATTCGGCTCCTGCAGGAGGGTTTGATAAGTTCTATTCACTTAAGAACGAAACCTCCACACTCGCTACCTGGTTACAGGCCGCCGGATACCATACCGTTTTATTGGGTAAGTATCTAAACGGGTATCCTGATCTATCCGATCGTTCTTATATCCCTCCGGGATGGAACGAGTGGTACAGCCCTGCCAAAGGCAGCCCATATAAGGAGCTCAATTATTCACTCAATGAAAACGGGAAAATTGTGGATTATGGGATCGGCGTCAAGGATTACTTGACCGATGTTCTCTCCGATAAAACAGATGACTTTATCCGCCGCTCGGCTGTGGACCCTCAACCATTTTTTATCTACCTTGCGCCGTATGCTCCGCACGAGCCGGCAATCCCTGCCCTCCGCCACGCGGATCTGTTTCCAAATCTTCAGGTCCCACGTACCCCATCCTTTAATGAAGCGGATGTATCAGATAAGCCCGGTAATCTGGCTGCCGATCCGCTGCTGAGTGAAACCGATATTGCAAATCTGGATAACCTTTACCGCCAGCGCGTCCGCTCCATGCAGGCCGTCGACGAAATGATCGCCAGGCTTGTGACCACATTAAAAGAGACAGGTCAACTCGACAACACATATATTATCTTCACCTCTGACAATGGCTATCACCTTGGCCAGCATCGCCTGCTCGCCGGTAAAGGTGAGCCTTACGAAGAAGATACCGTTGTACCCTTTATCATTCGGGGGCCGGGTATTCCCGCGGGTCGGGTTTTGCAAGGCTACCTGGCTGGCAACACGGACGTTGCACCCACGATTGCCGGACTGGCCGGAGTGGTCCCGCCTGCCTTTGTGGATGGACGTTCTCTCGCCCCCTTATGGAGCGGTGACCGTCCTCCTGAGGCGGATTGGAGGCAAGGTTATCTGCTTGAGTATTATGGGTCGGGGGATGCCTCCGGTTCTACGCTTAACTTCGTCGGATTGGGAAATCCCGATCAATTACTCGAACCTCCTGACCCGGAGCAGCAGGGCCAATCGGCTCCGCGTCCTGAATTTCTTGCTGTCCGCACTCCACAATATACTTATGCGGAATACGGCACCGGATTCCGCGAACTTTACGATCGCCTCCAGGATCCCTATGAGCTTAACAATATTGCCTCTACCGCCGACCCAAATCTGTTGAGCCGGTTTTCTGCCTGGTTGAAACCTTTGGTTTCCTGCTCTGCCGCGTCCTGTCGCTCGGCCGAGCAAATTGGGATCCATTAAATCTTAAGCAAGTAGTGATAGAATTTCTGCCCTGTGACTGCTTCTACGGATCATCAATCTTTTTTTGCACCGCGTTGGCTATTGATTCTCACGCTGTTTCTTTTGTTTGTCTCCGGCCTGGGTATTCGTCTTTACGATCTCTCCAACCTGCCGCTCGACTTCCATCCTACGCGTCAATTGCTCAGTGCGCTCAAAGCCCGCGGCATGTACGATCAAACGGCGCCCGGGATTCCCGATTGGCAAAAGAAAATGTCATTTCAGCAATGGAAGACCAAATCTGAGATCGAACCCGAGGTTTTCGAGCGCCTGGTGGCGATTACGTATCGTTTTACCGGTGAGCAATTATGGGTGGCCCGGGTTTATTCTTCCCTCTTCTGGCTCATCGGCGGTGTTTTCCTTTTCCTGCTGGTCCGCGATCTGATCTCAACGGATGGGGCGGTAATCTCCACCGCTTATTATCTTTTCTTCCCATATGCAGTAATTGCCAGTCGTTCGTTCCAGCCCGACCCACTGATGGTGATGTTGATCATCATGTTCTGGTGGTTGATCACGCGCTGGGCGAAGACTCAATCGTGGGGTTGGGCGATACTTGCCGGCTTGATTGGCGGATTCGCCATTTACATCAAATTTGTTGCAGCCTTTTTCGTGGTCGGCGCGGCGCTCGGTACCGCCCTGGGACACTTTACTCTGCGCGACCTCATCCGTAAAACACAGGTTTGGGTGATGGCTTTTCTGGGGTTCCTGCCTGCAGCAGCTTATCTTTTCTATGGCATTGTGTTAAATGGTTTCCTGGGTCAGAAATTTAGCGGACGGTTCATACCCTCGCTCTTACTCAGCCCATTGAATTACATCCAATGGGCCGGACTGGCAAATAAGGCCGCAGGCGGGACCGCTATCATGCTTGGGTTGTTGGGTTTTTTAATCGTCCGTAAAAGAAATGTGCAGCTTATCCTTCTTGGGCTGTGGGGCGCATACCTCCTTTTCGGCCTCTATTTCGATTATCACATTGCAACGCACGATTATTATCATCTGCCCTTGATCCCGCTGGTCGCGCTTTCTTTCGCACCCCTGGCCGATTTTATGATTGCCCGCCTGGCCTTATTGACCTCACCAGGTTGGCTTCGTTTGGCTGCCCTGGGCGTTTTAACGTACGGACTGCTCGCCGCACTCTGGGATGTGCACAATCAAATAAAATCGGTGGATTATCGGCCTCAAGCCGGCATGTGGGCAGAGATCGGCGATAAACTTGGTCACGGCCCCAATGTGGTGGCCCTGACTCAGGATTACGGCACCCGGCTGTCGTACTGGGGCTGGCAGGATGCACTCATATGGCCGAACTCGGGTGATATTGATTACCATGAAGTCCGCGGGGCTGTTTTTGACTCCGCGAACCGCTTTGTGAAGTTGACGACGGGCAAGACCTTTTTCCTCGTCACTGACTTTGATGAGCTGAATCGTCAGCCTGAGCTTAGAAAGCAGTTGGACGGTTTCCCGGTTTACGCACAAAGCGATGGATATATTATTTACGACCTTCAGCATCCTCTGGCGCACGGAGGGGATTTCCGGGCTTCTCGATCAAGAACGACGAAGTTTAGCTCGATAACGTTTCAATCGAAAGAACCCCGTTGAGAATATTGGAGAAGATCAATGCGTTTTCTTGCAGGAAAAAATTGGGCAGCCGGGGCAGCCCGCTCGGCGATTATGCTTGGCAACCTGGCGGTCGCGGCTGCCTTGATGATCTACGCCTATTTAGGCACGTTCTCGCGTTACCTCGCGGACGATTATTGCCAGGCTGTCCTTCTGACAACCTCAGGAAATATTTTTCAGGCAACGATCAAAAGCTACAGGGTATGGTCCGATCGTTACTCGAATTTAATATTAATCCAGTTTATTGAATGGGGTGGTAAATGGGGTAGCCAATTAATGTCGGCAGTGGCGCTTGTCCTGTGGGTTTGTGGCTTGACCTGGTTGATATCAGAAATTGGAAAATCCATCGGCCAGAAGTGGAACCTTGGGACTTATTCATGGATTGCCGGCCTTGTTATTTTTCTGAGCCTGTTTGAGGCGCCCAACCTGTACCAGGTTCTATATTGGCGCGCGGGCCTGGTGACTTATCTGGCGCCGTTGGTTTTCTTTGTCTATTGTGCAGCGTTGATCCTTTGGCAAATTCGTACTGGCTTTCAACAACTTCGCCTTTGGGGAGCTGGCCTGATCTGCTTTGGTTCGATATTCATCGCGGGTGGGTCTTCAGAGACAACCAGCTTTCTTCAAATCGGCATTCTTCTTATGGCCTTCCTGATCGTCTTGTTGCAAAGGAAACAAGATCGTCGAGGCGACGTCTTAATACTTCTGGGAGTGTCGCTCGCCAGTGCAGTGCTTTCCATGCTGGTCATGGCTGTTGCCCCGGGGAATGGGGTGCGTTTAAAAACTCCTACTTCTAATGTTATCGCGCTATTCAAGGAAACGATCACCTATTCTGCCCAGTTTATTTTGGTAACATTAAAGACCTTGCCTTTGCCGGCTTTGATTTCAATAGTCATCCCTCTCCTGGTTACCTTTATCTATTATTCTCAGGATAGGGAGAAATTGTCTCAAATCCCATCCTCCAGGCTCTGGCTTACGGCTGCCGTGCTCCCGGTATTTTTATTCATCGCTGTTGCCTTCAGTTTTGCTCCCAGCGCTTATGCCCAATCCTTTCCGGTCGATCGGGCTCGTTTTCCGGCGGACTTTCTCATGACCTTGGGTCTTAGTGCGGAGGGCTGGGTCCTGGGTACTCTCACCAGTCGAATTCGCTTGCCGTTCAAGTCCGCCTATTTGGCATCCGTGACCATACTAGTTTTATGTTTGTTGGCACTTTACCCTCTACGGGCAGCTTATAATGTATATTCCTCTGTCGAGCCGGAATATCATCAATGGACTGCTGCCTGGGATGCCCGCCAGGAACAAATCTTTGTCGAGAAGGCCCAGGGCCAAATGGATATCGTCGTACCTCAATTACCCGGTATTGGGTATGTCAAGGAACTCGATACCCGCCCTAATTTTTGGGTCAATCGCTGTGCTGCTGTTTTTTACGGTATTCATTCCCTTGCCGCGCCGCAAGTTGATCCTTGATGAAAACCACGATGAACCCCACCTTGGTCACAGGCGCGCATCGCTCGGGGACAACCTGGGTAGGCCGGATGCTGGCCGCTTCCCCTCAAATGGCTTATATAAGTGAGCCGCTCAACGTATTGCATCGCCCGGGTGTATTGGGCGCCCAAGTTTCGTTTTGGTACACGTATATCTGTAATGAAAACGAATCTGATTATCTCCCCTCCTTCCGCGAACTCTTGAGTTTTCGTTATCACGCGTTTGCCGAAATTAAATCGCTTCGTTCTCTTAAAGACTTTCTTCGCATGGGTCGTGATCTGGGCATTTTTTGGCGCGCCGCCCTCTTACACCAGCGTCCCTTGATAAAAGACCCCTTTGCCGTTTTTTCCCTTCCCTGGTTCGCAAATAGATTAAATAGTCAGATCGTCGTTACCGTTCGTCATCCGGCCGCCTTTGCCAGCAGCCTTAAACGATTGAACTGGTCCTTTGATTTTAATGATCTGCTCGATCAGCCCTTGCTGATGCATGATCACCTTGAAGCCTATCGAATGAACATGCGATCCATGGCGGCGGATGACATCCTCGGACAGGCCAGCCTCCTGTGGACGATGATCTATCGGTTCGTTCATGCAGCCTGCAAACAGATTCCTTCCATACGAGTGGTCCGCCACGAAGACCTTTCGCTCGATCCGGCTGCAGGATACCGGCACTTATATGCTGATTTGGGATTAAACTTTACTCCCGGGGTCGAGCGGAGAATCCTGTCCTCCAGCAGCTCCGAGAACCCCGTCGAACTGTCGCGTAAAAAGGTCCATTCGGTGAAACTCGACAGC
>JBGQIO010000176.1:0-7827 GCA_041498515.1 Anaerolineae bacterium
TCCTATATTTTTGTACCATTATATTTAAAAAACATTACTACCCCACACCCAAATATTCCCTCGTAAAATTGGGGGGGGGTGGGGGTAACCCGCCGACCCCGCCCTATTTTTCCGATTTTCTCTACTCTCTTTTCAGGATGCGAAGCAGAGTCACTACCAGAGGGTCGCGTAGCATAGCGGAGCGTACCGCGAAGCGTGCGGATAAGCGAAGCGGACCGCGAAGCGTGTGGACGCCGAAGGCGACCGGGGGTGAGGGCACACGTTAATTCAAAAAATGCCCATGATTAAATTTGGGGTAAATCATGTTCCGATCTTCTCCCCTCGCCCTCTGAGATGCGAAGCAAAGCGGAGCGTACCGCGAAGCGTGTGGACGCGAAGAGGTATCACTACGAGTATCACAACCAATAGATACTCCTTGTTTTTATATCTTATGGTACTTAGGTAAGGTTGAGGAGAAAACCGGTAAAGATTATCATCGCTCCAGTCGATAAACCAACCAGAGAGAGGAAAAAAACATGTTTAATTTCGGTAATAAGAAAGAAGATGAAACCCCGCAGGAAGCACTGGCTAATGCCAGAAAGACCGTAAATAGTGGTTTGACCGGCGGTCTGACCAAGGCTTTTATGGGTAAGGGTTTCGTGGACAAGGTTAACAATGCGATGGACCAGGGCCAGGCAGCGATCAATATGCAGAATTCCGGTCAATGGCTGCTGCAGAGCGGACTCGACGGCAGTGCCGAGGTCATATCCATTGAAGATACCGGCAAGCTGATCAACTTCAACCCGGTGGTCAAGTTATCCCTGAAAGTAACCCCGTCCATGGGCATGCCTGCCTTTCAGACGGTCGGTGAAACCACGGTTTCAAAGATCGCCATACCCCGCAAGGGGGAGACGGTCAAGATCAAGTACAGCCCGGTTGACCCTTCACAGTTCGTGGTGATTTCGTAATAGTTCTTAGAAATTAAGATAAAAAGAAGAGCAGTTGATAGCTGCTCTTCTTTTAATTAATCATGGTTCCCGAAGTTTTTTATATTATCTTTATTGGATGTGAACGTCGCAAAATGGACCTGCCTTCACTCCCGAGTAGACTAATTAAATAGTTTCTTGTTTCCATTCACCCATTTGAACAGCTTTTCTATGCCCTCTTCCAAATCGATTTTGGGTTCCCAGCCTAGGTCCCGCTTTGCCTTACTGAAGTCTGCATAGAAAACGCGTTGGTCACCTGGACGCCAATCGGCGCGGGCGACGGGTATTTTCGCGCCTAATAACTTCTCCAGCAGCGGACCAAACTCGGACCAAATAGCCAATACATTGCGAATACCGCCGCCCAGGTTATAGACCTGGCCCTTAGCCGTATCCATCTTTGCGAGCGCGGCCTCGTATGCGTCGAGCAGGTCGTCCACGTGCAGGACGTCCCGCACCTGTTTTCCGTCGCCGTAAATCGTGATCTGGCGACCCGTCACCGCCGCGATGACCATCCAGGCCAGCCATCCTTGGTCCTCGATCCCGAATTGACGCGGACCGTAAATACAGGATTGGCGCATGACCACTGTCGGCAAACCATAAATACGCGCATAATCGCGCACGTATTGATCACCCGCACCCTTCGAGCAGCCATACGGTGAGTGAAAATCCAGCGGCTGTTGTTCGCTGCAGCCGAGTGCCAGGTCCGCATAACGCCACCGGGTGGCTTCCTCGACGATTTTCACGTCTTCCATCCCGCCGTATACTTTATTGGTGGAAGCATAAACGAAGAGCGGACCTCGTTCCGAAAGACGTGCAGCTTCGAGGGCGTTGAAGGTTCCTAGGGCATTCGATTCAAAATCCTGTCTGGGATTCGTCACGGAGGTGGTGACCGCCACTTGTCCGGCTAAATGGATGATCACGTCGGCGCGGCGTGTCGTGCTGGTTAATAAAGGTGCGTCGGTAACATCCCCGATAACGAGCTGGAAGGCGTCCTTCCCGAACTTGTTCTCCAGCCAGGCCAGGTTCACCTTGGCACCCGCCCGGCTGAGATTATCATAAATACTCACCTTTTCACCGCGTTCCAGCAAGCGGTGGACATAATTCGAGCCGATGAATCCGGCGCCGCCGGTGATTAAATAATTACGAGTCATGGTTTCTCCTCGATCAAATAGGTTGTCGATTGTGGCAGGATCTCTCTTCCCTTCGTCAATTCAAACGAAACCTATACGTGACAAAGCAATTCCGGCTGCCCTGAAAATAATAGATGGCTTGTTACTTTCTGGCGGTTTATCCGGACCGCGCTCGATAGGAGCAAGGAGCGAAGCAGTCTCTTATTTATAAGTCAATTCTAGGCAAAGGATTCTCACCTGCGCCAGGTACAGCGATTCTTCCGAAAAGGATTACCTCACCCGGAGAGTACAAATTGCGGGGTTCTATATGGTAAAGCCAGTATTATTGCGAGGGGACAGTCTGCGCTGAACGAAAAAATTGACCGCCAGCATACCGAATAAAAAGCCTCCGACGTGCGCCCACCAGGCGATCCCGCTTCCGGTGTAACCTTGCAGGGTCAGCCAACCCGAGAACAATTGTGAAACGAACCAGAATAACAGAAAGATGGTGGCAGGGATCTCGATGATGGTGAAGATAAATAAGATCGGCACGAGGCTGGCAACGCGTGCACGCGGGTAAAGGATCAGGTACGCGCCTAGCACACCGGCAATGGCGCCGCTCGCGCCGATCATGGGTACGCTGCTGCCTTGAAGGACAAAAGACTCGAACAGGCCGGCAGCCACACCGCTGAGCAAATAAAAGACAAGGTAGCGGCCGCCGCCCAGGCGGTCTTCGATATTGTCGCCGAAGATGAAGAGCACCCACATATTGCTCAGGATATGGAACCAGCCGCCGTGCAGGAACATCGCGGTAAGGATGGTTACCCACATCGTGGTGGGATGCGCCATCAACTGGGTTGGAACGAGTCCCCAGGTTCGGGTCAATCGGTCCAAAGCAGAGGGGCTCAGGCTGATCTCATAAAGAAATACGAGCACATTCAGCGCGATCAGCAGCCAATTAACCAGAGGGAATCTACGGGAATGCAGGGTATCATAAAGGGGAATCATAGGTTTCACCTTTCGTCCTGAATTTCACCAGTTGCCGGTAGATTCCCGAAAGTGTCTGACCTTCGCGCGATAATGCCGTTCCGCCCAATACAATGCTTGACAGATAATTGAAGAAACGCGCAGTCAATGCGACAGCCAGGGATGTGGATCGATCGCCTGTCAAAAGAGTTAAAGCTCCTCCAAATGCGCCCTCGAAAGTCCCCACGGCTCCCGGTAATGATGGGACCGCTCCGCCAAAGGCGGCCGCGCCCAATCCGAACATGGCCCAGGTCAACTGCGCCTGCGGAAAGAAAGCGGCGATGATCAGGTAATAACTGATGATCGCCATGCCCCAGTTGAACGCCATCCAGAACAGGAAACGGGCGAACAACCAGCCATCGGTAAGCACGCCCAAACCGGTTATAAAAGATTCGAGCAGGCTGCCACCTAAACGCTGGATGACCGGCCGGCGAGCGCTCAACTTGTGGAATAGATCCAAAGCCCGTTGACGGTTGCGCGCCAATATATATAAAAAGGCGATCCCCAGCAAAACGGCCGCGCCCAAGGTCAGCGCGATCCGATCGGCCCCACCTGCACCGACCACGAACGGCAGCGACGCAAGGAAGATGGCTGCAGTTATGACCAGGTCCATGGATCGTTCGATGACGATGGTTGGCAGGATCTCGGTAAATTGCATATCTGATTTCCGGCTGAGCAGAAATGCCCGCCCGATCTCGCCCAGGCGGAAGGGCAGGAAGTTATTAAGCAGGTAACCTTCAGCCAATGTGTTAAAGACGACGCTGTAAGGGGCGCGTTCTCGCAGCAGCGTCCGCCAGACGATGGCGCGGACGGCCAGCCACGCAAAAGAGAGCAGGGCCACTAGGGCTAATATCCAGTAGTTGGCAGAACGGAGCGCGACCAGCACTTTCGACCAATCCACAAAATAGAGGATGGCCGCGATCAAGCCAATGCTGATGATCGCACCGGGAAGCCAGCGTTTCGCCTCTTTCAGAAATTGGGTCACAGAACAAGTTCCTCAGAGACGCGCTGACATGATTAACGACAAAAGCCGTGGATCTGCATGCGCGTCTTTCATGATTCTTCTTCCAGCTTGAGTACGGCCATGAACGCCTCCTGTGGGATTTCCACATTCCCCACCATCTTGAGGCGTTTCTTGCCGCGCTTCTGTTTTTCTAGTAATTTTTTCTTGCGCGAAATATCGCCGCCGTAACATTTGGCAAGCACATCTTTGCGCGTGGCCTTGACATTGGCGCGTGAGATCACGCGTCCGCCCGCCGCGGCCTGGATGGCAACATCGAACAACTGGCGCGGGATGATCGCTTTCAATTTCGTGATAAGCCGCTGACCTTTATGGAAAGCCTCCTTCTCGTGGACGATAGCCGCCAGGGCATCGACCGGTTCGCCGTTGACGAGGATCTCGAGCTTCTGCAATTCATCCGGGCGATACTCGAGGAATTGATAGTCAAGCGAAGCATAGCCTTTTGTGCGCGATTTCAATTCATCGAAGAAATCAACGATGATTTCTGAGAGCGGTATCTCGAAATTGAGCTGTACGCGATGAGGCGCGGGATATTCCTGGCTCTTGTAAAGGCCGCGCCGTTTTGTTACGATTTCCATGATCGGTCCGTAATATTCTGTGGGTGTGATGATCTCGATGTTCATCCACGGCTCTCGGATTTCGACGATCTTGCTTTCATCAGGCAGATCGGCAGGCGAATCGACCATTTTGGTCGTCCCGTCTATCATCACGACTTCATATTCCACGGAGGGAGCGGTGAACAGGACGTCCAGCAGATACTCACGTTCGATTCGCTCCTGGACGATTTCCATGTGAAATAAACCCAGGAAGCCGGCGCGGAAACCGAAGCCAAGCGCCTGCGAAGTCTCGGGCTCGAAGGTTAAAGAGGCATCATTAAGCTGCAGTTTATCGAGCGATTCTCGCAGGTTTGTATATTCCTCCGCTTCGACGGGATAGATGCCGGCGAAGACCATTGGTTTGGGATAACGATACCCCGGCAGGGGCTCCGAGGCCGGGGCCGAAGCGAGAGTGATTGTGTCTCCCACCCGGCAGTCATGCACCGTTTTCAAGCCTGTTGCAATATAGCCAACTTCGCCGGCCATCAACCTTTGTTCAGGCTTCATGTCCGGCGCGAAGATACCGATCTCGACCGGCTTCACGTCCGCTTTAGTGGCAAACATGTGCAGGGTATCCGTAGGCTTGATCGAACCCTCGAAGACACGGATATAAGCAATCACACCCTTATAGGCGTCATAGTGCGAGTCGAAGATCAGCGCCCGGAGTGGTAAGGTCGAATCATTCTTGGGCGAAGGCACGCGTTGGACGATGCTTTCGAGCACCAGATCGATGTTCACGCCCTCCTTGGCCGAAATACGGATGATGTCCTTGGCGTTCACACCCAGTAAGGAGGCAATGTCTTCGGAAACTTCATCAGGGTGCGCCGAGGGCAGGTCTATTTTGTTGATGACGGGAATGATTGTGAGGTTCGCATCCAGCGCCTGATACAAATTCGCCAGCGTCTGCGCTTCGATGCCTTGTGTGGCGTCCACCACCAACACTGCGCCTTCGCAAGCTTTGAGCGCACGGCTGACTTCATATCCAAAGTCCACATGGCCTGGCGTATCGATCAGGTTCAACTCGTAGGCGCTGCCGTCTTTGGCTGTGTAATTCATGCGTACCGCGGAGGCCTTGATGGTCACACCTTTCTCGCGCTCGAGGTCCATCGTGTCCAGGATTTGCTCGGTTGTATCGCGCTCCGGCACTGTACCCGTCAGATGCAGCATACGGTCGGCGAGGGTGGACTTGCCATGATCCACGTGCGCGATGATACAGAAATTGCGGATCCGTTCTGTCATACTGTTTTCAAGAGGGGTTCACTCTATCTGATCAATATCGGATGATGGTTTGACATCGCATTTTGGGTTGGAAGCCCGATGCAATACCTTGTAAGCGTCGAAAGTATAACCTATTCTTATCTGCCAACCCCCGCAATTTTCCATATACCGATCTTTATTGCGCATGGATCAAGGAAGATCAACAGATTCTTTTTCAAAAACACTCTGGATCGCCTTATCCAGATCGATTGACCCCTTTGATGGGTTCAGCCAGACCAGGAATTCGGCATTCCCCTTTGGCCCCAGCAGCGGAGATTTGATCAATCCGCGCAGACCCATGCCCTCGCTTTGAGCGAAGGACAGGATATCAAGCAACACTTGCCGGTGGATTTGTGGGTCGCGGATCACGCCGTCGCCGCGCGCCACGTCACGACGACCGGCTTCGAATTGAGGCTTGATGAGGGCAACAAGTTCTGCCCTTACTCCTAACTCTTCTCTTTCGGGTGTTGCTCGATCTTCCGAATTGGGAGAGGGCAGCCATTTCCTGATCACCGGCAGGAGAATGCGCAGGGATATAAATGAAGCATCGATGGTCACCAGTGACACCGGCTCCGGGAGTGTTTCTACATACCGGGCGTTGGTCTCTTCCATAACGATCACACGCGCATCGTTGCGTAACTTCCAATGCAGTATGCCCTTGCCCACATCCATGGCATAGACTTTGGCAGCGCCGTGCTGGAGCAGGCAATCGGTGAAGCCCCCGGTGGAGGCGCCCACGTCTGCGCAGACCAGGCCGTTCACGTCGAGGTGGAAAGCCTCGATTGCCTTGTCCAGCTTTTCGCCACCCCGCGAAACAAAACGCGGACCTCTCTCCACGTCCACGTGTGAGGCGCTATCGATCGCTGCGGCCGGTCTGGTCACCACTTGTCCCAGTACGCGAACCTGCCCGGCCATGATTAATGCTTGGGCCTTGGCGCGCGATTCGGCCAGTCCGCGTTCGACCAGCAGCAGGTCTAATCGGGTCTTCGACATACATTGATTGTAATTCGATATTCGATGATTCGATATTCGGCCGGCAAGTATCCAATTATCGATACCGCGTATCGAATATCGAAGGTAAAATTGCTCCATGTTTACCGCACTTCTTAAAACCATGCGTCCGCGTCAATGGACGAAGAATATCTTTGTCTTTGCCCCGCTGGTGTTCGATAAACAGCTCCTCATCCTGAATGCTTTTCTACGCACGGCAGCGGGTTTCGTTTTGTTCTGCATGGTCTCGTCGGCGGTCTATATCTTCAACGACTTGGCAGACATCGAAGCGGACCGGGAGCATCCGGAGAAGAAGAACCGGCCGATCCCTTCGGGCAAGCTTCCCCTCGGCATTGCCTGGGCAGCCGGCATATTATTGGTGAGCGTCGCCCTCATTATTGGTTATCTGCTTTCTCCCCCTTTTGCGATGGTGGTCGCGACCTATTTCCTGATTAATCTGGCTTACTCCAAATGGCTCAAGCATATCCTGATCCTCGATGTGCTCATATTGGCGGCCGGTTTCGTCCTGCGCGTTGGGGCGGGCGTGACCATGATCCACGTCGAGCGTTTTTCGCCCTGGCTGTATGTCGTCATGACCTTGCTGGCACTCTACCTGGGCTTCGGTAAACGGCGCGCCGAATTGGCTTTGCTCGCCAGCGACGCCACCTCTCACCGCAAAGTCTTTGACAATTACACCATTCCGCTGCTCGACCAGTATATTTTGATCGTCTCGGGTACGACGATTGTGGCATATTCGTTCTACACGTTCTCCGCACCGAACGTCCCGGCCAATCACAGCATGATGCTGACCGTCCCCTTCGTAATGTACGCGATCTTTCGTTACCTCTATCTGGTGCAGATCA
>JBGQIO010000177.1:0-7796 GCA_041498515.1 Anaerolineae bacterium
GGACAGATCACCTGCCGCTACTTTTTCAGCGATAGCGTTCAAGCGGACAATGGGGCCAACGAGCACTTGCGCCAGACCCATTGCGGCAATGGCGGCCAGGATTGTCACCAGGACCGCCAGAAGCAGATCGTTACGGGTCTGGATATCAACGGGTATCAGGGCTTCTGTCTGGTCCTGATGAACAACCACCTGCCAGCCCAGATCATTAATTATTCTGTATTGGTTTTCAGCATATGGGACCGATATCCTGGTCGCACTTACGAGGCTTGGGGTGCCGTCCAAAGGAAATTCCAGATATTTGCTCGAGGGCTGTAAGACATGATTGTTATTGGCAGCATTTTTGCTTTCCACTACATCCAGGTTGGCACCCATGGGTACCAGTTTGATAACCTGGTTTCCGGGGAGGTAGATATCAGTACGGCCGGTCTGACCAAACCGGCCGGCTATCAACACATTACTCAATGATCTAACATTGACGGTTGTTCGCAGTACGCCCACGATTTTTTGGCTCCCAATTGCCCGAACCGGCACAGCCATGTTGAGAGCAATCGTTTTACTACTCACGTCGTACGCCGGTTGCCCGATATACTGGCCATCCTTGTAAGCTGCCTGCCACCAATCTTCATCGGATTGAAGGTAATCAGAAGTACGGTCGGTAGTGGCGATGCTGACTCCCGGAAGATCGGTGAGGAAAATTTCGGCATTCTCCGGAAATTTTGCCTGAAATTTTAGGAGTTCAGCCGAGAGAGGATCATTGAGTACTGTAGCCACCAAAGGGTCGGCATTATTATCAGCAGCATCCGCTGCCCGCCATTGTTGGTCAAGCTGATTGATCTCGGCTTGGGTGAGCACATCTCCTTGCGTACCGAGCTCCGCTCTCTCTTGTACAGCCCTGGTCAGGGCGAGTCCATTCAATAGTTTTAATTCGTTTTCCAAATTCTGACCGACCTGCAGGGCCTCTGAATTCGCCAACACCGCCAGGTTATTGCCGATCTCATCCGTACGACCTGTTCGTAGGGAGCGATCGACAATAAAGGACACGCTTCCAACAGAAGCAATGGCAATCGCGATAAATGCGATCACCAATTTGGTACGCAGAGAATAATTCCGGAACTGGCGGACGACCATCGTTATAAAAACAGAAATGATGGCCACTGATAAGACAATACTAACGATTTGCAATGATGGGATTTCCAACCGGCTGGACGGCCAAAATAGATCAATCAAGATCGAAGCCAGGCCGGAACCAATTCCCGCCATAATAACCAGGGTAGAGTCTTTACGAGAAAGTAGTGCGCCGGCAATCATTATACTAACCAACGGTGTGACCACCCCAATTACCAAGCCAATCCCTCCGGCTATCAGAATGGGCACGATCGGTAATGTCAACGCAATACTTCCCATATTCAGGAGAATGGCTGTTGTTCCTCTTTCCCGCCCGTTGAGCCATAAGGCGATAATGCCAATTGCGACCAGCAGCAAGGAAATTCCAAACACAACCTTCATTTGCCATGCACTGGTCTGAAAGAAGACTACGGCACAAAAAAGCGAGGCAGCCATATACGCGAAGAGAAACGTCAATAACGCCCAGTATCGATTGCGCGCCTGCAATGATGTGGTTTCAGAAGATTGAAATAATTTTTTGAACATCCTATTGTCCCTTTCGAAAATCCGAAATCATGCTTGCTCTTATAGTTATCAACCCTCTATCCTTCATCGTGCGCGATTTCCTGAATCAATGGGAGCGTGAAAGTAAAGCAGGAGCCCTTCCCTAATTCGCTCTCTACGTTAATTTTGCCGTTGTGCTGCTCGATAATCGATTTTGCGATCGCCAGCCCGAGACCGTCCCCTTCTTCGCCCTTCAAAGCTTCGTTGCCCCCTCGATGGAACCGGTTGAATATAAGTGGCAGCTCATTCGGCGGTATCCCACAACCAGTATCTTTTACTTTGATAAATACTACATCCTGTTTGGTTTCAAGAATCAAACTGATCGAGCCGCCGGTCGGCGTATATTTAATAGCATTGCCGACCAGGTTGCGTAACGCCTGCTTTATCTGGAATGGGTCTGCATGGACCCAGGGGTCCTCTTTTGGTATATCAAAATGGAGTGACTGTTCCTTGGCATTCGCTTGCGGTTGGAAATCATTTGTAATTTCAGAGATCAAGGCGGTCACCGCCACCATTTCTTTTTTAAGGATCGTACCTATCTCCTGCCTGGTTAATTGAAGCAGGCACCGAACCAGGCCATCCATGTTTTCTGCCGCTGACTGAATGCGATGGGTATACTCGATCTGTTTTTGGTTCAGCGGCCCAACCCGTTCGAGCAGATCGGTGAAACCCGTGATGACAGAAATCGGATTTTTCAAATCGTGGGAGACTGTGGAAATAAATTCATTCTTTACCCGTTCCAGGTCCTTGAAATGGGTCACATCGTGCAGAATAGCCACATAGCCGTCTGTCTGGATGGGAGTAATCAAGACTGTGAAGACACGCTCATCCGGCAGGGCGATTTCCCCTGTTTTTAAATGACCTGAAACGCGGGCTGCCTCAAGAAGTTCAATCAAGGATCCGGTTCTGCTGCCGGGGGTAAGTGGATGACCAAGTCTTACATTTTCATCGGCGAACAGTTTCTCACCAGCCGGGTTTAGCGAAATGAGACAACCGTTCCCATCGAAAGTCAGAATGGCATCCTCCGCGCATTGCAATATGGCGGACATTCTTTGTCGTTCCTGCGACATGCCCGCATACAACTGCACATTTTGCAATGCGATGGCCGCCTGACTGGCAATTGCCTGCAATAAAAGTTGATGTTCCGATTTGAAATATCCCGGCTGTTCGTGGATTAATATCAAGAAACCGATCTCAGCGGAGCGGCCAAACATGGGAACGATGATCGCTGAACCGGTGTGGTTTTCCGTTATAGTCCGCCAGCGCGGATCATTGTGTGTATCATTAATGATCAAGCCCTGGTGATTTTCCTTGAGCTGATTCAGCAGGTCATCCAACGGGGGCAGCTTGAATTTAAAAGTGGGAAGGGCAGCGGTGGACATCCGGTATTCTTTGTGAAGTGGCTCCCCGGGATTGAGAATGACCAAGTGACCCAACATGGCTCCCAGGGTTTCGACAGAACGGCGGAGAACAATATCGGTCAACTCATTCATGTCGAGGCGGCCGCAAAGATCTCTCCCGATTTCAGGCAGCACACTGAGTTCTTTATATCGGCGCCGGATGGTTCCATCGGTTTCCTTAGCTCTCAATTTTGTGCGGATACGGGCTAACAACTCGCGTCGATCGAATGGTTTTGTCACATAATCGTCAGCGCCCAGTTCCAGCCCGGCCCGGATATCCATCGGATCAAGTCGGGCAGCCGTAAGTATGATGACAGGGAGGTGTTCGATCGCCGGGTCCAAACGGATCTCCTTAAGGACTTCAAAACCGTCTTTTTCCGGCATATTAACATCGAGCAGGACCAAGTCAGGCATTTCTGAACGGATTAATTCAAGCGCTCTTATCCCATTGGTTGCAGTAATAATTAAATAACCTTCATTAATCAGGTAACGTGAAAGGAGGGATAAATTATCCGTCAAATCATCAGCGATCAGGATTTTATTAGATGGCCGGACTTCCTTCGTCTTTCCCACCGATTTCGATGGTCCTAAATCCTCAAGCATCTTAATGACGATCTGACGGATGTATTCCGGTCGAAAGGGTTTAATGATGGTTTCATTCACCTTTAAACGCCTTGCGCTTTCTTTCAATCCAGGGACATCATAAGCTGTGATCAGTATGATATAGGCCGGCCGGCCGCCTGGATGTAATTGCAATTTTTCGATCAATTGCAAACCATTCATGTCCGGCATCATCATATCGGTGATGAGCAAATCTACGGCACCCTCTCTGACTTGTTCAAGTGCCATCTTACCGCTGGTCGCCGAAACGACCTCGATCTTTGGCCCTATTTGAGAGAGGGCACGCGCCAGGGTTGTAGCCGTCCCGGGATGGTCATCTACAACCAGCACTCGTGCTGGAGGAAGGTTTTTGGAAAGGGTAGGCTCACTCATCATATTTGGACTAATTTTCCTTGAAATTCCTGATCATGCAGATTGCTATTAGAGGGGAAAAGTTGGGAAAAGTTGGGAAAAGGAAAACCCGCTTCCAGTCCGGACTGGAAGCGGGTTTCAGCTTTCCGGGTAATTCAAACCCGGGGATCTAATTTATAACAAGACGATAACCTACTCCACGCATGTTTATCAGATAAACGGGTTGGTGCACATCCGGCTCAATAGCCAAGCGGATATGGTGAATGTGCCACTTGACAAGTTCCTGTGCTTCACGAGAGTCCGCCTGGTATCCTTGAGCTTCTGCAACCAGGGTCCTGTAATCTACAACCTCGGGAGCGCGGCGTGCCAGGACGAGCAAGTAATCAAACGTTGCGGGTGGAAGGTTTATCGTGCGCTCCCCAATTAACAGGCGTCGGGTATGCAAGTCCAGCGTCAGTTTACCCCGGGCAAGGAACCGTTCACCGGCAATAAAGGATTTGGGAGCCGAATCTTTATGGATAACATCCTCGCTATCCAAGCCGATCAATTCAGTTTGCAAAGCTTCCATTTGCTGTTGGATATCGTGCTTTCGCCGCTCCTTCTCTTGCAGGGCGAGAATAGCCTGTGTTCGATCAATTAACGCCTGTGGTTTAAGCGGCTTAAGAAGATAGTCAACTGCTCCCTCACGCACAGCTTCAATCGCCGAGTTCAAATCGGGTTGGGCAGTGAAAAGAACAACCGGCAGCTCAGGAAATGTTTTATGAATGATTTTTAGTACTTCAAGCCCGCTCATATTCGGCAGACGAATATCCAGATAGACCAGGTCGAAGGTTTGTTTTGAAAGAAAATCCAGCCCTTCCTGACCCGTTGCTGCCGTTGTAACATCGAGGCCAGCCCTCTTGAGGATGCGGGCCAAAGTTTGGCGTAAAACAGCTTCATCATCGATGAGCAGGATATGACCGGAGATCGTTATTCTAGCTCCTTCTGATCCTTGGGAAGCCAGACCCGGAAGGTGGCCCCACCACCGGGATTGTTTTCAGCCAGAATTTCACCATTATGCCGGCGTATGATATCGGCGGTGATGGTCAGACCCAGACCGGTACCGTTTTCCTTGTTCGTTATAAAGGGCTCGAAAATATGCGGGAGGATTTCAGGGTCGATGCCAGGTCCGGTGTCTGTTACCGAGAAAAGGATTCTTTCCTGGTCTGGTAATTGTTGAGTATATACGGTTAACTGCCCCCCTGTTTGCATGGCTTCCACAGCGTTCATGAATAAGTTCAGGACGATCTGCCGGATCTGGTCGGGGATTCCCGGAACCATCGATAATTCAAGATCAGGAATAAACTCATAAGTAATATTCTTATGCCGCATGTGGTTGGCTGTGAGGGCAGAAACCTCCACAGTAATATCATTTAATTGGATATCCTGAAAGTCTTCTGCGCGAGACGGGCGATAAAAGGCGCGCAACCGTTTGATCATATCTGCCATCCGCTCAGTTTCTGAAAGGACGATTTCCAGATCTCTGTGACCCTGTGCCGACAAATTCTCTTCATCGTTGACCAGGAAAAGAGCGTTTTGTATCGCCTGCAGCGGATTATTCAATTCGTGCGAAACAGAAGCAAGCAATCGCCCAATCACCGCCAACCGTTCGCTTTGAATCAATTGTGCATGCATGAACCTTTCCTGACTAAGAGAGGTTTGCAGCTCGCCGTAGAGGTTTGCTTTTTGAAGGGCGACAGCCAATTGGTCGGCTACCGTCGTCATTAGTTGCATGTCGCGGGAAGTCAGGCGATCCGGAGGTACTTGTTGTATATCCAGCACACCCACAACCTGATTATCAACTTTGATGGGTACTGTTAGTTTTGATTGGGTATCCGGCAGCAGCGGATGACGGACGAAAAAGACAATCCGATCCACATCGTTCGTCATAAAGGGCTCACCGGATTCAGCCACCTGACCGACGATGCCGGTGCCAACCGGCAGGTGGTACCCTTGCTCTCTGAGAAAATCACCGATCTTTCCACTTCCGTACCGAGCGACCAGGGTATCGTGCTGATGATCAATAAGATATACCTGAACGTGATAATATCCAAAGTTTTTTTGCAACAGGTCGACAACATTTTTTAGCAGCTGATCCGGATCCAGGGAACCGGCCAAACCTCTGCTTACCTGATATAGGGCATTGATCTCCTTTAGATCCTGCTGTGTGGTTTGCAGCAAATTGGCGTTTTCGATTGCAATGGCAGCCTGCGTCCCAAGCGCCCCGAGAAGCCGGCCTTCATCAGGTGTGAATGCATTCGGCCGTTTATTCTGAATGCTAATGGTTCCAACGCAGCGTTCATTGCTTTGGATCGGGGCGACGATGAGGGAACGGAATTTTGCGGGGGTGTTCTGGCTCAAAAAACGAGGGTCTGTTTGAGTATCTATAATATTAATCACTTCTCCCGTTAATATCGCCTGGCCGGCCACTCCTTCTCCCAGCCGCATATTTAGTTTTGTTTTAGCTTCATTTTCAAACCCGGCAGCTGCACGCGGAATAAGGATTTGTTGCTCGTCGTCGATCAAATGTAAGACTGCATTTTCAACATCGGGGATTAAATCCCTGGCCGAGTCAACAATGAGTTGGAGCACTGTTCCAATACCTACACGCTCGGTTTCGCTCAAGACATGCTCGATATTGGCCAGAGCATGGGCCTCCTTGAGCCGTTTTTGAATCTCGATATCCTGCTGGAGAGTTCGAAGCGCAAGCGCGATTTGATTACCAGCTAATTCAGCATAATTGATCTCCGTGGAACTGAACTCGCGCGGAGAGTTGTAGGCAATGACCATCGCGCCCAGTTTATTTTCACCCACCAAAACCGGTATGCAGAGAGCTGATTGAATTTGGGGTGTATCTTTATTCATCTGAGCTGGATTGATAATAGGTTCTGAATTCGGCAGATCATCCAATACCAAAGCTCTCCCGGTTCGCAATACCGAGACGATCAGGCCTGATTCGTTTATATCCAACTGGATATCGGAAAGGGATCGATCCAAAGGCTGAGTAGAGGCGACCAGGATTGCTTGATTATTGATTGCATCCCAACGAAAGAAGTTAGCGTGATCGGCTCCAAATAATTCTGCCAGGTTTGTAACCAGATAATAATATGTATCATCCAGGTTCTTGGAGACCAGAATATTCTGGGTTGCCAGGTTAACCAGGGCAAGATATCGTTCGTGAGAGCGCAATTCATCAAGGGCATGGGCATGATCGACCAACTCTTGTTGAACGCGGCCAGCTATATAGCCCAGGAGGATGACAACAGAATTTCCCGGCCAGTAATTAACTATCCAAGACTGCCAGGGGCCCCCTTCTATAAGGGTTAGGAGCACCGTATTCAATGCAATACCCATAAAGCCGGCAACCAGCCCGCCGTTTTTTCCAAAATACCAACCTGCCAGGGCAACCGGTATAGATATTAACGCCGATGCTACCGGCCCTAATAATTCCAATAAAGAGTGGAATGCCAATATATATAGAAATGTAAGGCCCACTATAAGTGCGAGCCGCGTACGCGGCAGGCCTATTTTTAAGATCGATGCTTCAGTCGCTTTAATTTCTCCGCTGATTACCGATTGCATGTCTGCTAATTTCTGTCTGCGGTTTCCCGTCGTGACATTTATTAGAGTTATCCACCGTTTTTGAATCGTAGATTATCCTGACTCAGATCTTGCGATTCGACTAATTAAGGCCCTATCTATCTATAAAAAGGCTAC
>JBGQIO010000178.1:0-7703 GCA_041498515.1 Anaerolineae bacterium
GGCGAAGGCTTGCTCTCCGTAGAAGACCATCCCTCTTTGGGTCCATTGGTAGATGCTCTAAAATCGGCAAACTTCAAAGTGGAAATCATCACCGATGCCAGGTCCTTAGTTTGGGGCAAGCTCGTTATCAACGCCTCCATTAATCCATTGACCGCCTTACTGCGAATATCGAATGGTGAACTGCTCAAAAGCCCCAGCGCGCGCACATTGATGCGCGCGCTGGCTGAAGAGACTGCAGCGGTCGCCTCTTCCGAAAATGTCAACTTGACATTTAGCGATCCAGCAGCCATGGTGGAGGAGGTAGCGTGCAAGACGGCGGCCAACTATTCGTCCATGTTCCAGGATATAAAACGCGGCGCTCCAACGGAGATTGATGCCATCTGCGGTGCCGTTACCCGCGCCGGTCAGCTGCACAATGTCCCAACACCGATCAACCGAATCTGCTGGCAGCTAGTAGAAGCGTTGGTCCAAACATCGGCGGAAGTCTTACCTGATCTAAATAAGTGACTTTCTTCTATCCACTTTGTGCAATTTACAGGTACCTCGCTACTGGCGGGCATGGTAAGATTCCATAACTTCTCTCTTGGAGGCATCCATGCGAAAGTGGCTGGTTATTATCTTTCTTGTGGGGATATTCGCAATTCCATTTTCCGCACGCGCACAGAATCCGATAAAACTGTCAACGCTCCAGGTACAACTGTGGCCGGAATATGACCAGCCCACGATGCTTGTGATATATGATCTTAAATTACCCGATGGGATTGTACTGCCCGTAAATGTATCGATCGGTATACCAAAAGACGCAAATCTGGTAGCAGTCGCCTCACAAACTGCAGATGGCAAACTGGTCAACACAGATTATGTCGGGCCAACGGTAAACGCCGATCGCCAGATAGTGATCCTTCAGATACAGTCGCAGGCAATATATCATCTTGAATATTACGAACCCCTGACGAAAACGGGGAGGCAGCGGGCTTTCAGTTATCTGTGGTCGGGCGATTACGCTCTAGATGATCTCAATGTCAGCATTCGCATTCCGGTTGACACTAGCAATATAACCACTCAACCGATCATGGATGCATCCCAAAACGCAGACGGTACGGATGTATTGATAAAGGACTTCGGTCCCATTCCGGAAGGCCAGCAATTCATACTTCAAGTAAATTATACAAAGACCTCCGATAAATTATCCGTATCCCAGCAAAACGTACAGCCTTCACTACCCCTCAACACCAACACACCGGGACGTCTGATTTTGGCAAATTATCTCCCCTATTTTTTTGGATTGCTGGGTATTGCATTGGTGGTTGGGGGAGTAGTGTTCTTCTGGCAATCAAGCCGCGGTCGCAAATCGCTCGGCAATAAACGAAGCCGCTCCGAAGGAGGAAACGAACCGGAAAGCGAAATATATTGCGGTCAGTGCGGTACCCGCGCCCGGCTGGGTGATCGCTTTTGTCGCGTGTGCGGAGCAAAGTTGAGACGTGAGACCTAGCAAATGAATATATTGGTAGGATGGGTAAGGATCGCGTACCGAATCTATTCAAATATCAATTTATTTCCAAGAAATCGAACCCCAAAGTTAATAGAAATGTGTCGAGCGCATTAGATGAGAGCGGAATTTGAGATATGGAATTCCCTTCCATAGTAATCATCTACTTCTTTTACGGTCTAGCTTTTTTTAGCATGGGCCTGCTGGTAGCAATGGAAGGTGGGCGGTCATCGGATATGCGCGTACGGAAGGCACTACGCCCCCTGGCTGGATTTGGTTTCGTTCATGCGGTGCACGAATGGCTTGAGATGTTTGAATACATTGGAGTTATGGGGGGACATCCTGCTTCGCCGCTCCTCTCCGGATTGACATTATCCACTCTTTCCTTCTCTTTTCTGTCCCTTGCGGCTTTTGGAGGTTATCTGCTGGCTAAGGATGAAATTGCCCAGCGGATCAGTTTGATGGTGCCGCTGGGCCTCGAAGCATTATGGGTTTTCGGGCTGGTAACCATCCAAGGACACTATCCGCCTGTAGATGTACTGGATGCCGTTTATGCCTGGACGCGCTATTCATTGGGGATACCTGCCAGCCTGCTGGCAGCTCTAGGGTTGATCGCCCAGCAACGCGCTTTCCGTCGCGCCGGTCTGGTCCGTTTCGGACAGGATAGTCTATGGGCTGCGATAGCTTTTGCCTGGTACGGTATAGTTGGACAGCTCTTCACCAATGTGAGCGTGCTGCCTCCCTCCAATATGATTAACGAGGTAGGCTTCCAACAACTCCTGGGCTTCCCCATCCAGTTATTCCGGGCTCTGGCAGCCCTAGCAGCCTCGGTGTATGTTATTCGATTCTTGCGCGCCTTTCAAGTCGAGACGGAACAAAAAATAGCTGACTTGCAAATTGAACGATTAAAGGAATCTCAACAACGGGAGGTTTTACGCGGCGAGCTGTTTCGACGTGTGGTGGCGGCACAGGAAGCCGAACGTCAGCGTATTGCGCGCGATTTGCATGATGAAACTGGCCAGGCCTTGACTGCTATCGGGATGGGCTTACGCGGCCTCGAATCCCGCTTCGATCGGAATCCGAAGCTTGCAGCCATTACCCTGCGCGAACTTCAAAACCTGGCAGCGGAATCTCTGAAGGAACTTCAACGATTGATGACCGATTTACGCCCCTCGCATCTCGACGACCTCGGTCTTCCAGCGGCTTTGCGCTGGTATGCAGGCAGAATCCAGGAAAGATACCCGCTCGTCGTCAAAGTGGATTTTTCGGGAACCGAGCAACCTTTGGATGATGCCGCTAAGATCGCGACCTTCCGTATCGTGCAGGAAGCCCTGAACAACATTATCAAACATGCGGAGGCAAAAAATGTATTTATTGACCTAACTTTCGAAGATAAAGGCATGCGCCTCAAGGTCCGAGATGACGGCTGTGGATTTGATCTGGAACACTTCAGGAAGGTGCAATCCTCCAGCCGCCCAGCGCTGGGATTGGCGGGAATGCAGGAACGCGCGCTCTTGCTGGGAGGGAGCGTCAACATCCAGTCAGCGCCTGGCCGGGGAACTTTGATAGAAGCGGTTATTCCGTATCATTCTGAAAGCGAGGCGCCAGGTGACAACACGCCTGTTACTGGTTGATGATCATGCAGTCGTCCGTTCGGGCTTGAGGATGCTGCTTGGCTCGGAACACGATGTGGATATTGTCGGTGAAGCCAGCACGGCAGCAGAAGCGCTCCAGGCAGTCGATCAATCCAAGCCGGATGTTATCTTGATGGATATCGGACTTCCGGATATGTCTGGTATTGAAGCTACGCGTGAGATCAAGAAGAGGTTTCCTAAGGTTGCGATCGTCGCTCTCACCATCCATGAAGACGAGGAATATTTCTTCAAAATGCTCGAAGCGGGCGCCTCAGGTTACGTTCCCAAACGGGCTGCACCTGATGAACTATTAACCGCGATCCGTGCGGCAGCTCTAGGACAGGTATATCTATACCCGTCACTGGCCAAACTTCTTGTCAGGGATTATCTGAGCCAGGAACATCCCTCCGAGGAGAAGTCCACCACGGACGGCCTAACCGAACGTGAGCACCAGGTCCTGACTTTTCTCGCGGAGGGTAACAGCAACGATGAGATTGCCAAGGCACTGGTCATCAGCCCAAAAACCGTGGAACGACACCGAGAAAATATCATGCGGAAATTGAACCTGCATTCGAGGTCAGAACTCGTCCGGTATGCGATAAGAAAAGGGATCATCCAACCTTAATTAATAGACCCGGACGGGAATGCCAGTTTAATTATTCCCCGCCGCCTTTTAGGCGGCGTTTTTGTATTGAGGCGAGTCACCCAAAAACCGGGACAATATGTGGGGTGAAAGCAGCAGGCTTATCCCAGAAAATACCTTAGGACAGGCTGTTAAAGTTGGGGGCACCTCCGAATTTACTCCGCAGGCCCCGATCACGTACACTGTAATTGAAAAAACCCTCGCTGTACCCCCTTCCGCTTTGCGAGATACAAAGCGAAGGGAAAGGAGAATGCGATGAACGCCCTTGAAATGATGCTTATATTAACTCTTTTACGGCTGGTCTTTCCATTCGGATTGTTGCTCTTGATCGGTGAATGGATCCATAGCTACGAGCGGGCCCGCCTCTATCGAATGTGAGGTTAGGTATGGATAATGTCTATACCTTACTTGCCATACTAATAGGCATAACCCTACGCCTTGTCATCCCAGTCCTCATTACGGTTATGGCGGTATTCTTCCTGCGCAAGCTGGATGATCGCTGGCAGTCTGAGGGGGAATTAGCCCCATTGTATTTAAAGAAACCAGAATGCTGGAAGATCAATAATTGTCCCCCCGCGCTGCTAAAGACTTGTCCCGGTTTCCTCTCACCGCTTCCCTGCTGGCAGGCAAGGCGCATGCCAAATGGTTATCTTCGCGAGGAATGTTTTAATTGCAAGATCTTCCGCTCAGCACCGGTATAAGAAAATGTTTTGAGAAGACTAAAGAGGAGATGCTGCGATGTTGTCCCGTTACGTACGTTTTTTGATCGCACTTTTGTTCGCTTTACTGGTCGCCGGCGTGACACTTGTCCTTGTTCAAGCTCAAAATAACCACCCGGCAGGACCTGTACAGGGGACACCGACCTGTGTCTCCTGTCATACAGAGTTTGCAACGGCCTGGCAAACTGGGCCGCATGGGCAGGCGGTCAGCAATCCGCAATTTACAGACGAATGGACCAAACAGGGTAAACCCGGCGCTTGTCTTGTCTGCCACACGACAGGGTATGACCCGGCGACAGGCACCTGGCTGGAGGATGGAGTGGCCTGTGAAGCCTGCCATGGCCCGATGAAAGCAGGTCATCCAAAAGATCCGATGCCTGTTGACACATCAACCGACTTGTGTGCCCGCTGTCATAGCGATACACGTTTCGATTGGCAGGACTGGCAAGGCAGTACTCATTACCAACGTGGCATGAACTGTGTAACATGCCACGATCCGCACAGCGCTTCGCTCAAGATTACTAAGCCATTGGATGGCAGCGCACAGTATACCGACGCTTCCCAGTTGTGCATCACCTGCCATAAAGATGTCAGCATGAATTTCCCTTATTCGCAGCATCACCAGCGCGGTGTTTCCTGCATCGACTGTCATGTCACTCATACAGTGGGAACTTCCAGCGATGTTCATGCTATGCCTAATCATTCCTTTAAAGCCAGCATTGATAGCTGCAACGCCTGCCATTCCAGCCAAATGCACAGTACTACATCCGCGGTGGGAACCCCCCAAGTATCAGCACCAAGTCTGACTGACACCCAGATCAAAGAAGCCGGATTGATTCCTCAGCCGACTCCTGTCAGTCCTCTTGGATTTGCTTGTCTCGCGGGTCTCATTGGCCTAGCCGCCGGCATGGTTATGGCTCCCTGGCTGGAAAAGTGGTACCGCCGCGCCGTCAAACAGGATGGGGAGACCGAACATGACTAGGAAACTGAACCGACGTGATTTTTTGAAAGTCACAGCCGTCAGTGCAGTTGCGTTGACCGCTACCCAGGTCATCAAGAAGGCAAACGCATCTGAAGGCCCGGTCAACGGCCCGCATCAATGGGTCATGGTGATTGACCAATCGAAGTGCATAGGCTGCGGCTACTGTACTTTAGCCTGCCAGGCTCATAATGACATCAACCCTGATATTCAATGGAATCGTTTGCAGGTTGCAGGCGAATTAGACAATAAGATGGTCTACCTGCCGCGTCCCTGCATGCAATGCACCAAGGCGCCCTGTGTGGAAGTCTGTCCGGTCAATGCCTCTTACTATCGCTCTGACGGGATCGTAATGATGGATTACGAGCGCTGCATTGGCTGCCGATATTGTGAAGTAGCCTGTCCGTACCAGGCTCGCTCTTTCAATTGGAAGGCTTTCGATGGCCCGAATCCGGTCGTTCCTAAATGGGGACAGCCCGAAGTAGCCCGCCGTCCGCGCGGTGTGGTCGAGAAGTGTGCGTTCTGTTATCAGCGCATTGACCGAGGCCTTTCACTCGGTCTTAAACCGGGTATCGACGTCGATGCCACACCCGCTTGTGTGGATATTTGTCCTACCGGTGCCCGTGTCTTCGGTGATTTGAACGATCCGGGGTCGAACGTAAGCACCCTATTGAAATCACACAGCTCGTATCGTTTGCGTGAAGACCTTGGCACAAGTCCGCGGGTATATTACCTGCCTGCGAATGCCGCTGATATGGGAGGCTGATTATGTTAAAGAATCCGCGGATCAAATTTCCTCCCGTGAAGATTACACCTTGGATGATGTGGCTGGTTTTTCTAACCCTGCTTATGCTGGCGGCCCTCATGGGTGGCGTCCTGGTCTTTTGGAATGGGCTGTGGATCACCAATTTGACCGACCTTGTGCCTTGGGGATTGTGGATCACAATCGACATTTCATCTATTGCCTTAAGCGCCGGTGCCTTCACTTTGTGCGCAGCAGTCTATTTATTGGGCCTCAAGAGGTACCAGCCGATTGCGCGCACCGCGACTTTCGTGGGATTGATTGGTTACACCATGGCCATGCTCTCATTACTCCTAGACATCGGCCGGCCGGACCGATTTTGGCACGCCCTCATTTACTGGAATGAGCATTCGCTGTTGTGGGAAGTGACGATGTGCGTGATTCTCTACTTGACCGTTTTGGTCTTTGAGGCTATGCCGATCCTTGCCAACTTTGAATGGCTGAAGAAACACTTTTCCAAACTAGCATCGAAGATGAGCCAAGCCCACCATTATGCACCGTATCTTGCCATCGCGGGCTTGTGCTTATCCATGCTCCATCAGTCTTCCTTGGGCGCCGTCTATGGTGTCATCAAAGCACGGCCTTTCTGGTACAAGCCTGAGATGTCGGTGCTGTTCATGGCCTCCGCCATCGTGGGGGGTATTTCCCTGACGCTCTTCGCTTCCATGCTGGCAGCCCGGTTGACTCCCAAGGCCAGAATCAATGATGCGCTAGTCGAACGAGTCTCATATTTCGTAGCTTGGGCGCTGGTCGGATATTTGTACTTCCGCTTCTGGGATGTATTGGCACAGAACTATACCTATCAACCCGGACGAACGGAAGGACTCAACTTGCTGACCAGCGGACCCTTGTCATTCAACTTTTGGATCGGTGAAATCCTGCTAGGGATAGTCATTCCGATGATCATGCTGCTAACCCCCACCATTCGCAGGCAACCTTTCTGGCGGATGGTAGCGCTCGGTCTGGTTGTCGGGGGTGTGGTCGCTTATCGTTGGGATACAAATATTTCAGGCCTTTTGGTGGTCATCTCCTATTTGCCCGGGGAGCCGACTATAGCATACACGTCCTATCAACCTTCACTCGTGGAGATCATCTCAGGACTTGGCATCCTTGCTTATGGCCTGATGACTTTCTCACTAGGCGTCCGCTACCTTAAAGTTGTAGATCATCGTTATGCAGTCGAAGAGAATGAAATCGTAAAGGTGAAATCGGCTGAGACTGTGACTGCGTAGCTGCAGTGAATAAGGAATTGAAACGGCAGTTACCAGATAGCCCTATTATTCGGTGGAGACAATCGGACATTGTCTCCCCGATTTGGGTTCTTAAAGTACGGATCTAATGTGCACACGAATCTCACCCAATTCGTTCCAAAGGAGAGCTAGGTTTGTTAGATAACTTAGCTTTCAATTGCAACTAGCATACTTGAGTGTAGCCAAA
>JBGQIO010000179.1:0-7698 GCA_041498515.1 Anaerolineae bacterium
ATATCCTGTGGATTTGGGGGAGGATTGGGGAGGGGTTTAAAGGCTTTTCGCCATCATAGCCGCCAGATCGGCGGTTCTGCATGAGTATCCCCATTCGTTATCATACCAGGCGATGATTTTGGCCAAGGTACTTTTTTCCTTGCCGAGCATCAGGGTAAAGGGCAGGTCAATGGATGATGAATGCGGGTCACCCTTGTAGTCGATACTGACGAGCGGTTCATCCATAGCCTGCAAAATTCCTTTGAAGCGCGGCTGCTTGGCAGCTTCACGATAGGCCTGGCGTAGTTCCTCGGTCGTCGTAGGGACCTCGAATTCCGCGGTTAAGTCGATCACAGAGACAGTTGAGGTTGGTACGCGCAGACAATAACCGTCCAGTTTGCCGGCCATATCGGGTATGACGAGCTTCAATGCCTTGGCGGCGCCGGTTGACGTCGGAATGATATTTAACGCGGCAGCGCGGGCGCGGCGCAGGTCTGAGTGGGGCAGGTCGAGGATCTTCTGGTCATTCGTATACGAGTGCACTGTGGTCATGAAACCGCGGACGATCTTGAATTTATCATGGGCGACTTTCACCGCGGGAGCCAAACCGTTGGTTGTGCATGAAGCGTTTGACACTACATTGTGCTTTTTGGGATCATATTTATCTTCGTTTACGCCCAGAACTACGGTCAGGTCTTCGCCTTCAGCCGGAGCGGTAATGATGACTTTCTTCGCGCCGCCTTTGGTGATGTGATTGACCGCTCCCTTCACTGTCTTGCCCTTCTTATTGACGCCGTCTTCCTTTATCGTGAACAAACCGGTTGACTCGATCACAATATCTACACCGAGGCTGCCCCATGGGATGGAAGCGGGGTCAGTCTCTTTGTAAGCCGTGAGTTTCCTGCCATCGATAACGAGGGAATTATCGGCAACTTCAACCGTCCCTGGGAAATGCCCATAATTCGAATCGTATTTAAGCAGGTGAGCCATTGTGGGCAGATCGCCGATGTCATTAAATGCGACAACTTCGAGTTCCTTGGGATAATAGTCGCGGATCGCCTTAATAACCTGACGACCGATGCGGCCAAAACCGTTGATACCAACTTTGACTGTCATGAAAACCTCCGAAATATTAAATTGATTGTGAATTCTAACTCAAGTGAAATGATTTGCCTACTGATGTTTGTCACTCAACTTGATCTCTTAATGGCCCCGTGCGTTCATAGAACAGGTCCATCAGGACGCGCACCAGTTTCTCCGAATCATGCCGACCGGGATGTTCGGTTTCAAGCAGGTCGGCGCAATAAACACGGCTATCGTTTTGACTGTTTTCATCTGCGCGTACCCATTGTGCGGATGGGCCCGGATCACCCTCGTTATTCTCGTTGCATAATACTACATCGAACAAATCTTCTCCTACATGATCCTCAAGCGCGCGCACATGGTCGTAACAGGAATAAAGATCCGTTTCTCCGGGTTGTGTAGCAATATTACACACATAAATTTTAACCGCCCGGCTGGCTCTGATCGCCGCCAGAAGATCGGGCACGAGAAGATTAGGCAGTAAACTGGTATAAAGGCTGCCTGGACCGATTACAATCAGATCCGCATTCAAGACGGCTTGCAATACTGGAGGAAAAGCAGGCGGATTGTTGGGCTCCAACCATACCCTTCGGACCCTCCCTGCCATCTCAGGGATTTTACTCTCGCCTTCCACCCGTACCTCATTAACCACATGTGGCAGAAGCAAATCCGCCACCAGACGTACCTCGTGCAAAGTGGAAGGTAAGACTCGACCGCCGACTGATAATGCCCGTCCTGATTCAGCTACAGCCTCCTCGAAACTGCCCGTGATGTCGGTAAGGGCAGTGATGAAGAGATTACCAAACGAGTGTCCTTCAAGATCCGGAGCGCCGCTGAAACGGTATTGGAACAGTTGAGCGAGCAAGGCCTCATCATTGGATAGCGCGGCAAGACAATTCCGGATGTCGCCGGGGGGTAAGATACCGAAGCTTTCACGAAGACGACCTGAAGAACCGCCATCGTCAGCTACAGTCACAACGGCAGTGATGTTGCTGGTATGCGTTTTTAGCCCGCGCAGCAGGGCCGATAGGCCATGACCGCCCCCGATGGCCACTACGTGAGGACCGCGCTCACGCCGGCGATAGTTCGAAATTTGATCTACCACCGCCTGCCCGGGCCGTAAAAAAGGACGCAGCAAAGCACGGTTCAATCTCCAGATGCCATAACCGGCAAGTCCAATGCCAAACCCGGCAAAAATTACAATGCGCGTAATTCGTGGCAGAAAACGTAGTGAAGCGTAAGAGAGAATTGTAAGAATTACAGAATTAGTAGTATCGCTGCGGTACAGGTCGAGCAGAATAATCGACAAAGCCAAACCTAGCAGTGTGATTCCGGTCATGATCACGAACATCCAGCGTTTGATACCCAACCCTGGTACGAACCACCGCCAGAAGTGGCTTAATCGTCGATCAGAGTTCTGGTTGGATGGCAAACTCGGGTGTGACATGAAAAGGAGTCTAGCAGGGTTGAAAAAAAGAGTCAATTGTCTTATTTCACGGGATAAAATCCTGCGATCTTATCACTCGAAAGCCTACCCGCAATCAGTTGATGAGTGAGGCAGATTCATTAATCATCAACTCGCAGTATAATCATCATCGAATGGGTGCACTTTTAAGTCAGATCTTTTCCTTGCTGACCGCTCCACCAGGGAATCTTATTTACCATCTTGTACTGGTGTTTTCAATCGCCAGCGCATTGCAATCCTCATTTATTCACTGGCGTTCGAGCGAATTCCCCCAGGCTCGTCGTACCACTCTTGGGTTGGGGTTATTGCTGGCTTCTCAAATACTGCTCTTCTTCTTAAGCGGACTAAGTTGGCAGGGTTTTATTAATCCAACTACCGGCCTTCCGCCTCTTGATCGCGCATTCACGCTCTTCGGTATTATCTGGATCACTTGGTTGTGGGCTTTCCCAGAGCCCAGTCGCCCTGCGGATGCGGGTGCAATTCTACTCAGTTTATTCACCGCCGCAGCTGCAGGCCTCAGCTTGTTGATATGGGCCCCACGTTCTTCCCTTAACGCCTACAATACGACCCTGGATGATTTGCTTTGGCAGGTCGTATCGATCGGTTTTATCTTCCTAGGCATCCTCATCTTGTTGATCCGACGCCCAAATGGCTTCGGCAATGGGCTGGCGGTGCTCGGGATCGCGTTCCTCGGCCATGCCGGGCATATACTTTTTCAAGAAACCGGGAATTACTCGGGGCTTATCCGTCTTGCTTATATAGTGGCTTACCCCATTCTCCTCACTTTACCGCAGCGTTTCCCCATCGTGGCTGGCCCGGCTAAAACTGATTCAGCTAAACAGGAAACGGCCCCTCAAGATCAGAAGCGTTACACCAGCGATCCGAAAACTTTCCATGCCTTGCTAACCCTGGCCGCTGAATCGAGCGCGCCCAAAGTCAGCCACGCTATCACGCGCGCCATCGCTCAGACCATGTTGGCAGACCTGTGTTTCCTGGTCTATCTCACCGACAATAAAAAACAACTGATGTTTGCAAGCGGTTACGACCTGATCCGGGAGGAGAACTTGGAAGGCGGCAGCCTTAGTAAAGCTTCGATCCCTATGCTGACTAACTCTTTACAGCGCGGGCGGCCGCTCCGACTGCCTGCCTCCAGCACTTCGGCGGACATAAAAGGTCTTTCCGAGATGCTCGGGCTCAACAGTCCCGGTCACCTTTTGAGCGTGCCGATCGTGACCCCCGAAAAAGATCCGCTAGGTGGTGTGATTCTATTAACGCCTTATTCCAACCGTCTGTGGAGTGCGGATGACCAGACATTTCTGGTGAACATTGCTGCCTCACTGGTTCCTATCATACTGCGCAGCCAGAAAGTGACCAAACTCGAAGAGCAGGGTGAGCAAATCAGGCAGGCATTGGAAGCCGCCCACGCTCAAACTGTCGAGTTGGAACATCGCAATGACGAACAATCCAAGCAAATCGAAGCGATGACTTTGCAATCGGAGAAAGACGCTTCCACATTTGCCGAACGCGAACAGGCAGTTGCAGAGCTGGTGGCATTGAAGTCGGTCCAGGAAGAGTCGCTTCGGACGATTCAGCAGCTTCAGCATGAACTGGAAGCAGTCCGAAATAACGACAAACTCGATGAGCCGCAAATGGAGAAGGAATTAAAGGCCTCTTTGTTGGAAGTGGCACGATTGCAGAACCAGTTGGCCGAGGCAAACCGCAAAATCCTAACACAGGAGAAGAAGAACGAAGGCGAACGTCACAATGAACAAGCTGAAGTGATAGCTTCCATTTCACAGGAACTGCGCCAACCAATGTCCTCCATCATCGGGTATACCGATTTGCTGCTCGGTGAATCGGTGGGCATTCTGGGCGCGTTGCAGCGTAAATTCATTGAACGGATTAAAGCTTCCACGGAGCGCATGGGTAACCTGATCGATGACATGATCCAGCTCAATACACTTGAAGTTGACCTGGCGGACCTCAGACCCGAGGCGATGGATCTAAACCTCATCATTGATAATGCGATGGCGTATACAAGCAGTCAGGTACGCGAGAAAAATATTTCATTGCACCTCGATCTTCCCAGGAAAGTCGCCTCGGTCAACGCTGACCGCGAAGCTTTGCAGCAGATCCTTATCCATCTATTGCAAAACGCTGGCTCGGCGTCACCTGTCGAGGGCACGATTAGTCTCAAAGTCCAGACCACTAAGGATGATGACCTTGAATACGTTATGATCCAGGTCACTGACAGCGGTGGCGGTATCCCGGAAGAGGATTTGCCCCGGGTCTTTACACGGTTGTATCGAGCTGATAACGTCCTTATCCAGGGTGTCGGCGATACGGGAGTTGGGCTTTCCATCGCAAAGACATTGACCGAAGCACAACATGGAAGGATTTGGGTCGAAAGCCTGCCGGGTGCCGGCGCAACCTTCAATGTGCTTCTGCCGATTGTCAAAGACACTATAGACCAGCGTTCCAGAAAGGAAGCCAAATAATGCAGGCCGCCCGCCAATTGGGGAGTGGCCTTTTTTATGCCTTGATCTCTATTGTTCTCGTGGTGGGTGGACTTTCTTTGGCGTTGGCCGAAAATAAAATCGCCTCAACAGCTACTTCAACCCCCAGCTTTACTGCCCGCCCGCAAACTCTGCCCCCCATATCCACCACCCAGGTTGGCCTGCCCCAGGTTAACCCCACACAGGTTAGCCCAACCCCGGCCGGCCCTGCTGCAACTCGGATAAATCAACCCTCACCGACCCAGACCTCGCCTATTTTAACGAATTGCATTCCTCCTTCCGGATGGATTTTTATAACTGTTCAATCGGGAAAATCGTTATCGAGCATAGCCGCGGAATATCGGATCACACCCGATCAATTGGCGGATGCTAACTGCTTATCCGCTCAAAGCCTTCCGCCAGGTTATGGCATTTATGTGCCGCCCTTGCCGGCAAATACAACAATACCTTGCGGGCCTTTCCCAGGGTGGGTGCGAGGCTATGTAGTCCAGCCAGGGGATACACTTTTTCATATCGCCACTTTATATGGCACCTCCGTACATGACCTGCAACGTGCCAACTGTAAATCGAATTCGACAATCATTTTTCCAGGCGATCGATTATGGGTTCCAAACGTCCCAACCATCACACCAGGAGTAACCACCATTCCTACTTTTAATAACACGCCGACTGAAATTCCAACCTTGCCGCTGACCCAAACTCCCCTGCCGTTTACAGCCACGATCCTCCCGACTTACACAAGCCAGCCAGATCTAACGGCAACACCTTAGAGGGTTTGTTATAGATCAAGTCCAACAAATTACGATTTTGTCCAGAGACGACTTCGCAGAGTACCATGCTGGTTGCATTTTGCCGGAGTTCATAGGATGCAGAACTTGCTCTACGAAGGAGCTTATTACCATAAATGTTTGGCGGATCGACACCGCCGGGTCGCAAGTACTTTTTGAAATTGAGATTTATTAAATATTTAATAGTTATTTACATCCTATGAATTCATCCTCTCGCCGGCTTATCTTTCTGCTGTCGATCTTGCTTGCTTCCTGCGGTACTCCGCCGGCAGTGCCTGCGCAGTTGCCATTTGTATTGATCACGGTTGCACCGAATGCCTCCCCCACGGCTACCCCCTTTCAACCGCCTCTCGTCGAGCAAGTCACTCCTACCTCGTTATACAACATTGAAGTCCCTACTCTCGAACCGTTCTTCCCGACGACAACACCCTCGCCTACCGAAGTTCCTCCCCCGCAGCCAAGTCCAACGATTGATTTAAGTTCCTTATTTCCCACCGCGGCAGCACCGCCGGTGCCGGATACCTCGGGTGAAGGACCAACCCCTCTACCGCCGCTTACCAATAACGATTCGGTGAATTTTCTCCTGATCGGCTCTGACAAACGACCTGGGGGTTCGTTCCGCACCGACACCATGGTGCTGGTAATCCTTTGGCCCAAAGAGGGACAGGTCTCGATGATCTCCATTCCGCGCGACCTGTGGATTTATATCCCAACCGTCGGAATGCAGCGGATCAATACTGCCTATCAAAGCGGCGTAATAGATGGATATGACGGTGGGGGTCCAGGTTTGCTTCGAGATACGATAGAGTACAACCTCGGTATTCGCATCGATCACACCGCCATGGTCGAGTTTGACGGATTCCGCCGCATAGTGGATACGTTGGGCGGTATAAATGTCCCTGTCTCCTGTCCATACACCGACTGGCGTCTTATAGATCCAAGCTATGATCCGAACAATGCAAATAACTGGTCGCTGTACACCGTTCAGTCCGGAATCGTCCACATGGATGGTGACCTTGCCTTATGGTATGCGCGCTCACGACTGAAATCCAGCGATTTCGACCGTGGCCGCCGTCAGCAGGAGGTCCTGCGTGCCATCTTCGCACAGGCCTTGAACACCGATTCATTAGCGCGTATTCCACAACTCTATAACGACTTTTCAAGTGCTATCACAACAGACCTCGGACTGGGCGACCTCCTCAAACTGGCTCTTTATGCGCCGAAATTGACCAACGCCAACATCCGTAGTTTCTACCTGCGCCCGCCTTACATCACAGATTGGATCACCCCTGGCGGCGCCGACGTACTCCTCCCCAATCAACCATCGCTGGGACAACTGCTTATCGAAGCGACAACGCTTTCCACAACTGCCGTCGAAAGGCAGGCAGCTTCTATTGAAGTACAGAACGGCACGCCTTTCGCCGGATGGGACACTTTGGCAGCTAATCGTTTGAACTACGCTGGTTATGGTACTCATATCTCGGCAGCTGACCGTCAGGACTACAGCACTTCCGTTTTGGTTGATTCGACGACCACACAAGACCCCGCTGAGCGCAACGCTATTCTCAACAGTCTTGGGCTTTATTCTGCAACGGTTCTTTCGATGCCCGACCCAAGCAGCGCTACACGTTATCGGCTGGTGCTTGGTTACGATTATCAACCCTGTTTCCAACCGCAGAATTTATCACATTGATCGTTCCTTGCCCACGAGATAATTAACCCCCACACCCTGCGTGAATTTTGTCTATCCGGGGAGAATTGTGAGGTACTTTATTTAGAACCTCAAATCCAAAGACTGCAATTAGAAGGGTTGATCAGGTTGTTCGCTGTTTTTGCAGTAGGGAACTTGGGCTGGTACCATGATTGA
>JBGQIO010000180.1:0-7695 GCA_041498515.1 Anaerolineae bacterium
ACGGCTTGCAATACTTCCTGCGACGGAATGTCGAGATGGTTGGTCGGTTCGTCGAGCAGCAACAAGTTGGTATCCTGCAGGGCGAGCTTCGCCAGCGCGAGACGCCCCCGCTCGCCGCCGGAAAGCATGGACACTTTCTTGAACACGTCATCGCCTGAGAAGAGATACTTGCCCAGATAATCACGACCCTGATACGGCAACATACCGGGGGAAGCAGCCAGGATCTCTTCGAGGACGGTCTTTTCCGGGTCGAGTCCCTCATGCGCTTGTGCGAAGTAGCCGATGTGCAAACTTGCACCAAGCGTCACTTCACCTGCCAGCGGTTCGAGTTGACCGAGGATCGTCTTGAGGAAAGTTGATTTGCCTGCGCCGTTCGGTCCAATCAAAGCGGCGCAATCTGCGCGGCGCAATTCGATATCGGGGGCCCGGAAGAGCAATCTGTCGGGATAGCCCACTTCGAGATCGTGGGTCCGGATCACCAGGTCGCCAGAGCGGCGCGATGAACGCAGGTGCAGGCCCAGGTTCGGTGTGGCGCGCACCGGCGACTTAAGCGAGCGTACGTGCTTCTCGGCCTCTTCCACACTGAATGGACTGGTGGTTGTTTCCACCTCCAGCTGCGACCAGTTGGTGCTCACCACCGCCTCCATGCCCACCTGTTCGATAGCTTGCACAATGCGCGTCAACCTTCGCAGTTTCCCTTTCGCCTGCTGCACGTTCTGGCCTGAGATATTCTTCTTGATGTACTCCAGGTCCTTCAACAACTTGTTACGCTCAGACTCAAAGACCTCGATGCGATGGTTCCAGCGATTCTCGCGCTCTCGTAAATACATGCTGTAATTGCCGCGATAGAACTCTGCTCCGCTCAGGGCCATTTCGAGCAAAGCGTTGCAAGCGTGATCGAGGAAATAACGATCGTGTGAAACGATCACCGCCGCCCCCTCCCACTGGCTGAGATAGCCCTCAAGCCATTCGACCGCGTTTATATCGAGGTGATTCGTAGGCTCATCGAGTAGAAGCAGGTCTGGTTTCGAAAGCAACAGTCGAGCGAGATAGGCACGCGTGCGCTGTCCGCCCGAAAGATGATCGAGCGCGAGCGTGAAGTCGGAGGGATCAAAGCCCAGCCCTGTGAGAACTTGTTTGATACGAACCTGATAAATATATCCGCCACGACGTTCGAAATCCTCCTGCAGCGCACCATACTTTACCAGAGCTTGTTCCCGTTTTGAGGCATCGGACATTTCTTGTTCAAGCTTTTCCAGTTCTCCTTGCTGGCGAATTAAATCCGCAAAAACGGAGATACACGCATCCCAGACCGAACCTTCGAGTTGGAAATCTGCTTCCTGTGGCAAATAACCTATTCGGAGCGACTTGGAGCGTGTCACCTTACCCGATGAGGGTTCTTCCAGCCCCACAAGGATGCGCAGAAGAGTGGTCTTGCCTATGCCGTTTGGACCGACCAGTGCAAGGCGTGCCCCTTTTGCCACGGAAAACGAAACCTCGCGGAAGATATCTTCCGCGCCAAAGGATTTGGAGAGCGAGGAAATGGAGATGAGAGACATGGTTTTGAGGTTTCAGTGAGAAATGCCACCGAATTATAAATCAAGCGGGCGTACCCTTCTCGCCCTCCAAAAACCCTGAAGACGATCGAGATCACCGAGTGTCATAAGCTTATCCGTAAATTAGCGTCCATGGAGTTTACGGATTAGCCCCATATTCTTTATGTGGATTCATCCATGTGCGACTCAGGAATATGTATCTGTTGCTCTTTTCCTAATTCCAGCGAGCGTTGATACGCCGCCCAAACCGCCCGTGATATCGCAGTGCGGAAACCGGCCTTCTCAAGATAATACAACGCCTCGGCAGAGGTACCGCCCGGAGAGGTGACCTGGTTTCGCAGCGTGGCGGGATGCCGTCCTGCCTGTTCATAAAACGAGGTCGAGCCTTTGATGGTCTGCAAGACCAGCTGTTCGGAAATACGGCGCGGAAAGCCCATATGCACACCCGCGTCGATCAACGCTTCGGTGAATAGGAAAACATAGGCGGGACCGGTGCCCGATAAAGCGGTTGCCATATCTAGGTAACCTTCGTCTTCCACGAAAACCTCCGCCCCCAATGCGCCGAGCATGGCACGCGCCACGTCCCGCTGCTCGTTTGAAGTCTCGGCCGAGGCAGCCCACACCGTGATCCCCTCACCGATCTGCCCGGGTGTATTCGGCATCGAACGCACTATAGCCTTGTGTTTCAAACCTGCACCGATCTTTTTGATCGACGCGCCGGCCACAATGGACAGGATGAGGACATCGGGGCGAATGCTCTTAATTCCTCTCATTACCTCGCTCAATCTCTGCGGTTTGACCGAAAGCACGACCACCTCTGCTTCGTGGGCGGCAGCGGCATTATCCGTGGTAGCTCGGATGTCATATTTCGCGTGCAGTTCCTGGCCACGTTCCGGGCGCGGACCGGCAGCGGTCATATTCCCGGGTTTGGCCAGTTTCTGGCGCAGCAATCCCGCGATCATCGCTTCTGCCATAACACCCGGACCGATGAAGGCAATCTTTTTGTTTAACATAAATAATCCCTTCCTGAGATAAGAATGAATCTATCAGTGAAGCTCATTCAAGAAACGCGCCATTTGGAGCGCAAGGTTGTCAATATACTGACCATTGGTCAAAAGGATAAAGCCCGAACTGTCATTCTTCGAAAAAGAAATATAACTGGAGAAACCATTGGTGGCGCCTCCCTTCCACAGTCGCTCGCCAGGGGTACCAGGCCGGTCAATCTCCCATCCTAAGGCGGTCCCCGTCCCCGGATTTCTTCCAACGGATTGTATGGTTTGTGCCAACTTGAGGGAGGAAGATAGAGAAACCGAATCCGGCTGCATGTTCTCGATCAGGAAACGAGTCATATCCTTTAGAGTTGAATGCAGATAGCCCGCGCTGCTCATTGCGCCGGAATCAGGTTCATAATCCATAGGCGATCCATCATACCCATATCCCTTGGCAAGCCTGGCGTCCTGATCGCCGGTCAGGGACTCGCGGGTATCCAAAAGCCCCAAAGGCTGGCTGACCGAATGAAAGACGAGCGTGCCATAATCGCTGTTCGCTTTTCTTGCCAAAATGTCCCCAAGTATTTCATAGCCAAGATTGGAATAGATATACTCCGAGCCGGGAGCAATACCGAGTCGAAAACTATTCAACCAGGTATATATATCAGAGAAATTATCGGCATATGAATCGCGCGGTAAACCTGAACGGTGAGTCGCAAGGTTGACCAGCGAGATGGGAATTTGCTTATATGCAGGGGCCTCTATGCCGGTTGGCAAATAAGCTTGGATTGGATCGGTAAGCTTGACTTCGCCGGCATTGACTGCCTCCGCGAGCAAAATCCCGGTGAACAGCTTGGTAATAGAGCCCAACTCATAAACGGTCTCAGAGTCAACAGACTTTCCTCCGCCTTTGGATATCGTGCCATAGTTCAGGAGCATGGCTTTTAACTGGCCCGACCCCGGATCGGGCAATACAACGGCGATAGATAATCCCGGGTTTTTCGTACTTTTCAGAAAGCCGGCAGCTAACTGGTCGACATGAGATTTGAGCTCATCATCATTTAGTGATTGGATATCAGGCGTAGAGGTCGGCGGTATATCCGTCGCGGTTGCAGAGGGTGTAACCGTTGGGGTTCCTGGCCCGGAACTTGTCGGTGGATTCGTGATCACAACAGGTGACAACGGTGTTGCGGTAACTGGAACTCTCGAGGCACATGAAGCAAGGCCTACCACAAGCAGCAAGAATAACGGTTTATCAAACTTGTACATTAAATATTTACCTTAAGTTGCTAAAATGAAATTGGAAGGATTATAGCACTTGAAAAGCGAACGGATTTTTCGATGCGATTTTCCGATTCATCTTGGGTCTGATCGTGAGAAAGATATTAAATTGAAGCCTCTTCATGCTGTATTCATCTATCGGGATTAGGATAAGTTTATTCGCTGATAAAACTATGAGCAAGGTAGCGGCTAAATACACTCATAATGGAGAGTTTGAATGATCCGGGGTCAATATCAAAACAACAAGAGAAAAAAGCACTCATGGCTTTACCTGTTCTGCGGTTTCGCCGTGCTTTGTACGGCTTTGTTTGGTGTTGTTGTCATACTACCCGCTGTATCACCCGCCAGCGGTGCACAAGCAGCCGACCTATTAAGGTCAGCAATGGGACCCCAGCCGGTAGCTGATCTGGAGAGTGTGTCGTTCCGCATAAAGGATACGGTCTACCAATATATGGCGGCCCATAATGGGGGCAAGCTACAAATCAGTCTTAACCAGCCCACTATAATCCAACAACCCCTGATTGCCAGAAAACTCCTTCCGACAAGCGACGCTTCAAATCAGCCTACCCAAGCTATAACCGCTCCAACGACTACGGATGTCGTGAGCGCCCTGCCCCAGATCGGTTGGCAAGCCTACGGCCCAACAATGAACGGCGTACCCTTGATGGCCCAGACATTGGTATCACTCGATCCGCAACGGCCATATGCAGCCATTGTATTGGTTCGCATTGACCTGTCCAGGCTGCAACTTCATATGATGCCGGGATTCCTAGAACCGTCTCATACAGTGAATGTCGTGAATGCCATTCCCAATCTGGGGATGATCCCCATGGCGGACCAGAGCCGTCTTATCGCTGCGTTCAATGGAGGTTTTAAGGCGATAAACGGGAATTATGGAATGATGGTCGATGGAGTGACTCTTTTACCCCCGCAACCCGGTTTAGCGACGCTGGCCATTTATCGCGACGGGCATGTGAATATCGGAGCGTGGGAAGGGGGGATTTCTCCTACGCCGGATTTGATTGCCTTCCGACAAAACTGCCCTCTCATTGTACAAAGCGGCCAGGTCAATCAGATGGTAAACGTTGTCAATTATGTGATGTGGGGCAACACGATCCGCAACCAGGATATCACCTGGCGAACCGGAGTTGGCATCACCCAGGACTCTCGTTATTTAATTTATGCGGTTGGAAATGGAACTTCGATCGGGACCCTGGCTGAGGCCTTACTGGATGCCGGCGCGTATAATGCCATGCAGCTGGATATCAATCAGCACTACGCTCATTTTGCCATCTTTCAGCCTACTGGCAATCCGGGCCGGCCTTTGATGGCGGTCCAATTGTTGGATCAAATGGAGAAAGACAACAATCTCTACCTTACCCCCCATTCACGGGATTACTTTTACCTGACCTCCTACTGATCAACGACCTCGATCACAAATAAATAAAACGAACTTTACTAAGCGTTTACTTGGACGATAATTGACATGAGGAATACCCTTATCTTCCGGTGAAATATTGCAGTGCCGTCCTGAGACGTTCCTCCACATCCTCCGGCGCATCCTTGGATAAAGACTGAATGGCTGTTTGGGCTTCCACAACCGAATAACCCAAAGCCGTCAATGCGGCCAGAACTTCGCTGTCTTGATCCGATAATGTGGCGATTTTTGACAGCGCGTCGGCAGGCTTGAGACGGTCATGCAGGTAAAGCACGATCTTCTGTGCAGTCTTTTTGCCTACGCCCGGCACGCGGCTGAGGATCTCACTTTCTTCCGTAAAGACCGCGCGTTGGACGGTATCGAGCGTGAGGGTTGATAACACCGACAACGAGACCTTGGGGCCAACGCCGTCAACCCCCAGCAACATATTGAACAACTCGCGGTCGGCCTGGGTCTCGAAACCGTAGAGGCTCAGTGCGTCCTCACGTACAACAAGGTGGGTATAGAGCAGGACAGCCTCACCGATCTTCATCCGTCCACGGACAGGTGCAGGGACAAAGACCCGTAATCCAACACCCCCAACTTCGATAATGAGGGCATTATCCTCAATTTGGATGATTTCGCCACGCAGGGTTGCTATCATGGGTCAATTTAACCACAGAGTAAGACGGATGTATACACAGCGTTGATGGCGAAAGTTTTTTTGAAGTTTTGACCGGCCGATTTGTGGTTAATATCTGTGAGTGTGCAGATGTGTGATGGCAATTGCCAGTGCGTCGGCAGCATCATCAGGGCGGGGAATATCCGGCAGGCCGAGCAGCGTTCGCACCATCTCCTGTACCTGGCGTTTGTCAGCGGACCCGTAACCGGCTACCGCTTGCTTAACTTCATTCGGCGTATATTCCGCCAGGTCGAGCCCCGCTTCGGCAATGGCCAACAGCACTACACCGCGCGCTTGTCCGACTGTAATGGCTGTCGACACATTCCGTTGGAAAAACAATTTCTCCACCGCGCAGGTATCAGGGCGGTGGAGAGCGACCAATTCTTTCAAGTCGCCATACATCATCAACAGCCGTTGATGGTCGGGGATATGCGGTGGTGTTAAGATGACGCCAAATGTAACTGCTTCCAGGTTTCCATCTTGCTCAAGGCGCACGAGTCCGTAGCCGGTAGTGGCCGATCCCGGATCAATGCCAAGTGCTAGAGTCATTAATAACTACTCACACCTTCGCCCCACGCTCTCAGCCTGGGGCGAAGAATTCCGAAAAAAAGGATGTGCGCAGGGCGTACGCCCTGCGCACATCCTTTTTTTCGGATATTTCATATAGGGGCAGTGAGTAGTTAACGTCATGTTATAAAAATTACGTCGAAGGAACCAGGGTTCAGGGAGTTTCTCTCCGCATCCTCTATGAACTTTGAGCTGATCTCTTTATGCAGCTTCAAGAGCAGCCAATGCTTCTTCGGTCATCTTCAGGTTGGAAAATACGTTTTGCACATCGTCCAGCTCTTCGATCGTTTCGAGGGCCTTCAAAACATGCACGGTCTGTTCCACGCTAAGTTCCATTTCTTGTTTGGGGATCATGCGCAGGCCGGCCTCTTCAGGTTGGACACCGGCCGCGTGCAGGCGGTTCGCAATGTCTTTGAAGGTCTCAACCGGGCCGATGATCTCGATCGTACCGTTATCTTCCACGACATCGTTGGCGCCCGCCTCGATGCCAAGTTCAAATGCTTTATCGTAATTCATGGCGCTGGCGGGGAACGAAAAGTAAGCCACGCGATCGAACTGCCAGCCCACCGATCCAACTTCACCCATATTACCGCCCGCCTTCGTCAACGCATGACGCAGGTCCGACACCGTACGGTTGCGGTTATCGGTGACGGTCTCAACCATTACGGCCACCCCATGCGGAGCATAACCTTCATAATAGATCTGTTCGAAGACAATGCCTTCTTTATCTTCACCCGAGCCGCGTCTAATGGCGCGTTCGATATTATCTTTGGGCATGTTCTCTGAACGGGCCTTGTCCACCGCGAGGCGCAGGCGGAAATTGGCATTCGGATCGCTGCCGCCATCCCGGGCGGCCATTACAATTTCGCGCGTCAGACGGGTAAAGACCGCGCCGCGCTTGGCATCGGCGGCGCCCTTTTTGCGTTTTATGGTTGACCACTTGGAATGACCTGACATGGGAGCTCCTTACCAAACTACTGCCTTGTGAAATTAATATTTAGCGCGTAAATTATACCATCCGCCTTTGCACAGCCAAACGGCGCGTCTACGTAAAGAACCCGACGCCCATCGCTTTCGGCCCGCTATGAACAGAAATAGCAGGAGGCAATTCATAAATGGGTATCTCCGGCACGTTCATTCTGGATTTCAGTTCATCCGCCAATTTAAAAGCCTCGCCCTCCGCGGCGACCTGCAACACAGACA
>JBGQIO010000181.1:0-7680 GCA_041498515.1 Anaerolineae bacterium
CCGGCAACTGCTACCGGCACCAATCTGGCAGCTCTCGAAACCGCCAAACTCAATGTGCAATCCGCCAAGGCTGCCCTGGATGCCACTCAGATCTATGCCCCTGTTGACGGAACCATCATGTCGGTCAGCGCCCAATTGGGTGACAACGTTAGTTCCAGTGCGATCATCGTCGAGGGCGATTTGAGTCAACTTTTCGTAAAAACCTATGTGGATGAATCAGACTATCAAATGTTCCAGGTCGGGAACGCCGCCAACGTGGTCTTCAACGCTCTCCCTGACCAAACTTTTAGAGGCAAGGTCGTTGAGGTGGATCCGGCTCTCGATACTTCCTCCGGCTCTGCGGTCGTCAGTGGTTTGGTACAGTTGGATCCTACCAAAACTAATTTATTGATGGGCATGAGCGCTTCCGTGACGGTCATCGCAGGCCAGGCTCAAAATGCCGTGCTTATCCCTCTGACCGCCTTGCATGAAAATCCACCCGGGACATATACTGTAATGGTGATGAGAAATGGAAAGTTTACTTCCGAATCCGTTCAGGTCGGTCTCAAAGACCTGGTCAATGCGCAGATCACCTCCGGATTGCAGCCGGGTGATGTCGTCAGTACCGGCCTGATTGGAACATTAAAACCATGAGCAGGCAAACCATCATTGAAACGCAGAATCTAACCAAAGTTTTTGGGTTGGGTGATGCTAGCGTTACGGCCTTGAACGGTGTGAGTCTGAAAATAGCGGCGGGTGAGTTCGTGGCGATCATGGGCCCTTCGGGCTCTGGAAAAAGTACCCTCATGCACATCCTTGGGTGCCTGTCTAGGCCCACGGATGGCAAATATATCCTGGATAACCAGGATGTCAGCCACCTGGATAACAAAGAACTGGCCGCCATTCGCAATAAGAAGATCGGCTTCGTTTTTCAGTCTTACAACTTGCTTCCCCGCACCACTGCCTTGCGGAATGTCATGCTCCCGCTCATATACGATCGTCGCCCGGAAGATCACAAAACGCCTGAAGAAAGTGAAGCCCTGGGACGCGAGGTGCTCCTGAAAGTTGGCCTTGCCGATAGGATGGATCATCAGCCTCAGGAACTTTCCGGTGGTCAGCAGCAGCGCGTGGCGATCGCCCGGGCGCTCATTAACAATCCTGTCATGATCATCGCCGATGAGCCTACCGGCAATCTCGATAGTCACTCCGGAGCCGACATCATGAACCTGCTGCACGAGATCCATCAACAGGGAGCCACGATCGTCATTGTGACCCACGACCCGAAAATTGCCGCGCATACACAGCGTACCATCGAATTACGGGACGGTCTGGTTGATACAGTGACGCACAATGGAAAGAGCATCGAGCAAAAGATTGACGAACCATGGAAGAGACCGAAATAACGGGGTACCGCGTAATTCTCTGACAAACGCGTAGTCATGAACTCTGGTATGAGCGACATCAAGATTAATTATTCTATGGTCGATGTAATAACTTTGTGAGGATGATATTATGAAAATACGAGAAGTTGCCAGGATCGCCTGGGACGCGATCTTAAAAAATAAAATCCGTTCGCTGTTGACTATGCTGGGCATTATTATCGGTGTGGCCGCGGTCATCATGGTGATCTCGATCAGCGCGGGTACCGAAGCGACCATCAGCGATCAGATCACCGGTCTCGGCTCGGACCTGGTGTTCATTACACCCAATTTCACCCGCGGCGGAGCCCAGGGCCGGACGAACCAGGAAAGCACTGGGCTGGTCTTTTCGGATGCAGCCGCAATTGACCAGCAAGTACCAGGTGTGCTGGGTGTTACCGTCGAGCAAGGTTCCTCCCAGGACATTTCGGGCAACGGTGTGAAGTTAACCGGCATCGACATCCTGGGGACTACCGTCGATTTTCCAGATGTTCGTGGTATGAAAATTGCGAGCGGGAATTTCTTCGACCAGCAGGCCGTCGACCTTAAGCAGAAAGAAACCATCCTTGGTTCCGGCCTTGCTAAGCAGTTATTCGGGAATACCGATCCGATCGGACAATATGTGATCGTTGGCAATACCCAATTGGCGGTCATCGGCGTTTTCGCTCCAAGAGGCTCGGTCGGCGGTGTGGATTATGATGCCCGTCTTTACTTACCGATCACGGTCGTTTTTGAAAAGTTCACGCCGTCGGAATTTGCAAGATTCCTCGGTGATAGAGTCCGGTTGATCTATGTAAAGGTGGATCCGTCCAAACCGCTCACTGATGTCATCCTGCAGATCCAACTTTTGCTTTACAATCGCCACAACGTGACTGCCAGCAATCCTGATTTCTCGATCACAACCCAGCAGGATATTATCAGCACTCAGGAAGCGACCACGGCTGCCTTCCGCTCCCTGCTGGCTTGGGTGGCGGGTGTGTCCTTGTTAGTGGGCGGGATTGGTATCATGAACATTATGCTCGTCAGCGTTACCGAACGGACCCGGGAAATCGGCATCCGCCAATCGGTCGGAGCAACGACGGACGACATCCGCATCCAGTTCCTGGCGGAGGCCTTTATGCTTAGCCTGATCGGTGGAGCATTGGGGCTGATCGTAGGTGTGGTAGGCTCTGTGCTGTTCGGTGGTGTCAGTGGTATGCGCACGGTGATCGTTCCCTCCTCCATCTTCCTTGCTTTTGGTTCGGCCGCGCTGGTGGGCATTTTCTTTGGATATTACCCGGCGAACCGTGCCGCACAATTAGATCCGATCGAAGCACTTAGATATGAATAGGAATAGACGAATGAAAAAAGTTTCTTTGTTGATAACCTTGATTACCATCCTATTCGTGCTTTCGGCGTGCGGAAGCGGCAGCGGGTCAACGAATAGCACATCAACGGATAGCGCCTCAACGAATAGCTTTCGTAACAGTACTGGCGGAAATCGGCCCTTGAATCCGGAGTCGAAACTGGCTCTTGGGACGATAAAATTGGAGGGTACCCGGCAGGCTGTTGACCCTAAGATGGCTGCCAACCTGCTTCCCCTCTGGCAGTTGTTATTCCAGTTGAATTCCAGCAGCTCCTCCGCCCCTCAGGAAGTCGCTGCCGTTGTGGATCAAATCCAGACGACCATGACCCCTGAACAAATTAAGACAATCAACAGTATGCAAATGACCCAAGCCGATATTTTTACCGTATTCCAGCAGCAGGCTCAAGCAAATGGGTCAGGAGGAACAACTAATTCAGGAGGAAATAGAGGTAACGGCGGCGGGTTCATATTTGGAGGCGGTGGGCCGGGCGGTGGTGGACCGGGTGGCGGGTTTGGTGGTGGGTTCAGAAATAATGGTGGCGCCGGATCAAGCACCACTACACAGGCTAGTTCTGCACAGACGGCGGCCCAGACGGCCCAAGCCCGCCAGAACGCTCTTTCCAACCTGGTGATAAATCAGGTGATCAGGCTCCTGGAAACCAAATTAAGGAGCTAGCACTGAGAGCTGAAAATGTTCGAAATAAGAACGCTTCGTTATACCCATTTACGGGTATAGGAGGAACCGAAGAAAGACTCATGACAAAGACGATCATGGTCGTTGACGACGAAAAACGCCTGGTATCGCTGGTTGAAAGCTATCTCAACCAGGAAGGTTACCGCGTCGTGACCGCTTTCAATGGCCGGGAAGCGCTGACAGTCGCAAATAAGGAAAAACCTGATCTGATCATCCTCGATCTTATGATGCCTGAAATGGATGGCCACGAGTTCATTGAGGCGTACCGTCGTGAACATACGACACCCATCATCCTTTTGACTGCGCGCGTGGAAGAGGAAGAGCAGGTCATCGGCCTGGAGTTGGGAGCGGACGACTACGTTACCAAACCGTTCCGCCCTCGCGAGCTCATGGCACGTGTGCGCGCTGTACTACGTCGGGCGGGACAAATGGAACCGTCAGCCAAGGTACTGCGGGTTGCCGACGTCATACTTGACCGGGATAGTCGTTCTGTCAGGATTAATCAGAATTATGTTGATCTGACTCCCTCCGAGTTCGATTTACTCGCCGCCCTCATGACCGCCCCTGGTCATGTTTTCTCCCGCCTCGATCTGCTCGACATTATCCAGGGCATTCGCTACGAAGGCTATCAACGTACGATTGATCTGCATATCAAGAATTTACGGGCCAAGATCGAACATGACCCCCGCAAGCCTCATTACATTGAAACGGTCTACGGTGTCGGGTATCGTTTCGCTAGGATATGACCGTTATGCGCTCCATCACGTTTAAACTGGTATTGGCTTTTATCGCTGTAAGCATGATCAGCACCTTGCTGGTTGTGCTTTTCACTCGTTGGAGAAGCAACGAGGAATTCCGCTCCTTCCTGATCGACCAAAATCGGCCGAGCATCGTCGTTGCCTTTTCAGATTATTATCAACAGCATGGATCATGGGCGGGTATTTCCAATGCAAAACTTGCCCCCCAGCAGCCTCCGATGCCAACCCCTCAATTTGAAAGGGGTCCTTTTACATTGGTGGATAGCAAAACAGACCAGGTCTTGCTGGCGGGTGAGGGATATCAGGTGGGCGATATCCTCCCTTCATCGAATACCACGAACGGGATACCGATCCGGTCCGGTGATCAGACCGTTGGGATCCTCCTGATCAACAGACCGGTTTTCAGGATCAGCCAGCCTGGTTCGACGTTTTTGGACCGGATCAATCTCCAGATCCTGCTGGGTGGTTTGACGGGGATTGCGTTGGCCCTTTTGCTGGCGATCATTTTGTCACGCACATTAACCCGTCCCATTCGTGAACTGACGGCAGCCACGCAAATTGTGTCCGAGGGGAACCTGGCTTATCAAGTACCGGTGCGCTCGCGCGATGAGTTAGGCCAACTGGCCTCTTCCTTCAATCACATGAATGCCGACCTGGTCCGCTCCCTAAATCTTCGCCGCCAGATGACGGCCGACATTGCTCATGAGCTCCGTACCCCCATCAGTATTATCCTGGGACATACCGAAGCGGTTCATGATGGCGTATTACCTGCGTCTAACGGGACCTTTGAGATCATCCGTGAAGAAGCCGAACGCCTTGAACATTTGGTGGATGATCTTCGCACTTTATCGATGGCGGATGCGGGTGAGCTTAAATTGGTCGTCAGGCCATACCCGCCTGAAAAATTACTCCATGATGCTAAAAAGACATATAGCCACCAGGCTAAACAGAAAAAGATTACCCTTTCAGTAAAAGCTGCCGCCGATCTGCCCGAGATGGAGATAGATCCCCAACGAATGAAGGAAGTGTTTAGCAATATTCTCGAAAATGCCCTTCGGTACACCCCGGAGGGCGGGCACATCACCTTAACTGCCGAGGTCTTCGATAAGATGATTGAAATGAAGGTTCAGGATAGCGGGCCCGGCGTTTCCAGCGCTGAACTGGATAAGATCTTTGAACGGTTTTATCGCACGGAAACTTCACGGACCAGGGAAGCAGGCGGTTCCGGCCTGGGCTTTGCCATCGCAAAGTCCATCGTGGAAAGGCACAATGGTCGCATCTGGGCCGAAAGCAAACCGGGCACAGGTCTGACCGTGCTTATCAGGATACCTTTTCTCAAATCATGAACTTGGCGGACCAGGAAATCGACAGTCCCCGTTAAATTTTGACGGGGACTGTTCTATTTAATAGTTCCTCTCTGGCAATTTATTTGTTTAAGCCAATGAGGTAAGCGATTACATCCGCGATCTGCTGGGGGTTTAAAGCCTTCTTATCGCCCCAGGGAGGCATGGTAAAGGTCGGATTGTTTCCTTCTGGCGTTGAGCCGTGCTCGATGAACAAGTCGAGGTTTGTTGCAAAGGTCTTGAGATCCGGGTCCTTGAGAGTCGGGTCGATCGGGTTGAGGGCGGGGACGGTACCATCGCTCGAACCGGGATTGGGGACGCCGCCTTTGCCCTCGGCATTATGGCAAGTTTGACAGTTGGTCGCAAAGATCTGCTGCCCCGAGGTGGCATCCCCGGTTAGATCGATCGCAGGGCCCGGGCCGCCCGGATTCGACGGGTGAGCAGCTTCCTCTGTGGGTTCCGGCTCTGTGTGAGATGGCGTTACACCCGCAGAAGGTGCTGCTGGAGAACCGGTTGCTGTAGCACCTGTTGCCACGCCGGTTATTGCGCTGGTGGGTGCTCCACTGCTGGTCGGAGACGCAGGATTCAAACTTATTAAATAAGAGATCACGTCAGCGATCTGCTGCGAGGTTAAGGTCTTCTTATCACCCCAGGGCGGCATCGTAAATGTCGGACCGGGTCCCTCTGGCGTGGAACCGTGCTCGATGAATAAATCCAGGTTGGTAGCATAAGTTTTGTAATCGGAACTTATCAAAGTGGAATCGATCGGATTAAGGGGAGGTACTGTCCCGTCGCTTGAACCGGGGTTGGCGATCCCGCCCTTTCCTTCCGTATTATGACATGTTACACAATTACTCGCGAATATCTGCTTCCCGGAGTTAACCTCCCCGGTTAAGTTGATGGCTGCACCCGCTCCACCGGGGTTCGATGGACGGGCTATATCTACACCGCCCAAAGGCGTCGGCGCGGTCGTGGCACCCGGATTAGTCACCGGGTTTAAGCTCACGACATAAGCGATGACATCCGCGATCTGCTGTGGGTTCAAAGCCTTTTTGTCACCCCAGGCCGGCATGCTGAAAGTCGGACCAACCCCCTCCGGTGTTGAACCATGCTCCAGGAACAGATCGATGTTGGTTGCATAAGTCTTGGCATCCGCGCTGATGAGGGAAGGGTCGATCGGGTTAAGTGGAGGAACCGTTCCATCCGTTGAACCCGGGTTGGGAATATCGCCCTTGCCTTCGGTATTGTGGCACGTTTGACAATTTGTGGCAAATATCTGCTTGCCCGAGTTGGCATCACCGGTTAGATTGATGGCTGCACCCGCTCCACCGGGGTTCGACGGACGGGCGATGGCTACCTCACCTTCTGCAGGAGAAGAAGTGCCGGAAGATGGAACGGTTGTATTGGAAGTGACGGCCGCGGCCGCATTCAGCAGGCGGGTTGGGATGGGAAGTGTTGCCGGGTACAAAGTTGGGATGGAGGTGCGGTCCACCTTTGGCAGTGCCGCCGCACAGTTTAGGCCGAAGCCGCATCCTGTAAAGGCCAGGAAGGAGATCCACCCCACGATCATAAGCACAAACCCGATCAACACCCCGTATATTATTTTACGAAAATCATCCATGTTCGCCCTCGTTACTTTAACGTACGGATGAAGTTAACCACGTCCCAGCGTTCCCGGACGGTTAGGTTTTCATTGAGTGCCGGCATGGTTCCAGGCATCCCGTTCGTGATGACCATGAAGATGGCGCCGTCGCTTAAAAACTGTACGGCCGGGCTGGTCAGGTCTGCGGGCTTCTTTTTCTGCAGAAAGGCCGCCACGGGACCGTTACCTTTTCCCTCAGCGCCGTGGCAGGCTGAGCAGTTGATATGAAAGAGCTCGGACCCGCGCGCCGCCGAGACATCGTCCGCCGGAACGGGGTTCGTTGGCGCGCCCATGTTGGGAATATAAGCCGGGCCCTCGATCGGTATGGACTGCGCCGGGACTGGGAGTGGATCTTCCATTGGTTGGTAGGATGGTTGGATCTCCATGAAAGACGGCCAGTCGATTTTGATCACATCGTAGGAGAATATCATCGAAATTCCCAGTAGAACGCCGGCAGCCAAAAAGACATACCCCAGGCGTTTCAAGATTACACTCAGGCTC
>JBGQIO010000182.1:0-7616 GCA_041498515.1 Anaerolineae bacterium
AGTATTGATCTTTTCCACGGATCTCCGAGGGAGGTCAAAGCTTTTATCGAAGGTTTTGGCATAGCCTCGGAATTCGCCAACAAGGGCGCCGCCAACGGAACACAGATTGTTTAACGTTGAAAGTCGGTGCTCTTGAATAACAAACGAAAACATGCTGTGTTGTTCAAGATAACTTGAATAAGTGGTAGTGATGCGGGTGTTGTAGTGACCGTCGATTCGGCTGTGGATTTACCATTCTGGAAAAGCTCTTTTACGCACCATATGTCTCGGTAAACGACATAGCCCGTGATTTCACTATCTTATCAGGCTGCTTCCACGCTAATTTCCCAGCTTGAAAATGTCAGTATCCTGAATGAGAAAACCGGCCGCAAGAGAGACAAACGGTACATCTATGCTGATTATCTGCAAATTTTGGAGGAAGAAACGAAATGAATAATCAAGGATGAAGGAATTTGTTCATAATTCATCCCTCATCCTTCATCCTTTGAGCGTATCCCGTTGACATTGGAGGCCAAAAGGTGTATTAACCTATCGTAATTTAATGCATTTATGGAGGGTAAAGAGATGGGCTCTGTGCCCTTCAGAACATATCGCTCGAACTAAAGCCGCATTGTCTCCTAAGTGCTGACAGGCGGCTTTTTCATAGCTGAAAATCCAATGTAAATCAACTTCATCAATTTTTTCCCAAATTGCATATATGAGGCTCATCGCATGTCCAAGATAAAAAAACCATCAATCAAACCCAGCATGCCCTTTCCTGCAATAGCTGATGGCCTGCATCAGGAAGGTAACTGGCTATGGCTTCCGTTACGAAACGAATGGCGAGACGTGACCAACAAACCGGAAGAAATCGTCAGGCAGCGCTTTATCCGCGTGCTAGTTGAGCACTACGGTTATACGCTGGAACAAATGGATCAAGAACGCCGTACGCTGCACGGCCACAAGAGCCCGCGAGCAGATATTGTTATCTGGCAGTCGGTTGCTGACAAATTAGCAAACCGCACTTCGGTTCTTGTTGTAGAGTGCAAAACCGACTCAATCGAGATTCAAGAGCGGGACTATTACCAAGGAGAATCCTACACCCGCGCAGTCGGCTGCGAGTTTTTCATTGCAACCAACACACGTCACACCGCTATTTTCAGGCTTGTCCCCGGTCTTCCAGGGCAATTCGTCGCAATTAACGAGATTCCCAAGGCCGATGATTGGGAAAATGCTAAAAAGTTGAAAAAAATCCGTGAATCGTTGCGCACTTTCAACCGGAAAGAGTTTCAGGATCTGCTGTTTGACTGCCATAGCATCTTGAGGGACGTGCACAAGATGGACCCTGGCCGAGCCTTTGATACCATCTCGAAAGTCCTTTTTATCAAAATGTACGTTGAGCGTTCCGGCCTTCATGGCACATTTACCACCGACTACCTCGACAGACGTTCCGCCTCACGGATGCCCAATGATCCTCTGGTACACGATGGGCTGTTTGATCTGACAAAGAACTATTATAAGGCTGACGATCTGTTTGCTGAAGCCGACAAGCTGGAAATTTCCGAAGAAACCTTCCGGCGTATCGTTAAAAAACTGGAGCGCTTCGACCTCGCTAAGACCGGGGATGATATCAAGGGCCTGGCGTTTGAGCGCTTTCTCGGAACTACATTTAGGGGAGAATTGGGCCAATTCTTCACGCCCCGGCCTGTCGTTGAGTTCATGGTTGACCTGCTCAATCCGCAAGAAGATCAATTAATTTGTGACCCAGCTTCCGGCTCCGGAGGTTTTCTCATTCGCGCTTTTGAGCATGTACGTGGCCGAATTATTGATGACATTCAGCGCCAAAAGGATGATGAGCGTACTCGTATTGAGGCGCTTGGACTGCCTGAAGAGGAAGAAGAGCGGCAAATAGAAGAAGCCTTTGCTCGCCTCAACCGTGAAATATTGCCTAGCGGCGATGACAACAAACCAATCGATACCCGTGTTGGCCGACTGGCGTGGAAGTGCATCTATGGAACCGATGCCGAACCTCGCGCTGCCCGCACTGCCAAGATGAATATGATCATGCACGGCGATGGTCATGGCGGTATTCACTACCATGATGGGCTACTGGGGATAAACGGCATCTTTGACAATCGATTTGACTTGGTACTTACAAATCCGCCCTTCGGCTCCAATGTTGGCGAAGATCAACGGGTTGGTGGCAGCGAAGAAACCCGTGTGCCGACTGATGAGGCGTATCTGACACGTTGCAGGGAACGCTACGGCTCGGAATGGGAAGAAAACCATCAACGCCTGCTCCAAGCTGCAGAAGAAACGAACGACAAGGGACAAGGGAAAGGTAAACCGATTCTCGACATGTTCGAAATCGGCAAAGGGAAAAATAACCGGCCAACCGAGTTGATTTTTGTCGAGCGCTGCCTGAACCTGCTCAGACCCGGTGGCCGCATGGGGATCGTTCTCCCCGATGGCAATCTCAACAACCCTTCTCTGGCGTGGCTGCGCCGGTGGGCCGAAGGTAAGGCAAAGCTCCTGGCTGTTGTCAGTCTGCCGGAAGAAACCTTTCGTTCCAGCAACGCCACTGTCAAGGCTTCATTGGTTTTCTTGCACAAGTTTTCTGCTGAAGAAGCCATTGCTTGGGAAGCTGCCTGGACACAGGCACATAGCGATCTTGACGCCGGCTACGATACCCAGCGCACTACGCTGAGTGCCGAATATGCACCCCGCATTATCAATAGCAATGACACCGAGGTAATCCGTCTGTTAACGGAACTGGCAATCTTTGGATTGACACGTAAACTGCCCTCCTGGCAACGGGGCACACCGCCTGCCTATCCTCGTGCAATTGGTCCCACGTTGCAGGGTAAGCCCACATGGATAGGGGACGTGGAAAAGGAACATAAGAAAGCCGCCGCCGATCTCAAACGTCAGGCTCAAGCCGCTCTAGCACTGGTGCAAAAGACCAGCGATGCTCATTTTTCGGAACTCAAGGCCAAATACCGGTCAATTGATGAAGCCCACACCGCTGCTCTGTGGGGACGGGTGCGCGAGCTGTTTGATTATCCGGTGTTTGTTGCCGCCCCTAAGACGGTTGGTATTACCTCCACTGGTGAAACGGGTGAAGGAGTGCCCAGCGAACTACCCAATATACTCGAGGCTTACCGGGATTATGAAACATGGTTGGCCCAAGGTGCTCAGTCGGAGGCGATGCCAAATTTTCAGGTACCCTCTGCTGCTTGATCCGGCGGTGGAGGGATGTTGAACGCTGGATCGAGCAAGAGGCAACGGAAGAGCGAACAAGTATTTATCCGATGCGGGCGCTTAGTGAAGTTCTAACTGAAAGACGTGAAACCCTTCAGTTTAGCGGTGATTTGGGCGATTGGCAGGCAATCACCATCAAGTTTTCCGGTGCTGTAATCCCTCGCGATAGAGACAAAGTTTTCAAGGGGTCTATGTTCGCCGCATACCCTGGGGATCTCGTGTTTTCAAAGATCGATGCACGTAATGGTGCCGTCGGTCTGATTCCTGATAGCTTTCCCAAGGCAGTTGTCTCTAGCGAATACCCCGTGTTGATTCCAGATAAGGTAAAACTCAGACCAACATATCTGAATTATCTCCTTCGAGCAGAACACTTCAAAGCTGATCTTCAGCGCAAGGCTTCGGGAACCAGTGGCCGCAAACGGGTTACGCCAGCGGGTTTTCTAAGCCTAAGTGTTCCTGTGCCTGAATTGTCTGAGCAAGACAAATTGATTGATGCATATTCCCTTGCGCTCAACCATGCCGCCAAACTGGAACAGGAAGCTCAAGCCGTCGAAGAAAGTGGATTTCGAGCCATCGAAGAAGCGTTAGGCGTAGCACCGTCAATCGCCTTACCTGACTGCCCTGTGTTCGTGGCTAGATTCAAGGATGTTGAGCGTTGGAGTCATGAGGGGATTTTACGAGGGGTAGCTGGCAACGTTGTTGCGGATTCAACGAAATGGCCGATGACAAAAATCAGTGAAGTTGGCAAAGTTACGTATGGTATTCAGAAATGCCCCTCTAATCGGCCCGGTATACATCCCAGACCTTATTTGAGAGTGGCAAATGTACAACGCGGTGAACTTGATTTGCGAGTCATCAAATACATCAATGTACCAGATAAGGAAATGACTAAGCTCCGCCTTGAAAAGGGCGACGTACTTATGTGCGAAGGAAATAGCGCAGAATTGGTCGGGCGCGGGGCTATCTGGCAAGGAGAAATTGAAGACTGCGTTCATCAAAATCATGTTCTTCGTGTCCGCTTCGATCAAGCAAAGGTGGTTCCCGAGTTTGGTTTGGCCGTCATTAACAGTTCTTTCGGACAAGCTTATTTCCGTTCAAAAGCTAAACGGACAACCAACTTGTCCTCGATTAACAGTAAAGAAGTTGCGGCTATGCCATTGCCACTACCTCCTTTACCTGCACAACAATCATTATTGGATGCCCTGAAAAGCTCATCACAAAAGTGTTTAGAAATACGAGAACATGCCGAAAAAATCCGCTCGGAAGCTTGGGAAGCGTTTGAATCCAGTTTATTCGAGGCAATAGCATAAACGTACTTTGTATGCTCATGACCCTTATTCTCGATGATTTTAAAAAACTGAAGAAAGTTGAAGAAACCTAGGATGCTTTATCAATGGTAAATATAGCTGATTTCCGAGGTGCGCGCGGTTCAAATTCTGGCGACCAATTCCATGAGTTGTGGGCGCTTGAGCAGGTTCTTGCTCTGCTAGATCCGAAAACAAATCTGAAAGCAGTTACAGTAGAAGGAATTCCGGCTGAGCAGAATTCCGCCGACGGTGGGCCTCATTGGGACAGTGTTGACTGTGCCCTTTTCTATAGCGGAGAAAAGTTTGAAACAGCAGAACTCATCGATCTTGTTCAACTAAAATACTCAAGTGACCCGAAGCAGGCATGGTCAGTTTCTCGCCTCTGTAAGAATACCGCCAAAAAGGGGAATAATTCCCTTTTCAGGAAATTGGCAGTTGATTACCGCCACGCGCAAAAAAGAAAAAGAGCCGACGCCAGTTTGAAGATCCGTTTGATAAGTAACCAGTCAATTTCTGAAGATGTGTTGAAAATAGTCACTGTTGGATCCGCGAGAGGAAAAGTTCCGCCTGAAATTAAAAAAGAGCACTCAGAAGTTGTGAAGGCAATTGGCTTAAAAGGCGATGAACTGGCAAATTTTTTCGAATCCCTGGATTTTTCAGAATGCGGCTGTTCCTCCCGGTTCACTCATCGGGAAAAGGTAATTCGGGCTATAGGCCGTCTCATTGAGGGAAACGCTGCAATTGACTTTGCAGAGCTTACTGTAAGGATCAGAGAACTGATGCTGGGTGAACGGTATGGTGAGTTCATAACTGCCAGAACCGTGCTGTCATGGTTTGATGTCTCGGATTTTCATGCGCTTTTCCCTTGTCCCCAAAAGATCAATGCTACCGGCAAACCCATTCTGAGAGAGGTGTCCCAAAAGCTTATCGCTTTATTACATCAAGGGCACCGTCTGGTGTGTCTGCACGGTCCCGGTGGCTGTGGGAAAACGACCATGCTGCTGCAATTGAAGGCGCTTCTGCCAGAAGGTTCATCCTTTACCGTTTACGATTGTTTTGGGGCTGGACAGTACCTGTTTGCCGACGAAAAGCGACATTTGCCCGAAAACGCTTTCCTCCAGATAACCAACGAACTGGCTCTGGATCTCGGAACACCATTTCTGATCCCTCGTGGTGAACGGCAACCGCTTGATATAGGTCGTTTTTTAAAGCGGTTGGCGGATTCATCCTCCGTGATGAGCGAGGCATTTCCGGATGCCTTGCTCGTGGTTGCTATTGATGCGGCGGACAACGCGGTAACAGCGGCTACACGACCCGGACAACCGGAAAAATGTTTTGTTCGTGATCTCTGTAACGCAAATATTCAAGCTCTCCCGCTGAATGTCCGCATTGTCATCAGCGCCAGATCCTCGCGTCTAGACACTCTTTGTCTTCCCAAGGACACTCCCGATGTTGTTTGTCCGCCATTTTCGCTGCTGGAAACGACCGCCTTCGTGCAAGAAAAATGGTCGGACGCTACAGAAGACTGGATTGACGCCTTCCATCGTTACTCTCACGGAATTCCTCGTGTACAGGGCTATGCCGCAGGTTTCGCCGGCGAAGATTCGGCAAAAGCGATTCAAGTGTTGCAGCCAGGGAAGGGATTAAGAGAGGTTCTCCGTACCCAGTTTGATGACGCGCTCAAGAAAATCGGTCAACGGGAATTGTATGAAAAACTGGTCGCAGCTATGTCAGTTCTCCCACCGCCCATACCGTCAATGCATCTGGCTGCGATCGCCGGAACAAATTCCGCCCTGGTTGATGATTTTGTGAACGATCTGTATCCGGGATTGGTGAGTGATAGGGAAGGAATATCGATCGCAGATGAGGACTTTGAGGATTTCATAGATAAAGAAGCACAGCCTTTGCTGGGGGAGATCAAAAGTCGAGTTGCTGACCATTTATCTGCGCATCATGAAACCGATGTTTACGCGGCGACTCACATTGCCGATGCCTTGGTGCAAGCCTCACGCAACAGGGATTTGCTCCCGTTGGTAGAACGACATAGTTCGCTCAGTGTAATTCCAGACCCTGTTGTGCGGCGGGAAGTGCAGTTGAAACGTCTGCGATTAGCCTTGCATGCGTGCAGGCATGCAGGCAGCTACATTGATATGGTTAAGACCATCATTATCAGCGCAGATGCAAACAAGGATGAAACGAGACTAAAGGAAATTCTCACCAAAAATACTGAGTTAGCGGTTTGCTTCGCATGGCCAACGCTACGTCGTCTCGTGTTGTCTGATAGTGATAGAGTCGGCTCCCAAGGTTCGATTCTGGCGCAGGATGCTGTTCGGGCAGCGCGTGTGGGTGATCACCTTACAGCAAAAGAGCGGCTTGTCTCCCATGACTGTTGGATGCAGCGAAGACGTCAGGTCATGTCAGGCAAAAGGTCAAAAGAGGAATGGAGGATAACTGATGATGATATTGTTGCGAGGTCTGAAGCAATTTATAAAATCTCCGGTATTGAGGCCGTTCTTTACGAGTTGCGCAGATGGCATCCAAAAGATATTCCTCTTCGAGTTGGGCTGAACCTGATACGGCGACTTGTCGTCGGAGGATATCATGAGGAACTTGTTGAAGTATTGGAAAGCAATGTTCTACCAGGGCCGTGGGGACTTCTGGTATCAGTACCTATTGCCCTCGCAGGCATCTCCTTACCTCCTGAATCTTTAGCGCATTCTCTCTCACGGCTGCGTCCTCGCCATATTCCCAAGAATGTAGTGTCAGACCTAACAGTGTCTGCAGGGTGGAAAAAGGATTTCTTCGCTACGCTCATGACTGCCTGTGAACTGGCCGTTTGGTCAGAGGTCGATAAGGTCGTCGTTACCAGAGCCTTAAGAACTCTGAGTTCAAAGTTAGACAGGCGGTTTTCGGCAAGCAAGCCGGAAGCGTTGGATGCTGCAATCCGGATTTGGCTACTCGACTCCCATCTGGCTTCGGGTGAACCATCCGTCGATATTTTTCTGGAATCAATAAGGCATGAAGAGTCAGGCAATTCTACTGACCCCGGCAAGAAAGAAACTCTTGAAG
>JBGQIO010000183.1:0-7574 GCA_041498515.1 Anaerolineae bacterium
ATCCGGAATTCCAAGTTCAACTTTCATCCTTCACCCTTCAACTTTCAACCTTAAACCTTCAACTTTGAACCTTCAACCTTTCTGGACCTCGCATCCAAAACGGTGACATGCGTCGGCGTGATCTTGCACAAAACGGGGATTTCTTTACCCTTTAACTCAGCCGGCACACAGCTACCAAAATATGGTTTCCTGCCGGTGTATAGTTCACTCAAGCCATCCAGGTGCTCGATCGCGCCCTCTTCGGTCATTTCGACTAACGTGCCGCGTACCTCAAGAGAACGCAGCGGCTGCCGTGGGTCATAGCATAACAGCGTCACCTTCGGGTTGCTCCGCATGTTCTTCTCTTTTCGGAAGCCCCGCATGGTATTGACCAGCACATGTGTCCCGTCATAGTTGCACCAAACGACTGTTGTCTGCGGATGTCCATCCGGCATGACGGTAGTCAGTGCAGCCACGCGCGGACCGTTGAGCAGGTCGCGGTGTGATTCTGGAATTTCAATCCTCATATCCGCCTCCGGGTTTATTTTACGGATTCTATCCTGCCTTATACAGTGATAATAGTAACTTTGATGTTACAGCTCTCCACGATTTATCCTGAACGAACAACTCATGCATTACCCTAAATGCAGGCAAATTACACAGAATCCGGTAGAAAAGGTTTGAGATACCTATGAAATCTGTGCTCAAAAGGTTTCGATCATGGCAGTAATCGATACGCCCAGTTTATAATGTAACCATGTTCATTGATGAAGCGGAGATCCTCGTTAAGTCAGGCAAAGGTGGCGATGGTATGGTGCATTTCCATCGCGAGAAGTTCGTGCCGCGCGGCGGTCCCGATGGCGGCGATGGTGGCAAAGGTGGCGACGTCATCCTCGAAGTCAGGTTGGCCCTTAACAGTTTGCAGTCCTTTCGCCACGTGGCACGTTACATCGCCGGGAACGGCAGGAACGGCGGGCCGAATGACATGTCGGGCAAATCTGCCGGCGATCTCATCGTACCTGTACCGGCCGGGACGGTGATCTACGATGCGATCACCGGTGACTTGCTCGGAGACCTCACCCAGGCCGGCCAGCGGCTCATCGTCTGCAAAAGTGGACGGGGCGGACGTGGTAATACACACTTTAAAACCCCCACGCATCAAGCTCCTCGCACCGCCGAACGCGGCGAACCCGGCGAAGAAAAACGCCTCAGGCTGGAACTAAAATTGATCGCCGATATCGGGCTGATCGGTATCCCGAACGCGGGCAAATCTACTTTGTTATCTGTTCTGACCAATGCGAATCCAAAAATAGCCTCCTACCCATTTACTACATTGGAACCTAATCTCGGTGTGGCTGATGTGGACGATGAAACGTCCGTCGTTTTGGCAGACATTCCAGGCTTGATCGAAGGCGCCAGCCATGGGATCGGCCTCGGCCATGATTTTCTGCGGCATATTCAGCGCACGCGTGTGTTAATCCACCTGCTCGACGGACTATCTGTTGATCCTCTTGCGGATTACAGCCAGATTAATACTGAACTGTCACTTTTCGACCCGAACCTTGCAAGGAAGCCGCAGATCGTGGCCTTGAACAAGATAGACCTGCCCGAAGTTCAGGAACGGCTCGCCGGAATTAAAAAGGCGATGAAAAAGAAAAAGGTCGAGTTGATGACCATCTCCGCGCTAGCGCGGACAAATGTCCGCGAGCTGCTGTTGAAAACGGTCGAGAAACTTTCTGAAACTCCCGCGTTGGAAGAAGTCCCGCCTCCTTTGCCTGTTTATCGTCCGAAAGAAGACCCTCGCGATTTCCACGTCACGCGCGCTGGCGAGCATGCCTGGCGGCTCTCTGGAACTTCCATAGAACGTGCCGCCTCCATGACTTTTTGGGAACACGATGGCTCAGTGCGCCGCTTCCAGAAGATAATGGAAGCTCTGGGTGTGGACGAAGCGCTCCGTAAAGAGGGTATCAAAGATGGTGATACGGTCGCCATTGGAGAATTTGAATTGGATTGGCGGGAATGACCTTAACTACGTGCCCATCCCTGAGTTTATGGTTAAACTCTAACCCATTTTGAGCCGGTAGCCGACTCCTGGTTCGGTGATGACGTGCTGCGGTCTCGTAGGGTCTTTTTCGACTTTCCGACGTAGGTTGCTTACATTGACTCGCAGTATATGATTTTCGTCTTCATAGGCCATCCCCCACACTGTCCGTAAAAGCTGGCGATGTGTGAGCACTTTACCGGCATGTTGGACGAGTGCACGTAAGATATCATATTCCGTGGGGGTCAGCGAAATTTCTTGTCCATCCACAGTCACTTTGCGGCTGGTCAGATCGACCGTCAGGTCATCGCTTGTAAAAACCACCTGGGATTCTGGTTGGGCTGATCGGCGCAGGGCCACGCGGATGCGCGCCATCAATTCACCTGCCCCGAAGGGCTTGGTCAGGTAATCGTCCGCTCCGGCATCCAGGGCTGCAATTTTATCGCTCTCCTGTTCGCGCACGGAGACGACAATGATGGGGATCTGAGTCCACTCACGCAAGCGTCGCGTGACTTCCACGCCATCGATATCGGGGAGGCCGAGGTCCAATATGAGCAGGTCGGGACGTTCGGTGGCGACAGCTCGCAGAGCCTCTTCCCCATCCGCCGCCTGCACCACCTCGTATTGTCCGCTTAATGAAGCACTGAGGAAGCGCCGGATGGATCGCTCATCATCTACAACGAGAATACGGGTCTTTCCTTCGCTCATTTTCCCTCCGGGATAGGTAGGGCGATCGTAAAACAAGATCCTCCGCCTACACGGTTCTCTGCCCAGATCCTCCCGCCATGTGCTTCCACAATGCCCTTACATATCGCCAATCCCAGACCTGTGCCGGTAACTTGTTGAGGATGTTGAACGCGATAGAACTTATCGAAGATGCGCTCCAGATCACCTTCCGGTATACCGACGCCGCGATCCAGTACCTCAATATATATTTCGCCACTATGAACCGAGGCTTGCACCTCTAAGGGCGAACCCGCGGGAGAATACTTGAGCGCATTATCCAGTAAATTGTGGATCACATGGACGATCAACACAAAATCGACCGAGATTGGTTGTATCCCTTGCGGCACATGGATTTGTATATTGCGTCCTGCCAGCCGTTCATCCATTTGCCCGACAGCTGTACCGATCACATCCTCGACATCGCAAGTCTCACTCTTTACTTTCAAAGCGCCCGCTTCAAGACGGGTCATGTCTAACAGGTTGCCGACCAAACGGTTCAAGCGGTCGGCCTCCTCGCGGGCTGTTTCCACCAGACTGTGATGAGCAGCCGCATCGAGGCTGTCACCTTGCTCCTCCAAAGTGGTCAGCGCCCCGGTGATGGATACCAGCGGCGTGCGCAGGTCGTGTGAGATGGAATTAAGTAATGCATTCTGCAGTTTTTCAGCAGCTTGCAGGAGTTTGATTTGTCTGGCTTGGTCTGCGAGATTGACGCGCTCGATGGCTTGAGCTGCTTGGCTGGCGATGGCCTCCACTAGGCGGCGTTGTTCCGGTGTCAACTTCTGTCCTTCATCCGGGGGCTTGATGCACAAAACTCCGATGACGCGTTGGGAGGTCTTGAGTGGTATATAGCGCGCATTCGCGGCCGGCAGGGTATCTGTACCCCGTCCGGCAGGCTCGCCGTGTTGATATACCCACACGGCAAGGCTCAACTCTGTTTCATCCGAAGGCGCTTCGGGGTCATCTGAATAAGGTCGCAGGATGTTGTTGCCTTCGGGCAAAAAAACGATCACGTCACGGCCGAAGTCTGCTTCAATATGTGTTCGAATTGCCTTGATCACTGCTCGCATACCGTCGGCGGCAGCGAGGTCGCGGCTTAGGGCATACAGAACAGCTGTATCGGCTTCGCGTCGTTGGGCGGCGTCTGCCTGCTGCCTGGCCTGCACGGTTAGCGCGCTGATCACAATACCGACCAGGAACAAACCTGTGAAAGTCAGGATATATTCCGTGTCTGAGACACTAAAAGTGAGTCTGGGAGGGACAAAGAAAAAGTCGAAAGCCAGCACACCCAAAAAAGAAGCAAGGATCGCGGGACCGCGCCCAAGGTAAACGGCAGCAACAACCACCGCCAGAAGATAAACCATCACCAGGTTGGTCGGCGAAATTTCACGACCCAAAAGGCTGCTCAGAACGGTGGCTACGACGACCAGCAGGATACTCCAAATATAGCGCGGGAGATGGCTGTGAATTTGGAGTGGGTTCTCTTCGGCTGGCAGATGCGCTGGCTCAGAAGTGGGTACAACGTAAATATCGATATCGCCGGTCATGTGAATGAGGTAACTGACCAGTGAGCCGCGCAGCCGTTCATACCAAGCCGGGCGCAGCGGTTTGCCGGCTACGATTTTTGTGACGTTATTTTTCCGGGCGAAATCCACGAGCGTTTGCGCGAGGGCCTTCATCGACCCGTTGGAGAGCAGGGTATAAGAGCGCGCGCCGAGTTCCTCCGCCAGGAGCAGCGAGCTTGCGACCATGTCCCGTTTCTGTTGCGGCAGTGTGCTATCGCGCGGTGTTTCAACATAAACAGCCAGCCACTCCGCGTTGAGTTCATCGGCGAGACGCCGCGCGGAGCGGATGAGTCGCTCGCCGAGCGGATTGGGACTGATGCAGACCATTAACCGCTCGGCCGCCGCCCACGGACCGGCGATGGCGCGTGTCTCCATATATGACCGCATCTGGTTGTCGACGCGCGCCGCGGCTCGACGCATGGTCATCTCGCGTAGGGCAGTCAGGTTGCCCTGGCGGAAAAAATCTTGGAGAGCGCGTCCCGCCTGGTCAGGCACGTAGACCTTGCCCTCGCGCAAGCGGTCGAGTAATTCTTCGGGTGGCAGGTCAACCAGCTCAAGCTCACTGGCTTCGTCAATGACGCGGTCGGGGATCGTTTCATGGACCATCACCCCCGTGATCTGTGCAACGACATCGTTCAGGCTTTCAAGATGCTGGATGTTCAGTGTTGTGTAAACGTCAATACCCGCATTGAGCAGTTCCTCCACATCCAGGTACCGTTTGGGATGTCGCGAACCTGGTGCGTTGGTATGTGCCAGCTCGTCAACCAGTACCAGCACCGGATGTCGAGTCAGGATGATATCCACATCCATCTCTGTTAAGTTTACGTTGTGATATTCGATCGTTTTGCGCGGCAGAGTTTCCAGGCCCGCGACAAGTCTCTCCGTCTCGGCCCGTTTATGGGTCTCGATGTAACCGATGACTACGTCCAGGCCCTCTCTCTTGCGTTGATGAGCGGCCTCGAGCATGGCATATGTTTTGCCCACACCCGCCGCGTAACCCAGGAAAATCTTAAGGTGGCCGCGTCGGGCGGTCTCCTCCTCCGCTTGCACTTGAGCGAGGAGTTGATCGGGGTCCGGGCGGCGCGGTCCTGTATTCATCCGGAATTATTTTATCCCATCCAGGGCTAAATTTAACTCAAGGACGTTGACCCGTGGCTCCCCAAAAATGCCGAACTGTCGCCCGGATGTGTACTTATTTACCAGCGCTCTAACAGCATCGTCGGTCATCCCGCGCGCTTTGGCTACTCGCGAAACCTGATATAACGCCGCGGCAACACTGATGTTTGGATCCAAACCGGAGCCGGAGGCTGTCACCAAGTCTACCGGAATGGACGTATTATTACCGGGGTCGGTCGCTTTGAGTGCGTTGATGCGGTCCTGTGCAGCCTTTATCAAGGCAGGATTCATTGGACCATAATTTGAGCCGGAAGAGCCTGTAAGAGTCTCGGCGTTGAAGGCATTGTAAGGAAAGTCGCCGGTGTCGGAGAGGCGGCCCCAGAAGTATTTGGGATCATCGAACGATTGGCCGATCAATTCCGAACCCAAAACCTTTCCATTTTTTATGACGAGGCTGCCGTTAGCCTGCGATGGGAATATAAGCTGGGCGATCCCGGTCACGACCAGGGGGTAGATAACGCCCGTGATCAGTGTGAATATCACCAGGGAAACAATAGCCGGCCTTAGTTGTTTAAGCATAAGTTCCTCTACTTGGAGGTTATATTAGGTTGAACGGCAGCATTGCCGTAAGCCTCAGCCTCGAATAGGTGCGTTCGCTCGAGTGCCTGCCCGATCTGTGAGGCAAAATTTCGAAAAAGGCGACTGTCCTCGGTGGGAAGTTCTATTTCGCCCTCCCAGATCTGGACTTCGCCGACCAAGCCCCAGGCATTCAAGATGGCTAGGATACGATCAGGTTTACTGGTCATGACGCCTTCACGTGGTTCAGAAGCAACAGTTTCGGATGGCTGTCCTGTTTGCTGAACGGATACTTGTACGAAAGAGGTCAGGTATCTCTGCTGTAGAAAACGGGCCACTCCATGCGCAACTGCATCTTGAGTACGGGCTCCGGCAAGCATGGCGCTCAGCTCATACATAAAAACCGCCTCGTGCTCACTCCTTTGCGCCTTGGACAGACTGGATTGTATGCGGCCTACCACCACGATCGCCACAGCCAGGAAAATTGCCAGCACCAACCAGCCCTCCAGGCTGCCTACCGTGAATGTATAGAATGGCGGGATAAAGTAAAAATCAAATAACAAAGCTGCCGCTAGCGCAGCAGACATGCCCGGAACCTGTCCCCAGCGGGCCGCGCTCCACACAACGGGCACCATATATAACAGGGCGATCACCGCTTCACCAAGCTTATCGCGCCCGATCAGGAGCAGTAGAACTGTGGTGACTGCCACACCCAGGACTGCATAGAATGAGTTTTCGTAAAGTTTTGGTGTTAATGAGAAGCGATTTCTTTTCATTGAGTGCCTCTTGTAAAACCGGATTGCTCACCCTTTCAATATTTGAACAATCCATTAATGGAACTAAGTCAGGTGCAGCACAACCAGCAGCATATCGATGAGCTTGATGCCGATGAACGGTGCGATCAATCCGCCCACGCCGTAGATCAACAGGTTATCGCGCAAGAGCCGCGCAGCGCCTACCGGGCGGTAAGGTACGCCGCGCAAGGCGAGTGGGATCAGTGCAATGATGATCAGCGCGTTGAAGATGACCGCGGACAGGATGGCGCTTTGCGGCGTGGTCAACTGCATGATGTTGAGTGCATTCAATACCGGGTAGGTAGTGGCGAACGCAGCCGGGATGATCGCGAAATATTTGGATACATCGTTCGCAATGCTGAAGGTCGTGAGCGCGCCGCGTGTCATCAACAGCTGCTTGCCGATCTCAACGATCTCGATCAATTTGGTGGGGTTGCTGTCTAGGTCCACCATATTGGCAGCCTCGCGTGCCGGCTGAGTGCCTGTGTTCATTGCCACTGCCACGTCGGCCTGCGCCAGTGCTGGGGCATCGTTGGTCCCATCACCTGTCATGGCGACCAGTCGCCCACCCGTCTGGTTCTCGCGGATCAGTTTGAGTTTGGCTTCAGGCGTAGCCTGGGCCAGAAAATCATCCACACCTGCTTCGGCCGCAATGGCTGCGGCGGTTAGTGGATTATCGCCCGTGATCATTATGGTTTTGATACCCATCTTGCGCAGGTGTGCGAACCGCTCTTTGATCCCGCCTTTGACGATGTCTTTTAGATGGATCACACCCAGAGC
>JBGQIO010000184.1:0-7513 GCA_041498515.1 Anaerolineae bacterium
TAAAAACAGGATTTCTTGATAACGGTTTTCCTGTCCGGACATAAAATCTCGAATACGTGTCGAGGCAAGAGAACTATTCATTTGATAAAGTTCATCATTCGCACCCGGGTGGTCAAGGATATAAAGGATACTGGTTTGGCTAGAGCCTTGTTGCATAGTACTCAGCGAGGTCAGAACTTGCTGAAGAATGGAATTAACTTGGTCTTGTTTTAACGAGGAGATCGCTTGTAATGTATCGGTAAGTTGATTTCGGCTGTTAGTGAAGGCGTTGAAGGCCGAAATAGCTGTTGTAAAAAGAATCGGAACGGTAATAATGAAAATAAATGAAACTATTAATCTATTTTGCAAAGTCCGGTACCGCAAGAGACGAGCGATGATCGTGGTTAATATGTAAAGAACCACCGTGCTTGCAAGAAGTATGAGAGCTGTGAATGCTGCGGGATTGTTATTTGAAAGTCTTTCAAAAAAGGGGTTGGCATCTACCGCAACGATAATGGCTGTCGTAATAGCACTGATAAGAATGGCAATAACAATACGAAGTGGGCGCATCCGTCCGGCAATCATTGTCAGTGGAGCGATCCATGCAATCAGGAATGCAACAAAGAAAATGCCTTGCCAGAATAATATAAATAATACACTGGAAGCCGCCATGACCAAGGCGAACAGCCAATAAGCAAGCAGCCCGCGTTTTTGGCGAGCCAGGTGTAAAACCAGCAAATGGGAAGCGGATAAGAAAAGAACGACCCCTGTGACTGCTAGTAATTGCCAATCAGGTTTCCCTAATATGCCGATCCTTGCAACCAAATACATGGTAAAAAAGCCAATGCCCACAAGGGTCGAGAGAAATGGGATATATCGGACGGTTGCGAAAAGGAATTCGCTAAGGCGTTCGTCTGTATTTTCCGATCCGGATCTGTTAAGTATTTGTTCGGTCATTTTGACAGCGATTGATTCAATTTTATTTTTTTGTTTTTATCTTCGTCGGACGGCATCAGGAATACCGAGGCCTCCGAAACTTCCGGCAGAGAAGCCAATTCGCGCACCGCGGTCTGAAGCAAGGTGTCCACATCGAGCGAGCGATTAAATCGGGCGGAAATTTCGTTTACCGTTTGTTCTTGAACTGCATGTTGCCGAGTTTCCTCCAGCAGGCGGCTATTATCGAGGGCAAGCGCCACTTGTAAAGACACCTTTTGGGCAAGATCTCGTTCGGGGCGAGAAAAGTGAATCGTATCTTTTCTTTGCAGGGTGATTGATCCGATTTCTTGTCCACGCAAAAGCAATGGGATATGCAAACCACTGTTTTTTTTCGGTGTTGGATCCGCAGTGATCGATTTCACCCCGACGGGTGTGTACTGGTAGACCAGCTTCTGATTTTTTAGATATTCCGTCCAGGTCGATAGCGTTTGTTGGGTCGCTAGAGATTCTAGGTTTGAAACGAAAGCATGCGACTTGTTTAAAAGACGGGCGTTATCAATTGAGGCGGCCACCTGGTCGGCCAGTAACTGAAGGACTTCCGCTTCGTTTTGGTCGAAGGCTTGAGGTTGTTCCGATTGAATATCCAAAACACCTATCACTTTTCCGCGTGCGACCAAAGGCAATGCGATCTCTGACTGGGCTTTAGAAACCTCAGGATCGCCGTTGGCGCTCCAGGATCCACCCGGACTTATTTGGGCTGTATATAGCTTCGCTCTTTCAACAGCCCGACCAATAATAGTTTGACCTCCTACATTGATGTTAAAACCTTGATTGAGCAATTTTCGTCCACCCTCAGAAGAAGCTGCTTGTAAAATCACCGTTTTTCCGTCTTCATCAAGTAGAAAGAGACCGGCGGAATAATGTTTAAAGTGCTGTGTAATCAGCTCAACAGCTTTTTCCGGTAACGCCGTGGGTTCCTCGACTCCAGCGATTTGGCGGGCTAAATAAACAGTGGAACGCATTTGAGAATTTCTTTGTTGCAGTTCATTGGTACGATCTGCCACGAGCTGCTCGAGATTCGCCTGGATAGATTTAAGATCGTTCTCCCAATTTAACAGTTTATCGTTGGTTTCTAGGAGGTCGTCCTGACGTTTACCAGCAATTCCCGCGATTAATCCGAGAAACAAGGGAGCCGTATCAATTATCCACAATAACGGTTCGGTCCGATGAAGCATGAGAATACTTGATAAATTTAACGGGAGATGCAGTTGAATAAATTTTATGAATGTAGCCAATGCCGGGAATGCGATCCCTAATAAAAATCCAGCCAGAGCATACCGCCCTTCCTCAGTATGTAATCTAATTTGCCCTTTATCGGGTTGTGGCTTTTCAGAGAAGATCTTAGCCATCGTTTTCACCCATAATCAATTCGATTGTAGCTTCAGACGCATTCAATGCGTGACCTAATTCACTTACGGCCGCCTGTAGAATGCCATCCATAGTTGTCGAAGCCCATATTTTTCCTGTGATTTCTGCAAGCAAATGTTCACGCACAGCCGAGGATTGGCTTTGCTCAACAAGACGTGCATTATCAAGAGCAAGGGCCGCCTGGGTTGCTACTGCTTCGATCAAGTTTCTCTGTTCTGCTGTCCATTCCGTTTCGCTAGATAGGCTGATTTGACCTATGATTTCATCGCGCAGAGCAATTGGGACATTGAGTTGTGCGGCTTCGGGGAGTAAGTAATCGTCGCCAATTTTATATTGAAGGTCTTCATCCCGGGAAACGGGCCGCCATGCCTCAAGAACATATTGTCGTTGAACGGCCTGCATTTCTTCCAGGCTTTTTTTTGCGTCCTGATATAAGCGTGCATTTTCAAAGGCGATTGCCACCTGGTTTGCCATTCCCTGAAGAGTTTCAATCTCCTGCGGACCAAATGCGCCTGCTTTTGTCGATTGAACGTCTAAAGCGCCAAGTATTCGTTCGCCTGCTATTAGAGGAAGGGCGATTTCAGAGCGTGTATAGGGCAGGAGGGGATTCTCGAATCGAATAGGTTCTGTTCCTACATCCAAGGAGATTCGAGGTTCTCTGGTGCTGATGGCCATCCCAACCATGGAGTTCCCTCCAACGCGCAAGTGATGTTTGTTTTCTTTTAGCACCCGGCCTGCTTCACCGGTTGCACTGTGTAGTTCCGCCTGTTCACCTTTTTCATCAACCAGGAAAAGAGCCGCATAATAATAACCAAACTGATCGGTGATCAGATTAACTACACGTACGATAAGCTGTTCCGGATCAAGGATTGCGCTTGAGGCGCGGCCAACTTCATTGACTGCCCTTAATTGCAGGGTTCTGGATTCAACACGGCTTTCCAAAGAGCTCCGTTCTATCTCGAGATCGTGTAATGTCTTTTCGGCGAGTTTTTGTGAATCTACAAATTCAATCTGGAGCTGGCGCAACCCAAATATGATAGTAACGCCGAACAATAATGTCGTCGCGCCAGTACTTAACCAATCGGTGGTTTTGGCGATCATTGCATCGGGATTTAAAAGAGCGAGGTGCCCGGTTTGGATGAACCAGCCTAGAATACCAAATGTGAGCATGGTAATAAAGGTGGCGACTCCTCCAGCTTGGGGCGAAAACAACATCGTAGCGAAGCAAATAAGAGCCAGGAAAAAAAATATGCCATCCCCCAAAATACCAGTTGAGAACAACTCATTCATCCCTAATCCATAGATGATGACAAGGAAAACTCCCATCCTAACCCGATATGGAAATTGGACGAATGTAACGACAATAAGTAATAAATACGCAAGAATAAAGACAGTATTTTGAATTGGACCCTGGTTCGTAAGTAGGGCTGGTACAAGAGCTAGAAGGCCAAAAATCAGCGCTCCAATCAACATGGGGCGGACAAATTTTTCACGCCAGTTTTTATAAACAGATGGAGTAGTGACTTTTGTTGTGAATTCTGACGCTTGAGGCGAGGTTCGCTTTGAATTCATTGCTCGCTCTCCAATGGTTCTCTGTCATCATCAATTTGATCGGTTGATATTTTGATATGGGCGTGACGCGCACCCACCGCTTTGGTCAATTCACCGGCCGTAATTGCCAAAATAGAATGCATATCCGTTGAGCGGCGAATTTTGCTCGTTATTTCGTAAAGCGTGCGCTCACGTTCCACTTGGCCCCGGATTTGTTCCAGCAAGCGGGCATTGGCGATAATTGCAGCCAGACTTCCACCCAGCGTGCCAAGCATTTCTTCATCATTCTCTGTATACGCGTTGTTCCTTTCACTTTCAACGTTTAATACACCGAGCACTTCATTCCGGTAGATGAGCGGAACCGCGAGTTCCGATATTGTATTGGCGCTGCCTTCGATGTAACGTGGATCTTCCAAGACGTTATCAACGCGCAGAGATCGGCGATGGCTGGCAGCCCATCCTGTGATCCCAGTGCCGAAGGGTACGTGTAAATTCATGATCTCTACAGAATATCCAACAGCTGCTTTGACATCCAGCATTTTCTTCTCGCGATCGGCAAGCATAATCGCAACCCGGTCACCACCCAATGTGACCTGCAACCCGGTTACCGCGCTTTCGAGCGCTTCTTCCAAGGTTGTTCCCGAGGCGGCTGAAGTAGTTATGTGGTGCAGCAGTCGGTGTTGAGAAAGATGTTCCTGAGTTTCAGCGAATAATTCGGAATTTACAACTGCTACCGCCAACTGATCGGTAAGGATTTGCAGGGTGCGTAAGTTATCCTCCGTAAATACAAAAAGATGCTCGCTTTGAACATCCATGATTCCAACGATCCGTTCTCCAACTTTCAAGGGTATGGCCGCTTCGGATCGAGTATTCGGTAAAAGGGGATTTGCCAAATATGTTGAATCTTTTGATGTATCGTTTACGATCAAGGGTTCCCCGCGGCCCGCGACATAACCTACAATCGACCTTGATCCAACGGCAAGTTTAAAGGCCGTGCGTTTCATGTGTGCGCCAGCCTCTCCAGTTGCCTCCCGAATTACGGCGAATTCACCCTGAGGATCCATCAGAAAGATCGATGCGTGATAGTAATTGAAGCGTTCGCGGATGAAATTAACTGCCTTCGCTAACAATTCGTCAAGGTTGAGCGATCCGCTTATATCGCGTGCGATCTCCGCCGCAGTTTCAAGTTGGATGGCGCGCGCCTTGCTCTCCTCGAGAAGGCGGGCGTTATGAATGACCGCGCCTGCCTGGTTTGCCAGTGCTACAAAGAAGTTAAGATCCCCATTATTAAAGGCGTGTTCATTTTTAAGATCTTGCAAGATCATCACGCCGATTGGTTTATCCTGGATGATCATGGGTGCCCCCATCCAAGACTTCGCCGATTTTCCAAGAGTCTTTGCACCCAACTCCAGAGCCCGCCTATCAAAATCTTCGACTAACAGAAGCGGTTTCCTGGTTCGAATAATGACAGAAGGCAAGCCTTCGCCTAGCGGAAATGCTTCGACCTTGTCAATGCGGCCTTCTTCGTAGGTGTAGGGGATACTAATTGCCTGGGTAGCTTCATCGAACACAGCAACCGAAAATGCGTGGTCGCCGATATTCTGTCGGATCCGGTTATGGAGCTCCGTGAAGAAATTATTCAGTTCGGAAGAAGAATCTACAACTGCCTGATTGATGGACGCCAAAGCCTCTCGCTCCGATAGCTGTCTCTCTTTTTCTTCGGTCTCTGAGATTTTATCCAGCGTTGTCCCTAACAAATCCGCGATATTTGTATAAGGCTGAACCATCCAACTGGTAAGAATCTGTTTGGAACCACCTATGGTAATAATTCCGACCAGGTTGTTGCCACTCATAATAGGCAGGAAAGCAGTTGATTGGTAGCCCATTTGCCTTGGGAATTGAGTTAATGGGCCTGGAAGCACGACGTCTGACCCATCTCCAACGAAGTTAAAGGCAAGGGCCTTTGCGATAACGGGGCCATTTGATAATAATTCTCGTACCTCATCCCAGGATGATTCCAAATCATTTACGGCGGTACGAATCCTTAAGATTTCCGGTTTACTAACGTCGATGACCCCTACTACTTCGAGCCGCTTGTCTTTTGCTGAAAGCACCATCGACGGATAGGGCGTATCGATCAGTACGCGTGCTGTAGTTTTTAAGGCCTCGTCTGTTGTATGAGCAGAAGCGATCTGGCGGCTTGCACGATGCAGACGTTCAAGTTCCTGGAAGTTAATTTGTGTTGATTCAACCAACCCAGCATTTTGAATTGCGACCGCGATCTGGTTGGCCAAGGTTTGCAGCATGACAATTGTTTCGGGACCGAAAACTCCAGCCTGTGTGCTTTGTACATCCAACGCGCCCAGGATCAGGCCGCCAACGGAAATCGGAATGCCTACTTCGGAGCGTGTTTCGGGCAGTAATTCATTTATTAAATGTTTTGGATCTACCGTAACATCCGATACTATGCGTGGCTGGTTATTGGAGCAGACCCACCCTATGAGCGATGCTGAACCTAAATCCAGGCGGTGACCCTTAGCCAACATTTCTTTTGCGGCAGGACCGTAAGACCCGTGCAGGATCGCGACTTTTCCGCTCCGGTCAACCATATAAATGCTGGCTTGATAATAGTTGAATTGTTCGACGATAAGTTGAACCGTCCGGTTTAAAATCTCTTCAATATTTGTTGTAGATGTAATTCTTTGTGCAACTTCTGCTGCAGTACGGATTTGGCGAGACCGTTCCTCCACTTTTTGCTCCAAGGAACGATAAAGATTGTTTAGATCTTCGGCCATCTGGTTGAATGATTGAGACAGTAAGCCGATCTCGTCCTTGCTTTTGACTTCCGCACGTTGACTGAAGTCGCCTTCCGAGAAACGCCGTGTTATATCGGTTAATTTTGCCAGCGGTCGGAAAACGCGGGTTGTCCCAATGGAAATAACGATGCCTATTGCCAGAAGGGAGATCAGGAATATCCCGATGGTAAAAGGAATCAGGCTGTTTAATGCACCAAACAGAGTGTCTTCTTGAATATCTAATACTATACCGCTGTGCATCGTGTCAGACCATGCGGCTTGCGCCAGCACCGGGTGACCATTGGATGAGTTGAACTCGAGGGCGATTGGCACCGGACTGTTTGTGCCCATTAAACCATCGAGCGTTGTACTTAAGGTTGCACTCTGGACCGCTGAAGGTTGAAAAATGTTCAATTGATTTGTATAAGGGTTGACACGGATGAATGTCTTGGAATCTGCTGCCGGAATAATTAAATACGAACCAGCTGACGGAAAAAAATTGGACATTGACTGCAAGATTCCCTGGAGGTCCTGGGTATCTGAAAAACCAACCAGGATGGCAGTAAGAGATCCACTAGAGTTAATATATGGAACAGTTGTGGCCAAAACCAATTCGTTCGGGTAAAGTGAGCCAACATCGTAAATTATGTATGATTGATCGATTCCCGTTGATAAATCTTTAAAAGCATCAGTTCCCTTGAGTGAGGCGCCTTCCCAAGCGGTCTTGCTGGCAATCACCACATTACCGCCAGGTTTCATCAGAATGAACTCATTAAATGTAGCTTTCCCGTCGGCGGCATTTAATCCTCGAATTTCTTGATCAA
>JBGQIO010000185.1:0-7493 GCA_041498515.1 Anaerolineae bacterium
CTGGATCTTCTATCTCCTCGTCCGCCGTTGGCTGCAGCCTTGGGCCGCTTTTGGTGCCAGCCTGTTATTTTTATCGCAGCCTCTTTTCTGGGGACACGCTTTCATCAATGCCAAAGACACGCCGTATTTGGTCTTTTTTATGACCAGCGTCTACCTGGGATTCCGCATGGTGGATGTTAAGGAGACCCCACGCGTAGTCTGTTTTGTCATCCTGGCTGGGTTCATTCTGGGACTAACCTCAACCCTGAGAGTTGCCGGTCCGTTGGCGGGCTTGATCGTCTTGATTTACGGCTCCTTCCGTTTACGCGCCGGGATGATCTGGAGAGCCGTTCCATATTTTCTCGTTGCTCTCGCCACCGCTTACCTTTCCTGGCCCTATCTGTGGATATCGCCTATTGGACACTATATGGAAAGCCTCCGCACGATGGCGCAATTCCCCTTCACAAGTCGTATCCTGTTCATGGGCAAGTCATACCTGCCAAAAAATTTGCCGTGGACGTATTTCCCCACCCTTCTATCCTTGCAGCTTACCGAGCCGGCTTTGCTGCTCGCTATCGCTGGTCTGGCGATCCTTGTAAAGTCCATTGCATCAAAGGAAAAGAAGGAATTATTATTATTGTTTTTAGGCTGGTTCCTGTTGCCCGTCGTAGGGATCATCCTAATACACAGTATCATTTACGACAACGGCCGCCAGCTCTATTTCCTTGTCCCCCCTATTTTTTTCCTACCCGGGGTGGCACTGGATTCCATATTCAAAAGGCTCGCCAAACCGGCGTTCAGGATCGGAATATTAGCCCTGGTTGCACTGCCGTCTATCTACGCATTAATTCGCTTGCATCCCTATGAATACGTTTACTATAACATTCTAGTCAATGGGACCGGAGGCGCTGTCCATTTATATGAAATGGATTATTGGAGCACGTCTTTAAAAGAAGCTGTTGAGGACGTGAATCGAGTCGCACCGCCGCACGCAAAGGTTGTTGTTTTCGGTGGTCCCAAAACAATTGCAGGGCAATACGCGCGGCCCGATCTTCAAATGTTTTTTCCTCAGGAAGGGGATCTTCCTCAAAAGCAATACGATTATGCCGTCCTGCTAAGTCGCAATCCCTGTCAGCAAGCCGAGACCATATTTACAATAGAAAGGAAAGGCGCCGTCTTCGCCTCCGTTAAATATGTCGCACCTGGGGTGCAGTGCCAATAGAACCCGTTCATCGCTGATAACCTTATTCCACTGGGCTGAAGGTCGGCGAGTTCAGCCAGGTGTGTTCTAGAGATAAGAGAATAGAAAGTAGAGATTTGAAATTGGAACCAGATTTTAAAGGCGGCTCAGTGCAGACGGCGTATAGTAAGGCTTTCCTTAAAAAGATCTTCTCCTACGAATATACAGCCATCCTCGCGCTGCTGGCAGCCTGCCTTCTTATCGGGATCATCACTGTGCCAGACTATGGAGAGTCCTGGGATGAACATGTTGCCTATCTTTATGGTGATTATGCGTTCCATGCCTATCAGTACTTCTTCCATCCGCAGGCGCTCGCCCGGTTTCAGTCAGACTTAAACTTGTATGGCCCGGCATATTTTATGTTTGTCGATGGTTCTGCCAGGGTATTGCAAGTCATCTTTAAGGAATGGTCTTCCATCGACGCCAGTCACTTTACCAACTTCGTTATTTACCTCGCAGGGGTCTGGATCTTCTATCTTCTCGTCCGCCGATGGCTGCAGCCCTGGGCCGCTTTTGGTGCCAGCCTGTTATTTTTATCGCAGCCTCTTTTCTGGGGACACGCCTTCATCAATCCAAAAGACATACCATATTTGGTCTTTTTTATGACCAGCGTCTACCTGGGATTCCGCATGGTGGATGTTAAGGAGACCCTACGCGTAGTCTGTTTTGTCATCCTGGCGGGGTTCATGCTGGGACTAACCTCGACTCTGAGAGTTGCCGGTCCGCTGGCGGGCTTGATCGTCTTGATTTACGGCTTCTTCCGTTTACGCACTGGGATGATCTGGCGAGTCGTTCCATATCTTCTCCTTGCTCTTGCCACCGCCTACCTTTCCTGGCCCTATCTGTGGGCATCGCCTATTGGGCACTATATCGAAAGCCTCCGCACGATGGCACAATTCCCCTTCACAGGCCGTGTCCTGTTCATGGGCAAGTCATACCTGCCAAAAAATTTGCCGTGGACGTATTTCCCCACCCTTCTATCCTTGCAGCTTACCGAGCCGGCTTTGCTGCTCGCTATCGCCGGTCTGGCGATCCTTGTAAAGTCCATTGCATCAAAGGAAAACAGGGAATTATTATTATTGTTTTTAGGCTGGTTCCTGTTGCCCGTCGTAGGGATCATTCTTATACACAGTATCGTTTATGACAACGGTCGCCAGCTCTATTTCCTGCTTCCCCCCATTTTTTTCCTGCCCGGGGTGGCGCTGGATTCCATATTCAAAAGGCTCGCCAAACCGGTGTTCAGGATCGGGTTATTAGCCTTGGTCGCGCTGCCTGGCCTTTACGCCTCCATTCGCCTGCATCCCTATGAATACGTTTACTATAACATTCTGGTCAATGGGACCGGAGGCGCCTTCCGTTCCTATGAAATGGATTATTGGGGCACATCTTTTACAGAAGCCGTCGAGGACGTGAATCGAGTCGCACCGCCGCACGCAAGGGTCCTGGTTTTTGGTCCCATCATAATTGCAGACAAGCTCGCCAGGCCTGATCTTCAGGTGTTCCTTCCTCAAGCGGGTGATACTTCTCAAAAGCAATACGATTATGCCGTCCTTATAAACCGCCATAACCTTGACGAAACCCATTGCAGGGATGGGAAGACGGTGTTCACCGTCGAAAGGAAAGGCGCCGTCTTCGCCTCCGTTAAATATGTCGCACCTGGGGTGCAGTGCCAATAGAACCTCCCATTTACGGAACACCTCTATGACATACCCCTTGATCATTTTCATCGGCTTGATCGCGCTCGGCCTGGTCCTTGCTTTCGTTTGGCGGTTTGCCGCGCGACGTTACACACTGCCCTGTCCGGTTTGGCTGCGCTGGTTGGTGGAATTGGATAATCCTTTCACCGTAACCAATCGGGCCGGTGCGATTATTGAACATTTGGAGCTTCAACCCGACATGAAGGTGCTGGATATCGGCTGCGGTCCGAGCCGGCTTACCATCCCCATCGCCGTACGAGTTGGTCCACAAGGGGAAGTGACGGCGGTCGATATTCAACCCGGGATGCTGCGCCGGGTCAGGGAAAAAGCACAGGCGGCGAACCTTAACAATATTCAATTCCTTCAGCTTGGAGCGGGGGAAGGAAAACTGGCTCGCGATCTGTTAGACCGGGCGCTGCTGGTCTCCGGATTGGGTGAGATCCCCGACCGCGCAGCGGCCCCGAATGAGGTCTTTGAGGTCCTCAAGCCGGGCGGCATGCTGTCGGTTACAGAAGTTATCTTCGATCCACACTTTCAGAGTCGGGAGACAGTTCTTCGATTCGCCGGAACGGCGGGGTTTCGGGAGAAAAATTTCTTTGGGAATCGTTTTGCTTTCACACTGAACTTGGAGAAGCCGGAGCGTTGAGCCTTTGTCTTTTGAGATGGCGATCATCGCCGGACAGATTGTTTTAGATTACAGGCTCCACGGCAGACAATCTTGCGGAGGTTTAAAAAAGGGACAGCAGTTATATGAACTGCTGTCCCATCAATTCCAAAAACGTTAATGTAAAGATCAGGTCGGGTTCTTACTTATTTCGTCGGTGGTGCGACGCGCAACCTGCGAGCTAGGAAGATCACGGCGACCAAAGCCATGCCTACGACCACCAGGCCGGGTGCGCCATATTGGTCGGCAATGCCGGTGCCGGGCAGAGCGGTTGAGGTAGCCACAACGGTGAGTTGGGCAAGGGCGGCTTGTGTCAAGGCCGCGCCAACGGTGGCTGTCGCCGGGTCTGGAGTGTTCGTGCCGGGCGTACTCGTGAAAGTTGCCTCGGCGATGACCGGAGTCTGTGTCGGCGGTGGAGTGCTGGTGGCGGTTGGGAAGCTGGCGGCCTGCGCAGTAGACGTAAGGGCTTGTGCCACTTGCGCGTTCTGCGCGTTCTGCGTGGCGATCGCTGCCTGCTGCTGCTTCTGTGTGCTTGGTAAAACAAATACTACATAAGCAGCCACACATGCAAGTGAAAGAAGGACGATGCCGCCCAAGATCCCAGCTACGATCAGAAAAGTTCGGTTGCTGGATTCCTCGGGTGGTGGCGCATCTACGTTGGGTTGTTCGCCATCATACATGGTTTATTCTCCTCACGTTATGTGATTGATTATCCCACAACTTCAAGATTTACAAGAGGGATGAGCAGTTGCTCACCGTTTTCAAGTTTAATTTCGGCGGCCGCGGCCCGCAGGCCGCTTGGAAATGCCGTCAAGCCCGGACGCAAAGTCAAGACCGTACCGATCAGTCCGGCGGCCGGCTGCCTGCGAAGCCGCACTGTTTGGCCGGGAGCAAAGACCTCCACATCATGCGGCTGCGCAGGTTCCGAGGTAACCGGCAGCGGGATGATCACTTCGGGCCGCGCGCCGCTGTAACGATCGAAGAATTCCGCGTTGAGCGTCGCTTCGCGCTTGGTATTCGTAGTGATCAAACGATACGCGGCGGAGTTCATCGGTAATACGCCAAAGCTATCGGTCAAAATGATTGGATAACGCATCTCGCGCGCCACAGGCAGGAGGGACGGGAATAGGCTCCCAATGATCAAGCCGCGCACGGGAAGGTCCGCCGCAGCTTGCAGGGCATCGGCTTGCTTCACCTTTCCGGCTACAAGGATCGAGCCGCGCATGCTCACATCCATGCGGCTTACGGTAAGCTCGGTATCGGGCTTCTCAGCCAGGTTGATCATCACGCCCGTATCGACGCGGCCATTGCCCCATACGCCCTGCACGAGTGCTCCGGTGGTCTGAATGACAACCCCGCGGTCGGGTATGATCTGCATGACGGTGCCGGGGATGCCGGCGCGAAGTTCCATGTGGGACTCGCCCGATTCGATCAAAACCTGGCCTCCGCCGGCTGCCACGACCCGTCCATCACGCGGCGACTTGACCACCTTTGGCAGCAATCCACGCCCCACCGCAACTACTGCGCCGGCGAGGATCTTATCGTCCGCTTGGCAACGGATCAATTTATCGGCTGCATCCGGGGAGATATTGAGCGTGCGGGCTACGTCGAGGAAGATGTGTTCGCGGGACCAGGTCGCTTCCGCGACAATATCCGCTGGCCCGACTTTTTGACTCAAGCGCGCCAACACTTTACCTTTCACAGGTAGAACGCGCTCACGCACAATGGTCGTCAGGGGCAGGATGTGATGAACGGGAGCTAATGCCACTTCAACCTCCAACCGTCCACAACCATTTTTTGATGGATTCGCGGCGCCGTCCTTCATCTTCAGATAGGACCAGCGGACGGCCGCGCCCGTCGATCACCACGCCCATCGAACCGCCGCTGACCGGCAGTGTACCTCCGCGCCCTGCGCCAAACCCGACATTTACCCCGCGTTGCGGTTGGAGCGAAAGTTTTGCCGATTGGCCTTGCGGTAAAGGCAGCACTTCCAGGTTACCGAATTTAACATCGGCGAGCGTTTCTGTTCCATTGTCGTAGGTAAGACGAGCGCGGACGATCAGTGAGCCAATCCCCGCGGAAGCGACCACTGATACCACCGTACCCAGGCTTTGGAACGCGCCGGACTCTAAAATTTGCACCGGCATGAGGCTGTTGGTCACTGCGGCCGCGCCGAGCAACGGAAGCAAATTGTTGCGATCCAAAATAATCGTGGATACACCTACCGGCTGAATGGAATCTAGCAGCAGTAATAGACCCTGACCTGGGGTAGGAGCATCGCCGAGCGCGCCTCCGCCCGCCAGGATCGGCTCAAAGAATGGGAGCAAGCCGGCCTTTGGGCCGCGTGCGGAACGCGGAAAATCGCGTTTGGCTGTCTGCATCGCCAGATACAAAGCCTGGCGAGTCACAGATTGCGAAAGGGACTGTTCTTCCTTGGTGACGGGGATGGTGGAAGGATATAAGGATTTCTGGAACAGATAATCGCGCAGAACTCCGGTCGAGACGTCCAGCGACGACCAGCGTAGGATATCTTCAAGAGTAGTGTACTGAAGCAGAGCAGGCAAATTCTCGCCAAGTCCAAAGTGAGGATACACCCCCAGCGTGGTCTTATCTTTGAAGCTGGCCGCGATCACCGCCGCTGAGGCGCCGATGTCTATGCCGAGAATACCGCCTCTTGTCCCTGTATAAACCCGACCTAGGAAGCGCAGCATCCGTCCTTCCGCATAAGCGGTCGGTAGGACATGCCCGCCTGACCAGGTTTCCAAAACGTCCACGCCTTTGAGCTGGCGTTTGCGAACTCCGAGGTAAACCTCAGCCAGTTCGCGGGCAGCCGGTTCGAGGTCTTCGGTATCCAGCGAGGGCCGGACGTTTGGACTGAAGTGCAAAGCCGAGGTCACGCCTCCCAACAACTCTTTTACTTCATTATCCAATTTTTGATTCCCGGCGAATAACACAGCCGGCCGTTTTTCTGGGTTCAGGAGATAAGCCGATAGTCCCACCGGCTCCAGCATTTTGTGGATGGAACGCGAGGCACCGCCGTCTGTCCCGCCTGTGATGATGACCACATCGGGCTGCAAACGCATCAGCGCGTCGATCTGTCCGTCGGGTTTGCGGTGATCGTTGATCCCGATCGAATCGACGATACGCGTGTAGGTGGTCTCTGCCAGGCGGCGCGCGCTTTCGAGCGAGACGTCGGATAGCAAGCCGACGATCACGGTCTTGAGGGCGGGACCGGCGGATAAAGTGGACACCATCGCATCTACGCCCGTTCCATCCGGCTGGGTCGGGGTAACGAGGCGGCGATCAGAGTCAAGCATCGTACGCCCTGTCACAGTTTGTAAAATGGCGATCGCATTGCGGACGCCTTCGCTCACATCCTTGAACGGCGCTTCCGCGGTGGAGGGTGCGGAACTTGCAGCCAGAAACCGGTACTCTCCTTCGACAACATCGAAGAGCACCGCGCGCGTATTCGCCCCGCCGATATCCACTGCTAGAAGAGAGTCGCCTTGAACGAGAGAAGCTGGCATAAATCAGTTAACCCTGCCTTTGCGAAGGTCTGTCAACCTACGAAAGGTTGAACAGTTATCCAAATCCAAAGAATGTCCCAAAGAAATGCAAACGTTCGATCAGAGCGGTCAGAGCAGCAGAATAGACTCCTGCAAACAACACGCCGAGCGTGATGGCAAGGAAAACACTGCCCAGAAAAGCGATGATCTCGATCAGGCCGAAGCGCCGCACGGAGCCATCGGCTCTTGTACGTGCGCCGAAGTGGAAATAAACAAGAGTGGTGATAACGCCTGCCAGGACCAGCCCGGCATTAAGGAGCGATTCAGGCGAAGTAAATCCGGTAATATCAAAGGCAGCGATGGTCGCGTTGACCTGCGGAAAGAGCGTACCGGTCACAGCGCCGCCC
>JBGQIO010000186.1:0-7473 GCA_041498515.1 Anaerolineae bacterium
CCACCAGGATCGCCCACTTTCGGGCAAGGTGGCTACAAGCCACCATTGCCCACTTCGACGATAAGAATCGTCGAAGCAGACAATATGGGTCGCCGAAGCTAACCTGAAACTTGTCACGGCGGGAGGGGTCGAATTACAGGGTACTTCGGAATAATTTGAACAAAATATTGTTTATAGCCTTACACGCTCTGAAATCAAATCTAAAGATAGTTGTGATAAGAAGTAGAGTCGAATCCGGCAGGACTCCCCGTAAAAAGTGTATTTGTACAGCAAAATCAACCGAAGGGAAGATTACCAGCCCCCGCAATATTAGGCTGTAGAGATATTCGGACAAAAAGTGTATAATTTAAATCCAACCTATTGTCAGCCTCCAGCTAAAGGAGTTCGTTATGTCTAAATCACTGGTTCGTTTGCGGGGTTTAGGCATCTTTTTGGCCGTAGCTCTGTCCGCCTGCGGACCGCAGTCAACTCCCATCATCCCTGCCGCTGCCGGACCCGTCACGACCTCACCGAAAGATGGCATGCCGCTCGCGCTTGTGCCCGCCGGGGAATTTCAAATGGGGAGTGAACCGTATTTGGATGAAGAACCCATACACAAAGTGGATCTAAGCGCCTTCTGGATCGACCAGACGGAAGTGACGAATAGCTCCTACGCGCGCTGCGTCAAGGATGGAGCCTGCCAGCCGCCCGGGCTGACTACTTCCTATATGCGCAAAGCGTATTACGGGAATACCTCCTTCGACGCCTATCCGGTTATTTATGTCGACTGGAACGAAGCAGGTTCATATTGTAATTGGGCCGGCCGCCGTCTTCCCACCGAAGCCGAATGGGAAAAGGCCGCCCGCGGCACGAACCAGCGGATCTATCCATGGGGCGATCAACCTCCGGATAAGAGTCTGCTGAACTATAGCTTCGACGTTGGCGACACTTCCGCGGTTACCGATTTTCCAACCGGGGCCAGTTCCTACCACGCGCTGAATATGGCTGGGAATGTCATGGAATGGGTCGCAGACTGGTACGATAGCCACTACTATTCTCAATCTCCAGCTCAGGATCCCGGCGGCCCGACGTCCGGAACTTATCGCGTTGTCCGCGGCGGCTCATGGCTTGATAACAGGAACTTCATTCGTTCGGCCCTGCGTCTTTTCTACGAACCCGGTTCTGCTTTTCTCAACCTTGGCTTTCGGTGTGCCGTGTCCGCACAATAAACATAACTTGTGCACGCGTAAGGGCAACATGTTCTACATTGATAAATTTAAAAAGAAAAGCATTTACCTCGATCTCTTAATAAGCGATCCTGGGCAGGGTTGTAATGGAAATTCAGAGGCTTTAGGAGCCGGGCCATGTTCAAGTCAAAACGTAGACCGATCGTTACCCCGCAATCGGAACATCTCAAACTTGTCGGCACTCTCGCTCTCTTGTGGGGCAATGCCGACTTCGACGTTCCCCCCATTGAGCGCCTGTCCATGGTTGCCGGAATGGGATTCCACGACCGCGGTTATGGCTATTTGGATAATTCACCGATCGGAGGTATGAGCAATGAAGAATGGGCGCCGATCGCGCGTCGCAGCTTTTATACGCAATATACGGATATCACTGCCGACTTGATCGCCAAGTATCATTTCAGGCGGCTGGCAAGCCACGATGATTCGGAGCAGAGAAAAGCCCTGGCCTCCGAATTTTCACAGGAGATCGAGAAGCAGCTTACCGGTCACAAGCTTTCGAAAGAATTGTTCGATCGGGTCGACCGCATCACCGACCTCTGCGATACGATCTCTTTCGATTTTTGTTTTGAGTTACCTGCCGACAAAGAATTCTCTATCTTTCCGCGTAATGATACGAAAACCGAAGTCTCGGTCCATTACCATGTGGAAGACGGGGACATCCACGTGACCCCCTGGCCTTTTTCGGTGGATGCATACGAAGGCTATATCGTCGGATATAAATTGGATGGCTATCCGGACAAACTCGACCCGGTGATCCTGCCCTTTCATCTATATCGATAGAGATTTAAAGAAGGGCATTTTATGAAGCGCCTTGCCTAACCCTGCATGGCGCGGTGAGTAAGCAAAACACCGTTATGAGACGGGTCGCGGACGAGGAAGCCCTCATCCATTTCCTCAGCTGGGATCCCGGCTTCCTGGACTCGTCCTGCTAATTTCTGCAGCTCGGTTGAATTTGGCAAAGTAATGCTGTAATAACGCAAACCAAGCGCCTCGGGCGGCGGAGGCGGTGCGCCGGCGCCGTTCCAAATGTTCAGCCCCAAATGATGATGGTATCCGCCGGCCGATATGAACAGGGCGCCGTGACTGCGGCGTACCATGATGTCGAAGCCGAGCACGCCGTGATAGAACTCCTCGGAATTGACCAGGTCGGCGACATTCAAGTGCATGTGACCGATGCGTGTGTCCGCCGCGAGACCATCCCATGGCTTCTGGTCGCCTTCAAGTAGGGCGAGGATGCCTTCATAGTCGAGTGGGTCGCTCTCCATATGGATTTCACCGTTCGGGAATGTCCAGGTCTCCCGCGGACGGTCGGTATAGATCTCGATGCCGTTGCCATCCGGGTCGGCCAGGTAGAGCGCTTCACTGACCCGATGATCGGTCCCGCCCTGGATCGGATAACGCTGTTCGGCCATCCGCCGGAGCGAGCGCGCCAGGTCCAACCGGCTGGGGACAAGGACGGCAAAATGGTAAAGGCCGGTGGTGTGCGGCGGTCTTTGCGGCGCAGCCGGATCCTCTTTCAATTCCAACAAAGGCGTCTTACCATCCGCGGTCAAGCTAAGACTATGGTCCTGAGGCTGGAACGGCTTGAACCCTAGGACCTCACTATAAAATTTTTCAGAGCGCTTTAAGTCCGAAACGGTTAAATAAACCGGCCCAACTGTAGTCTCGGGATGAATGGAAAAAGGGGTCATGGGTACCTCACCGTAATATTTTATATATCCTATCAGTGTTTATAGCACTTACAAAGATGAATGATAAAACCGGAAGAAAAGATTTTAAGAATTAATGAGCGGGTCAGCCTTTACTTTTCAAGATACGATCCAAAGCCTTTTTGAATTTCTCATAAGGCTGCGCCCCAACGATCGCATACCGGTTGTTGATCACGTATGTAGGCACGCCGGTCACGCCGGCTGCATAAGCTTGCTCGACCTGTTCCGCGACCTCCACAGTATACTTGCCGCTTTCCACGTTGACCTGCATTTCTTCAGCGTTCAAATCAACTTCCTGTGCAGCCGCGCGCAGGACCTCCCATTGGCTGATATCGTACCCCTCCGCGTACACTTTGCGAAAGACCACGCTATGGAACTCATTACCCCTCCTATGTTCACGTGCGTACTCGGTGGCCTCGTGGGCGAGACGCGTGTTATAGATGCGTTCCGTCGAAACGAAAGGCATCCCATACAAATTCGCAATTTGACTCAATCGCTCTTCCGAACCTGCAGCGCGCGCCCGTTTAACATAATCGGGGATATCCATCCCCTCTGGCGGCGTATCCAGATAGAGATAGAAGGGACGCCACTCGAGGTCAATTTGATATTCTGCCTTTAGTTTCTCGACCACACCCTGTCCAACATAGCACCATGGACAAATGAAATCGGAGAAAATAGTCAGTTTGAATTTGGGATGTTCCTCTTTCGGGGAATTAAATTCGTCGGCCATATGAACGATAGAACAGTCCTTACTTGAAAATCTTACAGAGGCAAAGCGTCATTCATCAAAAGGTGCCTTATCTTGGGTATATATTGGATGATCCTTGTGCTGGACGGCACGAGGGAATTGGAAGAAAGACCTCGTTATAATTGCGATCATGACGCATACCTTGGATCACCTTCATATCGATCCAGACCGTATGTTGGCTGCCTTCAACGAACTATCACAGATCGGCGCGACAGGTGACGGTGGTGTAGATCGTCCAACGTTCAGCGAAGCTCATCTCGCCGCCCGCAGGTGGTTCCGTGACCTGATTGAAAAGTCGGGCTTGGAATTCCGCACCGACGGAGCGGGTAATCATTCCGCTTACCTGGCTTGTGGACCCAAAGACTCACCCACCCTTCTGCTCGGATCTCACCTGGATTCTGTTCCAAAAGGAGGCCGCTTTGACGGTGCCTTGGGTGTCATGGCGGCTTTCGAAGTATTGAGGACGGTAAAGGCTGCAGGACTCAAGCTCAAGTTTGGTCTGGAAGCCATCGATTTCACCGACGAAGAAGGGACGCTGGTGGGCCTGCTGGGAAGCGCTGCCCTGGTGGGACGTCTAAACCGGGATCTTCTCCAAAGTCCGCGCGGTGGAAGACAGGCCCTCCTTGATGGCTTGCAGCGTGCTGGATTAAGCGATGAAAGTCTGCTGGCAGCGACGCGGAGCAGGGACTCCTTGGCGGGATATTTCGAACTGCATATCGAACAGGGGGACCGGCTCGAACGCGCGGGTGTGGACATCGGCATTGTCTCTGCGATAGTAGGAATCTCTTCGTATCGTCTGACTTTCACAGGGCGGGCCGACCATGCCGGCACCACCACGATGGAAGACCGCCTCGACGCCTCGCTGGGCGCAAGCGCCTTCACCCTTGCGGCACGCGAGATCGTAATGAAAGATCATCCAGACTGTGTCGCTAATGTCGGTAGGATGGAATTTTCACCTGGAGCGTTCAACATCGTGCCCGCACGTGCAGAAGTGTGGCTTGAATTCCGGGCACCTGGCGAGGAAGAGTTCAGGCAACTCGACTCGACCTTAATCGAATGCGCACAAAAGGAATCGCGGCGTTTCGGCCTGGATTTGACAGTGGAATTCCTTGGTAAACACAGTCCCACTCTGATGAGCGCTGTCACACAACTGGCTATCACGGGTGCAAGCGATTTATTAGGTCTGACTCACACCCAGCTCGTATCGGGCGCTGGACATGATGGGCAATCCTTCGCCGGTATATGCCCGGTCGGGATGATCTTCGTGCCCTCAGTGGAGGGCGCCAGCCACGCGCCGCGTGAATTCACAAAATGGGAGGATTGTGTGAATGGCGCCAATGTTTTACTTCAGTCTGTATTGTATTTCGCAGCGACTGACAAGGCACCAGTCGAATAAATAAATTTTATGCAGGCTAGGCTTGACCGGCTCTCAGTTGGCAAATGTTATACTCTTTGAATTGGCATTAACCCATATCATATGGGAATCGTTGCTTATGGATCGCGACGTCTTTATTCTCTCTGCCGTTTCCGATATTAAGCCTGCCGAGGCGATCCGCCACGCGCTGGAAAATATTGAGATCCCTCCATCCCGTGTGCAAGATGCGGTTTTTGGGTACGATGCATCGTTTTCACTTCCTGATGTCCAGCAGGTTACGCAAGAGGCTGGTCTGACCTGCCTTGCGGTCAATGTCTCCTCCAGCTTGCGTGCCGTTTTTTTTGGGGCACAGTCAATTTTAAGCGGCGACCTGGAACTGGCGCTCGTCATCGGCCTGGGTGAAGATGGTTCCACTGCCTTATTACTTGGTTCTCCCGATGCGGTCGGTAGGTTTAATCTTCTGCCCCGCGCACGATTGGCCGCACGCTCACTGTCCGGAACGGATTCGGCCTTACGTGCAGCCGGACTGGCCTCTGGCGATCTAACCGTTATAAAAAACGGGGAGAGAGGCGCTCGATTGGTGAAAGAGCTGCTTGAAGAGTTGGAGCAGCTTCAGGCGCAGTGGGGGCTGGTTTCCATAGGCCAATCTGCTCTGTTGGTAGAACGGATCTGATACCTGGGTATCAAGGCTTAAGTTCTCGAATAAGGCATACCGTCCTCTCGTAAATGCCCTCCGGTAAAGGTTACAGAGAATTTATTGGATACACTAAAGATCCCTTCTTCTCTCAGTATTCATGGAATGAATAAAACCATTATTTACCTATCTCTTGGAACAAATCTTGGCGACCGCTTGGCCAATCTGCATGCCGCGTTGGAAGCCCTTCCTCCAGAAGTAATCGTCTTGGCGGAATCAAAGATTTATGAAACACCTGCCTGGGGATTTGAAGATCAGCCGCCATTTCTGAACATGGCGATAAAGGGCGAGACAGGCCAAAAGCCCGAACCTCTCTTGGCGCACCTTAAACGGCTTGAAACCAAATTGGGTCGCGAACCTTCCTTCCACTGGGGACCGCGCCTGATCGATATTGACCTGCTCTATTACGATGCGCTCGTGATGGATACACCTCATTTGGTCATCCCCCATCCACATTTGCATGAACGCGCTTTTGTATTAGTGCCCCTGGCTGATATTGCTCCCGACCTCATCCATCCTATCCTCGGCGAAACCGTCCAACAGTTGCTGAAAGGGCTGGATAAAAATGGAATCATTCGCATGTCTGAATAACATACTATTAAGAGTGGTTATAAATAGATAATAATTTCGCCATGAGATTGCATCCCTCAACCTGCAGCCTGATATAATTCGCGCAACCTTAATAGGATAAGAACCTGCTCTACCATCTAGGAGGCGCTCGTGACCGACCTCAAACCACTCAACTGGACACCCAAAGCCGGCGTCGGTATGACTGTTACCCGCCGCGCCGACGGGGGAATGCATCTCGTATTTACCGATCTCTCCGAACTGACGATCAAAGAATGGCGTGAGTTTGCGCTCGAACATTTGCTCGGTGCCGACCGTTTGACCCGCAATCTTTATGATCTGCGGGCGGTGAAAGTCATTAATGAAAAAGCCGTTCGCACCGCTGTGGAGGTCAATAGCGACCCTTCGGCTCGCAATATCCGCTTGGCGGTTGTAGTCGCTGATGAAAAAGTGGCGAGTGCCATCCGCGAAATTTCGGCACTTGCTTTGCCTGAAACCGCCGCCGCAATGAAGCTCTTTACTGACCTGGACCAGGCAGAGGCCTGGCTCGCCCGCCCGCTTGATCAGATTCCCTAACCTTTGCTTCGCTAGTGGCTTAGTCCCTACCTGAATTCACTGTCCATGCGCCCGCTGAAAATTGGCGATCACATCTTCGATTGGGGTACCCGCACCTATGTAATAGGTATCCTCAATGTAACGCCAGACAGCTTTTCGGGCGATGGGCTGATGGTCAAGGGTGATGCAGTCGAAGCCTCCCTTGAACAGGCAAGACGGTTCGTCGCGGCCGGTGCGGTGATATTAGATGTCGGTGGCGAATCCACCCGTCCAGGCTCGGAGCCGATTGATACGGAGGAAGAACGGCACCGCGTGATTCCCGTAATCAAATCCTTGGTGACTGAATTTCCCGAATCGCTGATTTCGATTGATACATATAAAGCTGTGATCGCAGAAGAAGCCCTGCGGGTGGGCGCACGGCTCGTAAATGATGTGTGGGGATTGCGCGCCGATCCCAAGCTGCGCGAGGTAGTCGCAAAAGCCGGGTGTCCTTTGATCCTTATGCACAACCGTAGCAGCCCGGCCAGCGTGGAAGTTCGCGCCCAGTTGGGCAATGCTTATATTGGGGCCGAATATACCGACCTGATCGAGGATGTTAA
>JBGQIO010000187.1:0-7462 GCA_041498515.1 Anaerolineae bacterium
AAGATCGCCAAACCGCCGCGCTTCGAGTGGGCATTGTCATAACGTCGAATCACATTCTCATCTTTGATCTCCACGCCTTTGATCGATTCCCCCAGGCTCATGCCACTCACTGTTAACCTATCGAAATGCAGCATCTTTGTCCCCCGTTGAACTTCATTCAAAATAGCAGGGATACCCCCGGCCCGGTGCACATCCTCCATGTGCCATTTACTTGCCGGGCTGACCTTACAGATATGCGGTACTTTTTCGGCCACGGAATTGATCTGCGAGAGCGGATAATCAATGCAACCTTCATTCGCCAGTGCCAGCGTATGGAGCACGGTATTCGTCGAGCCGCCCATTGCCATATCCAGGGCAAAGGCATCGTCAATCGCCTCCGCTGTCACTATGTCGCGAGGTTTGATATCCCGCTCGAATAAAGTCAGGATTTGTCCTGCCGCACGCCGGGCCAAGTCTTCGCGTTCCTTCGTCTTTGCCAGTGCCGAACCATTGAAAGGCAGCGCCAGCCCGATCACTTCCATCAGACAGTTCATCGAATTGGCGGTGAACATTCCGGAACATGAACCGCACGAGGGACAGGCAAACTTCTCCAGTGTGGTCAATCGGGCCTCATCGATCCTGCCTGCCGAAAATGCGCCGACCCCTTCGAAGACAGAGATAAGGTCTATGGTTTCGCCCTCGGGAGTCTTACCCGCAGCCATCGGACCGCCTGAGACAAAGATGGTCGGTATGTTGACACGCATTGCCGCCAACAGCATGCCTGGCACGATCTTGTCGCAATTTGGGATGCAGACCATCGCGTCAAAACGATGGGCCTCGATCATGGTCTCAACGCAATCGGCGATCAACTCGCGGGAGGGCAGAGAGTATTTCATTCCCATATGCCCCATCGCAATCCCATCGTCCACACCGATGGTATTGAACTCGAAGGGTACACCGCCGGCTGCGCGCACAGCATCTTTTACAAGCTTCCCGAATTCCTGTAAATGAACATGACCCGGCACGATATCCACATATGAATTGACGATAGCAACAAACGGCTTGTCGAAATCCTCCTCCCGCATGCCTGTTGCACGCAGCAATGCACGATGCGGCGCTTTCTCGTAACCTTTTTTAATAGTGTCTGATCGCATGGCTCTCTCTTTGTTCCCGTTTTGGATAAGGCCGAAAATGGGACGAGGTTGGGATATAACAAAAGAGCCGCCTCTGGTCGGGGTGGCTCTTGTTTTTATGTTCCTTGAGGAGGTGTGCTTACTTCACCTTCACCTTTGCCATCCTAACCACAAATTGATCCTTAATAATAAGGACCGCAAGAAGGACGACAATAACAAGGATCGAAGAAACAGGGTTCATGTCAGTAATTAGGTTTCGCTGGATTATATGCTTATTCTGGATTCCGTCAAGGGGCAAAAATGAAAGGCGGAAGTGTAATTTTGATAAAAGAAAGAAATATCTGCCCGTATCTTTCAGCCTTTGAAACGCTTATACGAACCAAGCACGCGCAGCATCAGAGCATGTTCGTCCAGTTGCTCCAGGGCGCCGTCGACCAGAGCTTCACCGGTCGCGCCGAGGAAGTCGATGTAAAACAAATACTCCCACGGTTTGCCCACCAGGGGGCGCGATTCGATCTTCGTCAAGTCAATATCGCGCAAAGCAAACACGCGCAGGGCATTGAATAATGCGCCGGGTTGATTTTTTAAGGTAAACACAATCGAGGTCTTGGCGTCACCAGACGGCGCGTCGTTTTGAGCAGCAATAATCAGGAAACGTGTATAGTTTTCAGGGTTGTCTTCTATATCCTCATCCAGGATCTGCATTTCGTATATTTCGGCGGCCCGCCGCGAGGCGATTGCAGCAGTGTCTTGTGCACCTGATTCTTTCAGCATCTTTACGCTTCCGGCCGTATCGAAGACCGCCTCGGATTTTATACCGTGCGACTTTAAGTACCCCGTGCATTGCCAAAGGGCCTGTGGATGGCTGATAGCTTTTTTGATATCCGTTATTTGAGCGCCCGGCAATGCAATCAGACAATGCCGCACGCGCAGATAATATTCGCCGGTGATATGCAGGGTGTTCTTCAACAATAGATCGTAATTTTGATGGATGCTCCCTGCCAGTGAATTTTCAATCGGGATCATCCCCATTTCACAAGATCCCAAACTGACGAATTCGAAGACTATATCGAACGATTCGCAGGGGAGCGCCTCTACATTACCAAAATAACCGTAAACTGCCTGCTCAGAATATGCCCCCGCCTCCCCTTGAAATGCCACTCGCATGCTATCCTCCGGCCTTTTCTGCCCAACCGAGGATTGCCTTCATGCCGGCTTCCACCTCCAGCACTGGAGCTGCTATCGTCATGCGGACAAAGCCCTCACCTTGTGCGCCGAATGCCGCCCCGGGTACCAAACCCACACCGGCTTCTTCGAGCAATCGTCCACATATTTCCTGCGAAGACATATTCAATGCGCGCATATCCAGGAAAAAATAAAACGCCCCCATTGGCGGCTCCGTGTGTACAGGCGACTCGCCTGCTTCAAGCGCAATCCGGATAACGAGTTGGCGTCGTTTCGCATATGAGGCGCGCATCTCCGTCACACCCTGTTGTATGCCTGCATCTGTCAGAGCGAAGGCCGCGGCTTTTTGGATAAAAGGCGCCAGACAAGTAATGGAGTTTTGACCTGCTTTCAAAGCATTTTCGACTACGCGGGCTGGTGCCGCAAGATAACCCACCCGCCAACCCGTCATTGCATAAGTTTTGGAAAGGCTGTGCACCAGAATGGTATGCTCTTTCATGCCCTCGAAAGCCGCCGCGCAGGTCGGTTTTTCTCCGTAATACAAATTCTCATAAACCTCATCGCTCACGATCCAGAGATTGTTTGCGGCGGCGAAATCCTGCAGCTTATGAAGATACTCACGTGTGGGGTATGCGCCCGTTGGATTGGACGGATAATTCAACACGATGGCCCGCGTGTTTGGAGTTATCGCTTTTTCCCAGGCGTCGAAGGTAGGGATAAATCCGTCTTCCGCGTAGGCTGGCACCCGAATGACATTCCCACGCAGCATGGCAACCATGTTCACATGCGTTGCCCATGAAGGATCAGGGATCAAAACATCCTCGCCGGGATTTAGAATGGATTGCATTGCAAGATAATAGGCGTGGATGCCACCATGTGTAACGAGAATTTCTGCCTCCGGATCATAAGAAACTGCGTTATCGCGTTTGAGTTTTTCTGCGGCAGCTTGCCTTAGTTCCAGCGTCCCGCGGCTGGGCGCGTAATGTGTCAACCCGGCCTTCATGGATAGCAGCGCCGCCTCAAGGACAGGCGCAGGGGTGGGAAAATCCGGATCGCCGGTCTGAAGCCCAATGATCTTATGTCCACCAGCTTTAAGCGCGTTGACCCGGTCGCCCATGGCCACTGTTGGAGATTGGCGGATCAATTCAAATTGCCGGTTAAGATTCATGGCGTTTTTCGGTCAATAAAATTTCTGCATTATACCTCCTGTGTAGACATTGACCTCGACCAATCGGAGTGGTATAGTTGCCGCCAATATGAACCTGGCAAACTTTGGCACAATGACCACTACAACTACTACCCTTAGGGTTCCCCCCGGGGTCGTTACGTTTGGACAGGGTTCGCAGCCAGCATAATCCAGTCCGGCGGCACATCAAGCACCCCATCTATATGGGGTGCTTTTATTTTTTTCAAGGAGGTCCGAGATCATGTCACGCGAGAAATCATATGCAAATGGCACACTGGTTATGAAATTTGGCGGCACTTCTATTGGCAGTATGGAATCTATGACGAGAGCGATACAAATCGTCTGCAGAACTAAAGCCGATTGGCGGTCTATTATCGTTGTGACCTCTGCGCTTACCAGAGTGACCGACTTACTGCTGGATAACGCCGAAAAGGCGGCGCGCGGCAGCTTGGAGGGATTATCCACGGCTGAAAATAGCTTACGTGCAGCGCACTTCAAGATTGCCGAGGCGCTTATCACCGAGCCAGCCAACCTGGCGAGGGTAAAAGAAGAGATTTCTACTTTGATCTCAGGCTTCACCACCTTATGCCAAGCTATCGCAGTGCTTGGCGAGGCCACACCGCGCGCCTTGGATGCAGTCGCTTCACTTGGTGAAAGAATGAGCGTGCGATTATTATCTGCAGCGATAACGGCTGCGGGTCTTCCTGCCGAATATGTAGAAGCAACAGACCTTATAATCACAAATCGCAGTTTTCAAAATGCTCATCCCGATTTCGCCGCTACCACCCAGCGCACGCATCAAATCCTGGAGCCCCTGCTTGGGCGCGGCCTTATTCCCGTCGTAACCGGTTTTATAGGCGCCACACCTGAAGGCGTGGTTACCACCCTGGGCCGTGGAGGCAGCGACTATTCTGCGGCCATCCTGGCTGCAGTTCTTCCCGCCGATGATGTCTGGATCTGGACGGATGTGGATGGCGTGATGACAGCCGATCCGCGCCTGGTAAGCGAGGCGCGCACCTTGCCAGAAATCACTTACAGCGAAATTGCCGAATTGGCTTATTACGGTGCAAAAGTAATTCATCCAAAAACAGTCCGACCCGTTATCGATGCCGGCATCGGTCTGCGCATTTGTAATACGTTTAATCCAGAACATCCCGGTACGCGGCTGGTGACCAACGGGCATTACACGCAGAAGATCCAAGATCGGAGCGAAGTGGTCAAGGCCGTCACGGCGATCCCCAAACAAAGATTGGTGACCATAGAAGGCCGCGGCATGTTGGGGGTGCCCGGTGTCGCTGCGCGTGCATTTGCAGCTGTTGCATCAACGGGTACCAGCGTCCCCCTTATTTCGCAGGCTTCTTCAGAACAATCCATCTGTTTTGCAGTTCCCTCGGAATCTTCCAATGCTGTCCTCACAGCCTTGAAAAATGTTTTTATGTATGAGATCGACCAACGTGACATTGACCGCGTTTGGGCTACCGAAGATGTGACTATTGTCACCGTCGTGGGAGCGGGAATGCGCAGCACACCCGGGGTCGCGGGACAGATATTCAGCCAGCTAGGCAGCCGGGACATCAATGTGCTGGCCATTGCGCAGGGTTCATCAGAAGTGTCCATCAGCTTGATCGTTGAAGCTGGCGCTACCGAAGCCGCGGTCAGAGCCTTGCATGGCTTGATCGTCAAATAAATATGAAAAGGAGTTCCATGCCTCATATTCCAGTTGCCGTTCTCGGTGCTACCGGTTCAGTCGGTCAGCGCTTTGTATCTTTGCTCGATAACCATCCCTGGTTCAAAGTTACTGCGTTGGCTGCTTCTGACAAGTCGATCGGCCAACCTTATTCTGAAGCTTGCAGATGGATCCTTTCTGAGCCAATGCCTACCTGGGCCGGCGATATGGTAATAACCCCGGCTGCTCCGGAGGCAATTAGTTCCAGGATCGTATTTTCCGCCCTTCCAGCCAACCTGGCAAAAGAGCTTGAACCGAAGTTTGCAGCTGCCGGCTTTGCGGTGTGTTCGAACGCTTCGTCCTTCCGCCGCGATATTGATGTACCTCTCCTACTGCCTGAAGTCAACGCAGATCATATCGCCCTCGTCCGGCGACAACGCCAACTGCGCGGCTGGAGCGGCTGTATTCTCACGAATCCAAACTGCACCAGCACCGGCCTGACCATTGCTCTTAAAGCCCTGCTAGATTCATTTGGACTCAAACGTGTTTTCGTCGTTTCTTTACAAGCGCTTTCAGGCGCCGGATATCCTGGAGTCCCCTCGCTTGACATCATGGATAATGTGGTTCCTTATATCGGCGGGGAGGAAGAAAAGGTGGAATGGGAGCCGCGCAAGATGCTCGGCAAGCTAGTCGATTCAAATATTGAGCTGGCAGATACAATTTTGTCCGCACAGACTAATCGAGTGGGGGTCTCCGATGGTCATACTGTATGCGTCAGCGTGGAATTGGATGAATCCATCTCCCCCGAATCTGCTATCCGTGCGATGACAGAATATCAGGCTCCAGCCTCAGCCTGCCAACTCCCATCCACGCCCAGCCCCGTTATAAGCGTCCGTCACGAAGCCGACAGGCCTCAACCCCGCCTCGACCGGATGACCGGCAAGGGCATGACGACCGTCGTTGGGCGAGTCCGGCCTGATCCATTATTCCATCTTAAGTTCGTGGTTCTATCCCATAACACCATTCGCGGCGCCGCTGGCGGCTCAATCTACAATGCGGAATTGCTCGTGCAGGAAGGGCTGTTATGATCGGTTAAGCAAACGACCTAAGTCTAATAAATAGCAACTTGAGGCAAGAGTACCTTCAAGGCTTTTACTAGTAGATCGATATCCTCCTGGTTATTGTAGGCCTGTACTGAGATACGGATAAATTGTTGATCCTGCCGTTGAATAAGAGGGACTTCTATTTTGTATTCCTCATATAAGCGACTCTTGAGAATGGCAAGATCAGAACGGGGAAGCGCGGCAATCCCCATCTGACTATAGAAATCTGAAGCAGGCGGATAGGGCGGGGGCAACCGGGTCATCTCGGATATTCGCTCGATTGCCTGGCGAAGCAGCAGATGGCATTCAAACCGCACTCCGTCCCAATTATGCTCTTTCATGAATTCGATGGCTATTGGAACAGTCAGAGAAGCGGACGGATCTTTAGTGCCTGTCCATTGGAAAAGGTCAATAAAACGCGAGCCGGTCGTAGTCTCGGGTGCGGCATTAAAGCCCCAGCTCACGATCAACGGCTCGATCAGATGCTGAACTTCACGCCTTACATATAAGAATGCTGCACCCTTCGGCGAAAGCATCCATTTGTGACAATTTCCAAAAACGATATCAGCTCCCAATTCTTGGAGGTCAACCGGGATTTGCCCGGGCGAATGTGCGGCATCAATGACGGTCAATATCCCTGCCTGCCTGGCGAGCCGGCATATTTTTTCCACCGGCAGTCGCAGAGCCGTCGGAGAAGTTATATGGCTCAGGTAGATTACTTTCGTTCGTATGGTTACACCCGGCCAAAACTCATCAAGGATCCCTTCTTCAGTCTGGACGGGCAAGGGAATAGGCTGGTGGACATATTTCACCCCCGTTTTCTTAGTGATAAATTCCCAACTGTAATCACAGCCGCCATATTCATGATCGCTTGTCAATATTTCGTCGCCGGCCTGCAAACTTAGACTGTGGGAGACAATGTTTACACCGTGAGTTGCATTGGGTATATAAACAAGATCATCGGCTTCGGCATGGAGATATCCTCCAAGCGCTTGGCGGGACCCTTTCAAAAGCTCATCCAGTTCGCGATCGAGAAATAGCACCGGCTGACGTTCCAGCCTTAGCTGCCAATCCCGATAGGCATCGTAGACGAGTTTTGGGGTGGCGCCGAAAGAGCCGTGATTTAAGAATGTAACAGCCGGGTCAAGTTGAAAGTAATCGCGGAGTCCGAGCATATTTTTAGTTCCATTAATAGATAGGGATGAGTTTC
>JBGQIO010000188.1:0-7458 GCA_041498515.1 Anaerolineae bacterium
GTAAATTTAATTAAATGTTAACTAATAAACCTATCTTTCCAATTTCAAAGGATTTAGAATGAGCGGCAGAATTCAAGAATTAGCAGCAAAAATAAATATGTCTTGTGATGAGTTTGTCGGTGAGATGCGAAAACGTGGTTGCAGTGAACCCACTGCTTTGAAGATTTGGCGCGGAGTATATGAGGATTTTGAGTCGTTCGAAGATAACGATATATTCTTAAGTAACCTTCGCAAGGCGGCTGACGTATTGAGGGTGAAAACCGGCATTCTTCTACCAAAATGAAAGGAAAGCTGTAGTCAGAAGTTTTTTTGATTGGGTTGTGGGTTAGTTGATTGACATAATAAAAAAGGTCAGGTCCGATCGAATTCGGAATACGGGTTGGACAACCTTCAAATTGAGAAAGTGGGAGGAGCAGAGTGGCTGATCTAAGACTATCTCTTATCGGTACAATTTATTTATCATTCATTATTCTCCTCGGCTCGCGGATTTAGAAAATGTGCCGATAGGATATACTTTGATTCGATCTGGGCCATCAGTATAATGTCACATTTTCCCGAAAAGGTTGTAAGAGGAGAGTAATCATGGAGATTCGTCTGTACTTTCAAATGCTTAGGCGTGGCTGGTGGATCATATTGATGACCATATTAACCTCCCTGGTGGTCGCCTTGGCAGGATCCTATCTTGCCACTCCTCAATACACGGCTATTACCCGTATCATAGTCAGCCCGAGCGGTGCCCTGACAAGTGGAAATGAGGTTATCAGCAGCCTCGATACCCTAAACAATCAATCTGTCATGGCAACTTATATGGAGATCATGGATAGCAGCCGTATTTATAACGATACTCTAGCTTTTTTGAAAATGCGACCCGAGGATCTGAAGGAGTATTCGTACACTGCCAGTGTGGTTTCCAACTCAAATATTATTGAACTAAGTGTAAAAGGGCCTGATCCCGTGATGGCAGCCAAATTGGCCAATGCCATAGGCGTCCAGACCATAAATTTCTCGAATCGTTTAAATCAGGTATTTTCTGTTGAATTCCTTGATACAGCAACCCCTCCGCTCATTCCCTCCAATCCAAAGCCGGTTTTAAATGTGACCCTGGCTACGATCCTGGGATTGGTGGTCGGAGTGATCCTAGCTATTCTGAGCGAAGAACTCCGCCTCCCGTTGGAGGCTTTCAAGCAGCGAATGCATTATGACAATATGACCGGAGTTTATAACAACAAGTATTTTTCCAGTCTGGTTGAAGAAGGGTTGGGCCAGAATTCAAAGGATACACTTTCGATCGGGATCATTGAATTGAACGGTCTTCGTGATCTGCTGGAGACTTTCCCGATCGCCGGTCTTCAAAAAGTCCTTCGCGAGGTAACCCAAATCCTGCGGCGGGAATTACGAGGCAACGATATTATCGGTCGCTGGAATGATATAAGTTTTGTTGTGCTTTTACCTAATACGCCAGCAGCTGCTGCCAGTAGAATATTCGAGCGAATCCATCAGATGCTCTCCCAGCCTATAATCATGAATCAGTTCGACCTGGTTGTAAACCTTGACGCGCATATCGGGGGTGCAGAATACGGAAATAACCTCTCGTTGCAAGAGCTTTTTGAACTGGCGAACAAGGCATTGGGGCAAGCTCGAAGAGATAATGAAATACCAGTGTGTATTCTAGAAGCGAAAACTCAATTTTTATCCGAGAAGATAACAATAAAAAAGTGATGATTGACCTGCGGCCATTTAACAAGGAGAAATCCCATGAGTAAGAAAATCATATATGGACTGCTAATTTCAGTACTCTTAGCCAGCCTAATGATGGCTTTGGTGGTTTCAGTACAGGCGCAGGGTATTCCATCAACACCCACCCCATCTGGGTTTCCCGCGGTATCGTCCACCCCAACCTTATCCGTTGTCCAACCTTTATCCAGCAATCCGGTAGATGCCAATGTAGTCACCTTTACCCAGCTGCAGCAGGGAGAAATACAGTTGATCGGACCGTATGATTCAGCCTCATTTACGTTTGCAATCCCGGCCGATTGGAAATTATCTCTCGGAGCCCAGCTCAATCTTTTCCTGGGCATATCCTTCAATACCGTGTCTGCATATGTCCAGGGTCAACCTATCTCCCCCATCATAGGAGGGGGAACCCTTACGATTTCATTAAATAACACCACTCTCGGAGTCATTTCACTCGATCAAGTGGGCGATTTTAAGAATAATATTGATATCCCACTCGAGGCATTTACATCTACTCGCAGTGACGGACGCATGGTTTTACGTTTTACTCTTGACAGCGGTTTATATTGCCTGGCGAATGATCATATGCAGGTTGTCATCCGACCAACTTCACAATTCCAGCTCCCACATACATCGACTCTGCCTTCTACAAATCTTACTAATTTCCCGCGGCCTATTTACCAGAATTCTTTTGTAAAAGATTCGGCATTATTGATCATACCCGACCAGCCCTCCCCTGCGGAATTACAAGCTTCATTAACCGTAGCCGCGGGACTGGGCAGCTTAAGTGGGGATTCGATGTCGTTGGATATGATCCCAATGAGTAAATTCAATCCTTCTCTGGCAGGATCCACCCAGAGTGCGAATCACTTTATTCTTGTAGGTAATGCGGCGTCTCTACCGGTTTTGGCTCAGTTCGCCCTTCCTTTGCCCGAAGTTGGGAATTCATTCCAAAACCAGGGAGGAAACCAGGATGATGGCGTGGTTGAAATGATCAACTCACCCTGGAGCGCTGCACATGTAATACTCGTTGTATCAGGAAATACGAATAACGGAACCTTGAAGGCGGCGCAAGCAGTCAGTACCGGTGTTCTACGACCCAATCGGTTTCCAAACCTATCTATCGTCCAGAAAGTCCAGCCAACTCCTGTCTCGACACCACAGCCGGTCGATCAGACACTTAGCGATATGGGTTACAAGGGTACACTTTTCGACAGCCGTGGTGTTGATAGCGTCTCCTATACTATCAATGTTCCTCCAGGTATGACGGCCGGTGCAGATTCATATTTCCAGCTAGCCTTCGGCAATTCAGCATTGCTAGACTACAATCGCTCAGAAATCATTGTAATGCTCAATAATCGGCCGATTGGCAGTGTCCGAATGAATGACACAACAGCCAGCCAGTCGATCAACCAGGTCAAGATCACGATACCACCATCGGAGATACTTCCAGGGAAAAACCGAATCGACGTGATCGTTAACATTGTTCCACTGGATGACTGCACACCCCCGAACCTGCAAGGGCTTTGGATAAATATCTGGCCTGAATCCATGTTGCATTTGCCTCTCACTCAGGCGACTGTAAACCCCCTTACTGTTCAAGCGCTGAATTCCTATCCTGCTCCATTTATATATAATCCTTTGCTAAGCGATACTGCATTCGTGTTACAGAAGAATGACCTGGCGGGCTGGACATCAGCCGTACATATTGCCAGTTATTTAGGGGATCGTGCGAATGGCCCTGTTACCGAGCTTTCAGCATTCTATGGCGATAACATTCCCCAGACAGAACGTGCAAAATATAACTTGATAATAATTGGCCAACCCAGTCAATTGCCTTTAATAAAAGATATAAATGAAAGTCTACCTGCACCTTTTTCGACCGGGAGCGATCTAGCTACAGAAAATAATTTCCAGGTTACCTACCGGATCCCGCCTGATTCCCCCATGGGTTATGTTGAAATCATGACCTCCCCTTGGAACCCGGCTAATGTTGTTCTCGGCATATTGGGTAATACTTCCGAGGGGGTAGGGTGGGCTTCAACCTCCTTGATCGATCCGACCCTGCGTTCAAGGTTGGCCGGAAATTTCGCTTCCATCTACAATCGTCAGATTATCACTACTGACACTCGTCTGGCATCCAATTTGACCGGAAATTCATCCGCACAAGTTCCCAATGTCCCTAATCAACCTACAGTAACGCCTCCTACATACGCTTCCGTTGCCCGGCCGGGATGGATTTTACCGGTACTGGTTATCTCAATTATATTGATCATAATAATATTAATTGTGGTGATTTTCGGAAACTGGTTGGGTAATCGAACCCGAGGCCCCCACAAAACCGGATGAAAATAAGGGTCATCAAGGTCTTTGGAAAATCGATTATTTTTTGATCCAGCAATCTTAGAAAAGTATTATCGATTTTGACGTGCATTTGAAAGGTATTTGTAAATACCATTAATAAATTGGTTGATAGAATCTTATTTGATTATTACCGGCCTAATTATTGGTTGCAGGAAATATAACGAATTATAAAAGATAGGCAATCTAAGGCGGCGGAAATGCATAATGAGCATCAATTAAGGTCCGTACATAATTATGATCCTCAATCGCTTCATTTAGTTGAAAGGGATCGTACGAGCTATACCATTATTAAACGGGTCATCGACATCCTGATCGCAAGTTTGTTGTTGGTTCTTCTTTCCCCACTTATGTTATTGATCGCCGTAGCAATTGCCATTTATTCTCCCGGTCCAGTGTTCTTTATACAGGAACGCGTGGGGGGAAAGCAACAATACAAAGGCAAGCACGCTTACTGGAAAAGAACGACATTTCCCTGCTATAAATTTCGCACGATGCATGTGAACACAGATCCTTCCATTCATCGAGAGTATATCCAGGCGATTATAGAAAATGACCTTGAAAAAATGTCGGCCATCCAAGGCGGGATTACGAAAATTCGGAAACTCGTCAAAGATCCGAGAATTACACGCCCCGGAAAACTCCTACGAAAGTTAAGTCTTGATGAGCTGCCTCAGCTATGGAACGTGTTGCGCGGTGAAATGAGTTTGGTCGGTCCCCGGCCGGCTATTCCATATGAGGTCGAAATGTATCAACCCTGGCACCTGCGGCGATTAGAAGCTCTACCCGGCATCACCGGCCTTCAGCAAGTGCGGGCTCGTTCGACACTGGATTTTGATCAGCAAGTTCAATTGGATTTGCAGTATATCGATAACCAATCTCTATTGCTCGATCTCAAAATTATGTTAATAACCCCATTAATCATCTTTTCTACGAGAGGGGCAGGATAATACTTCAAAAGGAGTTTTTATATGGGTCGAATAAAAATTGGTATGGTCGGTTATGGGTATTGGGGACCAAATTTGGCACGTACATTCAACGAGCTTCCATCTGCAGAGCTCGTTGGCATAGCGGACTTGAAAGAGGAACAGTTAATCCGTGCGAAATCAAAGTATCCCAACATTCAATTAACCACAGATTACCAGGAACTTATCAAAACAGGTTTGGATAGCGTGGTCGTGTCCACCCCACCAAAAACACATTTTAAGATCGCCAAAGATTGGCTGTTACAGGGTGTAAATGTTTTGGTAGAAAAACCAATGACACTGAATAGTCGTGACGCCGAAGAATTAATTGAATTGGCCGATAAGAAAGGATTAACTTTAATGGTCGGCCATACATTTGAATATAATTCAGCCGTTCAGGCTCTCAAGAACTATATCGATAATAATGAACTGGGTGATCTTTATTATATCGATACAGCAAGATTGAACCTGGGTTTGTTTCAGCGCGATTCAAATGTGCTTTGGGACCTTGCCCCGCATGATATATCCATCTTGTTGTATTTATTGGACAAAGTTCCGGTATCCGTCAGTGCACAGGGAAAGCCATGTGTTATTCCCGGAGTTTTTGATGTGGCTTACCTCAGCCTTAACTTTCCAAACAATCTGACGGCTTATGTTCATGTCAGCTGGCTCGACCCTTGTAAAGTCCGTCGTGTCACGGTTGTTGGAAGCAAAAAAATGGCTGTTTACAATGACATGGAGAGTGAAGGGAAAATCAAGATTTACGATAAAGGCATTGAAATGCCGGATTATACAAACGGTTTTGGCGAATTTCAATATAACTATCGCTCCGGCGATATAACCATCCCCAAAATCCGCTACACTGAACCATTGCTTCAAGAATGTCAACATTTTGTCGATAGTATTATGAATCATACGCAACCGAAAAGTTGTGGACTTAGTGGTTTGCGTGTAATCAAAATACTCGAAGCAGCCCAACGTTCCATAACCAAGGATGCAACTCATGAGGTGATCCCATGGTAAATGTCGACTTTTCACGCATCGCACCCGATGTTAAATTAGGCAAAGACGTCAAAATCTATGGCTTCGTCAACCTGTATGGTTGCGAAATCGGGGATGAGACGAAAGTGGGTACTTTTGTTGAGATCCAGAAAGGAGCCCGGATTGGGAAACGGGTCAAGATCTCGAGTCATACATTCATTTGTGAAGGCGTCACGGTCGAAGATGAAGTATTCATAGGCCATGGTGTAATGTTTATCAATGACAAATATCCCCGGGCTACTACAAATGCCGGCCAGCTTCAAACCGAAGCTGACTGGACATGTACTCCAACGTTGATCAAATCTGGATCATCCATTGGAAGTAATGCCACGATTTTGTGTGGCATCACGATCGGAGAACGCGCCATTGTGGGCGCGGGCAGTGTAGTAACGAAGGATGTCCCGCCCGATGTAGTGGTTGTTGGGAATCCTGCACAGATCCTTCGGACTTTGAGCAAAACCATGGGAGTGGAGAGATGAATATTCAATTTGTTGATTTGCAAAAGCAGTATGCACCATTAAAGGAGGAAATTCTTTCCGGCATCGAGCATGTTCTGGATGGAATGCATTTATTCCTTGGCGAAAATGTTCAATATTTGGAAAAAGATTTTGCTGAATTCTGCGGAGCAGCATTCGGAATAGGGGTGAGCGATGGGACGTCCGCATTAAATATAATCCTGCGTGCGTTGGATATCGGGCCGGGCGATGAAGTCATTACAGTTTCTCATACTTTCATTGCTACAACGGAGGCCATTCTTCTGACCGGGGCTAAGCCGGTATTCGTAGATATAAATCCCGCCACCTATTTGATGGACGTGTCCCAGATCGAGGAAAAGATCAACAAACGGACGAAGGCGATCCTGCCTGTGCATCTTTATGGTCAAACCGTCGATATGGATCCGTTGTTGGAAATTGCCGCGCGGCATAACTTGCGTGTCATCGAGGATGCCTGTCAGGCTCACGGCGCAGAATATAAGGGTCGGAAAGCTGGGACCCTTGGCGATGCTGCTGGTTTCAGCTTTTATTACTCAAAAAACCTTGGGGCATACGGCGAAGGCGGCTTCATCACGACCAATAACCCCGAGCTTGCCGCAAAAATAAAAAAAATCCGGGATCACGGGTCGGGAATAAGATATCATCATGACCTGCTTGGATTTAATGCCCGTCTTGATGAAATCCAGGCTGTGGTTTTACGTGCAAAACTACCTTTCCTGGCAAAGTGGAACCAATTACGTCGGGAACACGCAGGTCTATACACCAATTTACTTAAAGGAACAGAAGTTGTAACCCCATGTGTGGTACCCGGCGCTACCCCGGTCTATCACTTGTTTGTTATCAGCACTCCAAAGCGGGATGAA
>JBGQIO010000189.1:0-7453 GCA_041498515.1 Anaerolineae bacterium
CCATCTTATGCTCTAGTATTTGTGAGCGGCGAATCCATGGGTGGACCATCCGTACAGGCTCTATCCGGAAATGTAAACCCAAGCCAAACAGTAGACATATCGGCTGCGCTCACTGCACCGTCGAGCAACGGCACACATACGGGGAACTGGGGGCTTCGCAATGCGGCCGGAGTAATTTTTGCACACTTCTATGTACAGATCAAAGTGGGAGGTGGAGGAGGTGCATTTGCCGTTATCCACGTCACCTATACACTTTCAACATGGAGTGACAGCGGACACACCGACTGCCCGCGTGTGACCGCTCATATCACAACGAACGATGCAGGTTCCGTTACTTATCATTGGACGCGATCAGATAGTTCATCTGCGTCCAGCGCGACCCTCACCTTCGGTTCTGCAGGAACGCAATCGATCAACTATGATTGGGCTTTGGGTTCGGTTTGGGCCGGTACGACCAGTTGGGTTGGTATATATATCGATGATCCCAACCACCAGGATTTCGGTCACAAAACATTTACGACCGCTTGTACGTCGCCGTAACGGTGGAGTCCTTTATAGTAAACATGAATGAGCGTCCGGTCCGTGTGCCGGGCGCTCCTTTTTCAAAACGGGTATAATATTTTCCAGTTTGTGAAAGGATCAAGAATGGTTCTAAAAACAAGGCAAGTATTTTTCGCTCTGCTAATCAGCCTGTCTCTAATATTGAGCGCCTGTGGATCATCCGCATCGAACAATTCAATAATTGCTACTTCAGTCGCCATGACCGTCCAGGCGCAGAATACACAGGCAGCCGCCAATACTCCTACCGGCTTAGCGGCAACGGATCTTCCGCCACTGCTTTCCTCGCCTACGCCCGGCGCCACCCGCATCCCTCCGACGGCGCCCCCTGCCGGCTCCATCGATATCAAGCCCTGTTACAGCGCTAATTTCGTTTCGGATGTGACGATCCCAGATGGGACGATCGTCTCACCCGGCCAAACCTTTTGGAAAACCTGGCGCGTTTTAAACAGCGGTTCCTGCACCTGGGATTCGAATTATAAGTTCGTTTTCAACGATGGTGACATAATGGGCGGGGGATACGTCTATGCTTTCCCGGGCGTTGCCGCACCAGGCCAGACCGTGGATATCCCTATCGAACTTTTTGCCCCTCAAGTTGCAGGCACGTATACAGGCACTTGGTTGATTGAGGCGCCCGATAAAACCCTAATTGGTGTTGGTCAATACCAACAACCCTTATCAGTCAGCGTCGTCGTCGTTGCCGGAACACCGGCCAATAAGAAAACGGCATCACCGTATGACATAACGAATGTAAGCATTGATGTTGCCAGAAGATGCACTGCCGCGAACACGTTCTACACGATCACAGCCAGTATCACATCCAATGGGCCGGTCACCGCGATCTTCACTCAGCTACAAAGCGACGGCCACGACACGGCCAATAGACAACTCTCATTTTCCGAAGCCACGACAAGAACTTACACCTGGGAATGGAGCCAGGGTATAGCATCCGCAACCAACCCGCGTTGGGCAGGCATTACGATCACCTCGCCTACATATCACGAGTGGCCCCATGTAACTCTACCTCCTTTATGCGGTCACTAAAATTAAAATCCAAAGAACCTGTGATCTTCACAGGTTCTTTGTTAATAGCTGAAGAATATGCATGAATCTGTCAGATCAGGGCTATCAGGGACCCATTAAAAACCAAAGCCAAAATGCTTCGGCAGTCATATGTAGGGGCCGATAAACATATTCGGTTATGTGTGGAATATGGAACTTTTAACGGTGCTTAATCGTCCTTTGACATTGGAACGTTAATGAACCTCAGGAGGTTGCCATGAAACCCCATAGAAGATTGCTTATTGTGCCGGTAATTCTGATCGTTGCGAGCCTGGCCTGTAACCTGCCCTCCACGGCAAGTACACCTCAAGCCGCCGCCACACTCGATCAATTATATACTGCAGCCGCGCAAACTCAGCAAGCCCTGGTCACGCAGGCAGCGAGTTCAACCCCGTCAGCGACTGCAACCAACCCCTTCCCGACATTTTCATTGCTAACACCGAGCCCTACTCCGGCGCCAATCATATTGTGTGAGGCGGCGACCTTTGTCAGAGACGTTACCATATCGGATGGCACCACCATCGGTCGCACCGATGTTTTTACGAAAACCTGGCGAATCCAAAATGTCGGCACCTGTTCGTGGACTCCTTCCTATGCGCTAGTTTTCGTCGGCGGCGACCAATTGAACGCACCCAGCAGCCTGGGCTTATCTGATTATGTGTATCCCGGGCAGTCGATCGATCTGTCGGTCAATATGACCGCGCCGAATAGGAATGGTCACTATCAGGGATATTGGAAATTACGCGACCCGGCTGGCGTTCTATTCGGCATTGGAGCTCAAGCGCAGAGCGCGTTCTGGGTCGACATCAATGTATCCGGGCCAACTTACCATGCCTATGATTTCACTGCTCATTATTGCGACGCCAGTTGGCAGAATAATAATAACGACCTGCCCTGCCCGGGTTCAGAAGGGGATAATAACGGCTTTGCGATCAAACTCGATCACCCGGTCATGGAAAATGGGAAAACCGAAGACCAAGCCGGACTGCTCACCGTCCCGAAAAATACCAACAATGGAATCATCCAGGGCAAATACCCGGCCATTAATATCCAGGATGGAGATCGCTTCCAGGCTTTAATCAACTGTCAATATAAATCCTATTCCTGCAACGTGGTCTTCCAGCTCGAGTATCAAATTGGCGGCGGCGATATAAGAACGCTTGGTCGATGGAACGAGATCTATGAAGGCAAGTACTTCCCGGTAGATATCGATCTGAGCCCACTGGCGGGAAATAACGTCAAATTTATTCTGTTTGTGACGGCCAATGGCTCACCCAAACAGGATAATGCCTTATGGTTCGCGCCCCATATCACCCGGTTGGGAATACAGCCAGCAACCTCAACTCCAACAGCCACCTTCACGTTCACTCCCACGTCACCATTTACTTCTACTCCAACCTTTACACCGACAAATACGCCCACAAATACGCCTACAAATACGCCCACGAATACACCTACAAATACGCCCACGAATACACCTACGAATACGCCCACGAATACGCCCACTGATACCCCGACGGTCACCCCGACGCCGTAAAATGAGGCGGGTTATAATGGGTTCTCTTGAATAACTAATCTGGCTTACCGAAAGGACAATCCCTGCGGGCATTTGCAAGAGGACTAATAAATCCTTTCAGAAGGTGCCAGACGTAACGGAGGTTTGTAATGCGTATCAAGAAATTTACCTGGGCGATCACCGCGCTATCACTGGCTGCGGCCCTGTCGTCCTGTAATATTGGCTCAACAGCTGCACCCACTCTGGATGTCAATGCGATCTTTACCTTCGCAGCCGCGACGATGAATGCCCAACTTAATGATCAAGGGACACAAACAGCCCAGGCAGCCTCTCCAACACCGGCTGCCACTCTTACACCCCTGCCTACATTCCCGGTAATCCCCTTAGGGACCCCATTTTCCACGGCCATACCGGGCGGCGCAGTCCTGCCCACAGCTTCAACGGGAGGCGGCCTGGGTTCAACGGCTGTAGGTTGCGATAATGCAACCTATCTATCAGAAACAAAGCCCAATGATGGAACACAAATTACTGCGGGAGATACATATACCAAGGGATGGTCATTACAGAACACCGGAACCTGCACCTGGAACGCAGGCTATACGTTCGCCTATGTGACCGGGGACCAAATGGGCGGCAAGGATATCGTGCTCAGCAAGGATGCAGATTTTACAGCCCCGGGACACTCCCAGACATACATCATCAAGCTGCAGGCGCCCGCCAGCGCCGGTGAATACAAGGGCTACTGGCAGATGAAAAATGCCAAGGGAACCCCTTTTGGCAGCAGGGTTTGGGTCGATATCGTTGTCAAATAATGATAAAGCTCGCCCGAACCGGCTTATGCCAACCACAGTCGTTCCTTAAAATAAGGTGAGTTATAATGATAACGTGAGAAACTTTTCAGTTCTCAACATGGGTGCGCTAAAGATTTTTTGTTGATCTGCGCTGTGGACCTCGTGAATCTGTTTTATTACGCCTACATCGTGGGGCCTCCCTTAAGAATTTCGAAGTCCGGTTTTCGAGCTTGTGCGCGACCTTCACCTTGTTCGATGGAACTAAAGGAGGTCTAATCATGCAACATATTAAACTCATTTGGGTAGTGATAGTGGTCATGGTGGCTGCTGCCCTAACATCCTGCAGCGGTGGCCAAGCGCCCGAACCGACCCAGGACGCCAATGCAGTCTATACTTCGGTCGCCGGGACGATGGTCAGCCAATTCAACGATCAACAGACACAGACAGCGCAGGCAGTCCCTCCCTCACCCCAGCCCAGCCCCACACCCTTCGACACATTTACACCCCTGCCTACCTATCCGGTAACGCCCTTAGTGACACCGATCATCACTGACACCCCGGTCATTGCAGTCTTGCCCACGTCTATAGCGGGGGGAGGTACTCCGGGATCGACCGCTGCGGGCTGCAACAATTCAAATTTCATTTCAGAAACAAAACCCGATGATGGAACACAATTCACCAAGGGAGAAAACTTTTCCAAAAGCTGGACGTTCCAGAACACAGGAACGTGCACGTGGAGTAACAGTTATACCTTTGGTTTTCAAAGTGGAGATCGCATGGGCGGCAAGGATATAGTCATCAGCAGGTCTGTAGATTTCACTCTCCCCGGAAACAACCATACTTTTACAGTTTTTTTTGAAGCTCCCAACGCCGCCGGTCATTACATTGGGTTCTGGGAAATGAGAACACCTTTAGGCGGTTCATTTGGCACCAGAGTATGGGTTGTAATCAACGTCAAATAATAATAAGGCTCGAGGACGATCCGATTAAGACTGCTTACCCTTACGATCATCCTTCTTTATTGTCATACCGGCACCATTCCCACTTACGCGCCTTAAATTAAGGTGAGTTATAATGATAGCGTGAGGAATTCTTTATAGTTCTCACAATGGGTGCGCCAATAAATCTTTTAGTGGTTTACGCCGAACACCTCTGAAGTCCGCTTTATCTAGATATCGAGGTGTCTTTCCAGACCTTATGAAAACTGGATTACAAACCTCATGTGCACCCTGCACTATGCAAGGAATGGAGGTCTGATCATGCAACTTACGAAACTAATATGGATGGCGACAGCGCTGCTTCTGGCGGCTGCCCTCACATCCTGCAATATCGGCAAAGCGCCGGAACCCACACAAGATGTCAATGCGATCTTTACTTCGGCGGCCGAGACGATGATCTCCCAACTCAACGATCAACAGACACAGACGGCGCAGGCCGTCCCTCCCACCGCTTTAGCCAGCCCCACACCATTAGACACTTTTACCCCCCTGCCTACCGTGGCGGGCCTGGTGGGTGTAACGCCTTTCGGTACCCCGTTCACACTCAGCACACCGGGCGGCGCACTGACGCCGCTGGCAACCGCAGTTCCAGCCGGCAGCGGTTCAACCGGCTTTGCTGTAGGTTGTAACAATGCGGTTCTGGTCGCCGAAAAAATACCGGACGGAACGATCATACACCCTGCGAAGAGGTTCACTAAGACCTGGGAATTCCAAAATACGGGAACCTGTACATGGGATCAAGGTTACAGCTTTGACTTCAAATCCGGCGAACAAATGCAGGGGCAAAATGTGGTTCTTACTCAACAGAGTCCTAAAACTGATTTCACGGCCCCAGGACATTCTCAGTCATTCAACATCGATATGTGGTCTCCCGGTACAGCCGGAGAGTACAAAGGTTACTGGCAGATGAAAGACGACCACGGAAATTGGTTCGGTTCACTCGTTTGGGTTGATATCGTGGTCCATAGGTAGAGGAGCCTGAAACAGAGTATATCAAGAGGTTCTATGAAAATAAATTTTCTTGCAACCATTTTGATCGGTCTGTTCCTATTGGCAGCCTGCGCCCCCGCTTCGCAGCCAGCCCCGACCGCCAATGTTGTATTCATTCAGACCAGTGCGGCGAAAACCGTGATCGCCAACTTCACACTCACAGCCGTGGCGGCGAGTCCCACACCGCTTCCAGCCTTAACCGATACGCTGGCACCCCAAGAGACACCCACAACCGCATCCGGCCCCAGCGAAACGCCGACCCTACTGCCCGGAGGAGTCACTGCTACAGCGCAACTATGTGATTATTACACCTGGGACACTACCAGCGTAGACGTCAATGTCCCCGATGGAACACAAATGACGCCGGGCCAGGATTTCGTCAAGACCTGGAAGATCAAGAACGCGGGCATCTGTACCTGGGGCGCGGGTTATAAAATCGTTTATGCAGGGTACGCAAACCAAATGTCGGGGGTGCCGCAGCCGATCACCGGCGTGATCGGACCGGGACAAGAAGTGGAGATCTCGATTAATTTCAAGGCGCCAACCGTTGCCGGTCAATATGTCAGTGCCTGGACGCTGGCCAATGCAAATGGAAGACCATTCTTTGGCATTGGTGCCAAACCGCTCTATTTAAAGATCGTAGTAAAACTATAAGCAGGTGAGTGAAAGACTCAAACAGGCTATCCGCGAGGAAGCGCGCCGGTTGGGCTTTATACCAATAAACTTGATTAGACCACATCGGTCTATTTGACATTGACTTTGTAACCCAAAGCGGGTCAGGCTTTATGTTTGCCCCGCTATTTTACCTTCTCTTAGTAGTCAAGAAGTAAACACAATTGAATTGACTGCGCAGCTCGTATTAGGACAGAAAATATCATTAGCCGAATTACTTTTCAATCAGATGGCCAAAGCAAAACAGATCGCATGAGACCCGGAGCGGGGCAGGCTTTAAGGCTTGCCCTGCTATAAGGGCTTAGAACCTAAACTCCAACTCCGCGGAGACTTATTGAATCGCGCCTAGTATGAACTGTTTTGTATACTTAATTCATCCCGGTGGGGACAACAATGCCCATGCTCTCCGAATCCGACACCCGATCCAAACTGATTGACCCCGCCCTCTATGCTCGCCCGCCCGAAGGTTCAAAGTTCCAGAATCCGGGTGGATGCATTAAGTAGCCAGCACAGTGCAGCGCGAAAGGAAAGCTATCTATGGCTTTACCGATCCGAATTCAAAAGCGCCGAGGTCCGGGGCGCTGCCTGTAAATCCGTCATTGATGCCGGGGATCACAACGCCGCGGTCTATGTCCGGGCTCGACGAACGCAGCGTGAAAATGCCTATAGCCGGGTTCGTCAATCCGGGAAAGCAACGTATTCCTGTTGCATGTGGCTTAAGTCCGTCTTATGATTTGCGGACTATGCACGGAAACAGGAGATGAGCCATGAAGGTATCTGAACTCATCGCGTCGCGCACGGAAGTCTACACTCTCGCCGAGAACACAACGGTTCTTGATGCGGCGCGCTACCTGCGCGAAAAGCGG
>JBGQIO010000190.1:0-7385 GCA_041498515.1 Anaerolineae bacterium
ACCGTGGAAGCAGGGGGTTCTGTAGGTGCAGTTGTCGCCGTCGCGGGAAGGAGTGTGAATGTCGCAGAGGGCTGGGGAACCGAGGTAAATGTGGAAGTTGCAGAGTTCACAGGAGCGGGGATCAGTTTGGCAGTAGTAGGCGCCTGTGCAACGATGGTTCCCTTTAACGAATGGAACAATTGATTTCTAAAGAAGTATGCTGCTGCCAAAGCAGCCACGATAACGAATGTAACTGCAATAATAAGGCCAAGCTTACTTCCGCGCGCAACGGGAGCAGAGGCAACGGCGCCGGACCGGGACGAGGATTTCTTTTCATTCCCGAACGCCGCCTGGTTCATGGCCTGGGAGAGAGCGGTCGCGGTAGGGTAACGATTATCCTTGTTCTTTGCCATGGCAGTCTTGATGATGGTATCTGTCACCTCCGGCAGACTGGGATTTGCCTTCAAGATCTCGGGCACAGGTTCTGTAATGTGCTTGACCGCCACCCCCATGGGTGTCGTCGCGTTGTAAGGTTGTTTGCCGCTCAACATCTGGAAGATGATGACGCCGAGACCGTAGATATCACTGCGATTATCAACAGCCTCCCCTTGAGCTTGTTCCGGACTCATGTAAGCAGGTGTGCCGATAATGCCGCTGCCGGTCAAATTGGTAGATGCCCCGGTGAACTTGGCCACGCCAAAATCAGAGATGAAAGGGTCGCCGATATTGTCGAAGAGAATGTTGTCAGGCTTAAGGTCGCGGTGGACGATGCCGTTCTTGTGCGCATACGCCAGGGCCGAAGCCACTCTTTCGATGATACGGGCAGCATCCTGAAGGGAGAATTTACCTTTTTGTATCCAGTTCGATAGCGACCCACCCGTCATATAACGCATGACAAAATACGGGACGCCGTCCTCCTCGCCCACATCATAGACAGGCACGATCGCGGGATGTTCCAGGGAGGCAATCGTTTTGATCTCGCGTTTGAAACGATCATGAAACTGAGGGTCATGCTGAAGTTCGCGCGGCAGCACTTTGATAGCGACTTCTCGATCGAAACTCGGATCGTAAGCGCGATAGACGGTGGCCATGCCGCCGCGGCCTAATTCGGCTCGGATCTCGTAACGTCCAATTTTTGTCGGGGTCATGCGCCAAGTATAACCATATCAATGTGGTGGTGCAAGAATTTTCAAAAAGGACAAAGGATATAAATACCCTCTTATTTGAAAATATCAGTCCAAAGTTAGTTTTCCTGATCGATCACAGGGTGCTGCGTAATTACCTCGTACTGCATGCTTTAAGGTTCTTAACCAAAGTTTTGCTTTTAACCAATAAATGATGAAAACGAGTTCACAAGGTATTACAAAGTAGTAAAAGCTCCTCCTCACTATTGAGAAGGAGCTGGAAAAACAGTAGGAATCACTTTAACTATTTTATTGCGTCACCGGTAGGTGAAACCAAATACCAATTATTTGTGACGCCCTGACCCGTTACATCGCCGGGTTGTTTGTCCTTGGCGTAATAATAAAGCGGCCAACCGTTAAAGGTCACTTGTGTGGTGCCATCAGTGCGGGGGACGGTGCCAAACATGCTGTCGTCAAAGCCGCTACCGGCGACTGGAAAACCCGATGTGAGCAAGGGAGGCCAGAAGGTGGCGCACTTGTTATAACAAGTGGGTTTGTTAGGGGTATCATTTGTGAACAGGTATAACGACATGCCCTTATCGTCCACCAGGATCGAGCCAAACTTGGCATTCTTGCCGAGATCTATAGTCGCCGGCCCCGTTGGGGGGACGGCAGCTGGTGCTTGAGCGGCAGGAGCTTGCGTAGACGGCGCTGCTGAAGGCGGCGCCTGGGTAGGTGTGGCTTGCGGTCCACAGGCACTAACGATAAGGGTCAGTGCCGCGAGCAAAGTGAAAATCATATATTTGGATTTCATATTTCTCTCTCCTTAGTTTAGTTTTTGATCGATCTTCAGGGAGGAGTACGCACCCAGCCCGTTGCCTGGATTGCTTAAAAATTAATGGAGGGTTAGAAAAATGTATAGACTTTTCAATGAGTTGATAAATTCTTGTTTTCGGCAGGGCCCGCGCCTACCACTTTGGTAGAGCAAGAGCTTACCACTTTGCATAAATCCCACAGCTCGAATTCGCAAGCTGCCGATAAGGGAATAACTCTATCCTTTATTAGCAAAAAGCCCTCCCGGAATTGGGAGGGCTTAAGCGCACCAAAAATTTCAGGGTGTCACAGTGATCGTGCCCTTCAAGGTGGGCGTATTTGTAGAGTGATAGGGGAATGTGCCCGCCTGAGTAAAGGTGTAGGTGTAGATAGCACCAGAATTAATTGAACCGCTATCGAAGACATTCGCAGTATCGGAAGTAACACTTTGAGCAGCGCCGCTGGCATTCGACCAGGTGACGGTAGTCCCAACTTTAACCGTCAGGGTGCCCGGAACGAAATCTTTTTTGGTGATGCTTATACTGTTCGGTGAGGGCGGCGTATGTGTGGCTTTGATATGTTTTGCGGAAGTACCGCCGGATGAGGATTTGCTCGTAGTTGTCGCTTTACCCGGGTTTAGCAGACTGCCCAGCCCAGTATGCAGACCGCAGGCCGATAGTATTAATGCAGAACCAATTAGAACTGAGATAAAAGTCAAACGTTTCATATTGCCTCCATGCAACGGCGGCAATCCTACTCTTGGATTATTAATTTTTGCTGTGATGACTTAAGAATAAAATAAATGAAGCGCTCTATTGGGTGGGATAAAGTGGCTACGAAAGTGCAAAGTGCGGTTAATGGCTGGCAGTCCTGCGCGCGGCTTTGAAAGAAATCCTTTTATGCCATACGCCTACCTTAATAAAAAGGGTGGACTTGCATCCACCCCTATTAGTAAACCTTGCACGACCCATGTTCAAAACCGCTCTACACCCTCTCCCGGTTGAACTGCGTCTCATATAGCTGGCTGTACAGTCCACCCTGTTCGAGCAATTGCCCGTGTGTGCCTCTTTCGACAATCCTTCCTCGATCCATCACTAAAATTAAATCGGCTGCCAGGATTGTGCTCAGGCGGTGGGCGATGACGATGCTCGTGCGGCCTGCCATCACGCGTTTTAATGCATCCTGGATCAGCGCCTCAGATTCGCTGTCGAGGCTGCTGGTGGCTTCGTCCAGCACCAGGATGCGCGGGTCTTTGAGAATGACGCGCGCCAGGGCGATGCGTTGCTTCTCGCCGCCGCTCAATCGATAGCCGCGCTCGCCAACGATCGTATCGTAGCGCTCGGGCAAGTCCATGATGAACTGGTGAATGTTCGCGGCGCGCGCCGCAGCCTCCACTTCCTCCTGCCTGGCCTCCGGCCGTGCATAAATCAGATTGGTGCGGATGGTGTCGTGGAACAGGTAAGTCTCCTGCGTTACCATGCCGATCGCCGCGGCGAGTGAGTCGAGCTTCACAGCGCGCAGGTCGTGTCCATCGATCAAAATACGCCCGCCGGTCGAGTCATAAAGCCGCGGAATGAGATACGTCAAAGTGGTCTTGCCAGCGCCCGAAGGTCCGACCAAAGCGATAAGCTGGCCGGGTGCGGCGCGGAAAGAAATTGATTCCAACGCGACTTCACGCGCTTGCGAAGTATGCGGCTCCGGCTCCAATTCGGGTTCGCTACCATTCCCTCTTCCCCCTTTTCCCTTATCCCCTTCCCCCAAGGATAATACGGCGTCGACGTCTTCCATGCGTCCATAACGTTTGACATCCTTCAAAAGTTTATTCTCATCCACCTTATAAGTGAATCTGACATTATCAAAGACTAATTCGCCTTTCACGTCTTTCAAAGGAAGAGCATCTTTTTCTTCGACGATATCGTGCGGAAGGTCGAGCACTTCGAACACGCGCTCGAAGCTGACCATTGAAGTGGAGAAATCCACCGGTGCGCTGGCCAGCCCCTGCAGAGTGCCGTATAGCTGACCGAGGTAGGAGCCGAAGGCGACGATGGTGCCGATGGTGAACGAGCCGGTGATCACGAAGTATCCTCCGAGCCCATAGACCAGCGCCGTGCCCACTGCGCTGACGAGCCCGAGGATCATGAAGAAGGTCGAGCCGAACACCGCGCGGCGGACACCGATATCGCGCACCTTTGCCGAGCGTTCACGGAAGCGGTCCGTTTCTTCGTCCGTGCGGCCAAACAATTTGACCAGCAGAGCGCCGCCGATGTTGAGGGTCTCATTCATATGGGCATTCATCTTGGCATTCAATTCCATGGCTTCACGGGCGATGTCGCGCAAGGTGATCCCCAACTTCTGCGCCGCCAGGATAAAGAGCGGCAGGATCAATATGCTTACGATCGTCAAGCGCCATTCGAGCGTGAGCATCACCGCCAGCAGGGCGACCACCTCGACGATGTTGGTGATGATATTGACGATGGTATTGCTGATAGCGTTCTGCGCGCCGACCACGTCGTTATTGAGCCGGCTCATCAATTCTCCGGACTTGGTGTTGGTGAAGAAACGCAGGCTCATCCGCTGCAAGCGCGCAAAGAGCGCCACACGTAAGTCGTAGATCACGCCTTCGCCCACGGCTGCGTTCAACTGCCGTTGAACGACACCGATCAATCCGCTGAAGATGGGAAGTAGCAGGAGGGCAATTGCCAGCCAGACCAGCTTGCCCATATCTTTCTGCGGCAGGACCTGATCGATCATCGAACGGAAGATGAGTGGCGAGACCAGGCTGATCCCGGTGCTTAACAGGATCATGACCAGCATCCCGCCAATCTGATTCCAATAAGGGCGCGCGTAAGCAAGCACCCGTAAAAGCAGTTCACGCGTCACCTTGGGTTTCTGATCGCCCGAACGCATATAAGAAAACCAACCACCACCGTGCCACATAAATAAATCTCCTCGAGAGTAGAAAGTGGATAAGGAAAGAGTAGACTTGTAATCTCTAAGCTATGTATTCTACTGGTTTGACAATTTTGCCCCCAGGCGTGTGTTTGGTCAACTGGACGAAAGGAGAGGTTAATGAAAATATGATGAGAAGAGCAGTTTCAAAACCATGTTAGCCGAAAGATAAACCATCCATTTAACATGGAGGTCCGGCGCTTTTCAAGGAGATATAATGCTAGAGAATGAAAAAGCTTTCCCGGCTCCTCAGTTTTATTTCTGCCTTTTTTGGGACATTTACTTTGCTCCGTTCTCCACCAGGGAGAGCAGGCGGTCTGATGTGGCTCCCAAAGCTGTGGGCGGGTGCATGGGCACCCTTCCTCGCCCTTGCTGGCGGACTGGGCGCGTTGCTTGGTTTGATGAGCGGCGACAAAGCTGCCTTTTGGAGCGGTTTGTTTGGCGCCCTGGCTGGATACCGACATACAGTCCGTGTCACGAGACAGCAGGACAGCTTCAATCAAACCTTTGGATCAGATTGGGAACAAAGAATCCGACCCGATCTTTGGGTCCGTTCACAGCGTCCTTATCAGCTGACCCAGCCGGTAAGACCGCTCTCTTCCGGTCAGCGGAATGTGAGCATTGGTAATCACGCGGAGGGGGGCAAGCCGCTCTTATGCGACGTCTGGACGCCGCCAAATACGACCCAGCGTTCAGGTTTGGCGGTGATCTACCTGCATGGTTCGCTTTGGCAGGCGTTGGACAAGGATTTCCTCACCAGACCTTTGTTCGGACGCCTGGTTCATCAGGGACACGTGGTGCTGGACCTGGCCTACTCACTCGCACCTGAAACCAATCTTTCCAATATGATCAGGGAGGTAAAATGGGCCATTGGCTGGGTGAAGTCGCATGCGCCAGAATACGGTGTTAATGCGGACCGAGTGGTGTTGATGGGCAACTCCGGCGGAGCGCACCTGGCTTTGCTGGCGGCTTATACACCGGGCCATCCGGCCTTACAGCCGATGGATCTCAATATTAATACGTCAGTGCGGGCGGTGGTTTCGCTATACGGCATCACGGACCTGGCTGCCTTTTTCAACGAATATCGGGCATTGAATCCCAGCCAACCGGAATACAGCGCTCAAATATCGGATGACCTGCGACCCCACTCCCATGATCAAACAAGGTTTGATAGACTGATCACCCATTGGCGTCTTTTCCCGGCATATCGGTTCGGAAATATTCCGGGAAGCCCCCTGTTATTGGTTTATTTGCTGGGGGGTACATTGCAGGAAGTGCCAAATGATTATCGGCTCTTCTCGCCGATCACCCATGTCGGTCCGCACTGTCCCCCGACCTTGCAGATTTTCGGTGATAACGACTTTGTGATAGATGCGTCACATGGACGGCGTTTGCATCAGGCTTTGCAAAAAGCAGGTATTCCCTCCGTCTATATTGAATTTCCGGATACAGTGCACGGCTTCGACCAAACCTTTGGTGTTTCTCGTCGGGTGGCACCCGCGGCTCAGATGGCGACCAACGATATCGAGCAGTTCCTGGCTTTGATGGCATATTAAACCAAGTCGATAAAACCAATCAAGGGTTCTCTCACCACGATCATTTCTGCTCCATAATGTCCATATTCTATTAAAGGTAGAATCAATTATGCAATTAATCAGTGTCAACATCGGAAAGAAGCGCACGCAGCAGAACAAAAATAAAGTGGAAACGACAGGGATTTATAAAATCCCGACACTTGAACCGGTACAGATCGCAGCCCTTGGGATCAAGGAGGATTTCATTGGCAGCCCGAAATTTCACGGAGGGCCGGACCAGGCGATCTATATTTATGGCGGTTCTGATTACGAATGGTGGTCGAAAGAATTGGGGAAGGAACTTGGTTCGGGAACGTTTGGCGATAACCTGACCATTAGCGAACTGGAGAGCGCACAGTATAGCATTGGGGATCGCTTCAATATTGGCTCAGTGATCCTTGAAGTCAGTGCGCCGCGCATCCCCTGCACCACGCTGGCGGCACGCATGGGCGATCCGCAGTTTGTAAAGAAGTACCGCCGCGCCGGCCGGCCAGGTTTGTATTGCCGGGTGATCCGGGAAGGAACTCTTCAAACCGGCAATGCGGTGAATCTCGATCCTTTTACAGGCCAAACCATTATGGCCATCGAATTGTTCCGGGATTATTACCAGCCTAAGAAGGATGAAGAAACACTCCGCCGTTTCCTCAATACACCGATCGCCATCCGCGCCCGTAAAGATGTCGAATTGGACCTGCAAAAACTATTGGCACAAAGATAATCGTATTGTACTCACACCTTCGTCCCACGCCCCGCTGCGCGGGATCTCGCTCCGCTCGACTTTCAGCCTGGTACAAAGAATACCTTTGCATGCTAGTATATTTAAGGTGGACACGGCAGACCAATTGGCATGCAGGGCCGAGAGCCCGTCGCGAAGCTGGGTCGCCGTGTCCTTTGAAACCGTCGCCCGAACAGTTGTGTGGTCCTCGAGACCGAATTCTGCTAGAAC
>JBGQIO010000191.1:0-7381 GCA_041498515.1 Anaerolineae bacterium
CGGTTCTTTGCCGGCAGATATCGAAAAGGTGATCCCCGGACTCAAGCTCGAAGCGTTGGATAACGAGATCGACCTGCTACCCGATGAGCAGTTGAAGCACTTGAATTCTTGGGAAGAAGGAGCTTAGATCGAGTTTTGATTTGCGATGGATGATTTTAGCTCAAGCCTCGCGAATTTCTCTGCGAGGCTTTTTGATCTGATGCCCATCTCGCCTATATGCGGCGCTTTGACAGTCTAATTGTTTGTAGACCGCCAAAGATTAGTATATTATTAGTCGAAGATGGCAAGTGCTCTTGAAGACCCTGTGATCTTTAGGATCGAAGATGCCAAGTGCTTTCGAAGACCCTGTGATCTTCAGGGTCGAAGATTGGCGCGGAGATTGCCGTCGAAGATGGTAGGTGTTCTCCCTACCGCGAAGATCCCGCGCAGTCGAAGATCCCGCGAAGCGGGGCGGGGCGGGGCATGGGACAAATGGTTGATGCGAAGCATAGCGGAGCGTACCGCGAAGCGTGCGGATAAGCGTAGCGAATCCTGTGGACGCGAATGCGAAGCAGTGTCACTTCCAGCGGTATCACCACCACGCGAAGCGGTATCACCACCAGTAGTTATCAAGATTTGACGCGTCTGATAAACCCAGGTGTGTTCAACTCACGTTCCAGTAAATAGGTGAAATAGCCCTGCATAAGGTTCTCCGCTTCGGTCTGGACCTCAGGGCTGGGACGCGCGCGCGACGCCTCCGTAAAGCTTGAGCGTTGGAAATGACGTAAATACTTGAGTGCTTCGACGGAAATGCGAGTTGGATTGGGTAATCCGCGTCCGCAACTCGGACAGAGCACACCGCCCGCAGAGAACGAAAAGAATTGGTCTTCAGCCAGAATCTCGCGTCCGCAGTTGGCACATTTGAAGAGCTGAGGGCGGAATCCTAAATAGTCGAGCAGGCGCATTTCGTAATAGCGGATGGACAGCCAGGGGTCCGATTTGGAAGCGAGGCGCGTGAGGGTATCCGTTAACAGGCGAAATATAGGGGAGTTTTCCCTCCCATCATCGTAAGTAAACCGGTCCAGCAATTCGACCACGTAAGAAGCGTGGCCCATCAATAACAAATCCTCGCCAAAGGGCAAATAGGCTTCGATCGTATCGGCCTGTGTGACAAGTAACAAATCTCGGCCTTTTGCAAGCTGGAGCTTGACGTGGGTAAAGGGTTCCAGATGCCCGGCTTTCCTCGAAGTCACCTTGCGTGCACCCTTAACGAGTGCGCGCGTCTTGCCGAGCTGGCGAGTGTAAAGGCTTAAGATGCGGTCGGCCTCTCCGTAATCGGTATGGCGCAAAACCACTGCCTCAACTCGAAAGGAATGCCCGCCTGCCGTCATTTTTGAACATGCTTCGGTAGAAATGCTTCAGGAAGCAATTCCCCAACTGTGATCTCCTGGAGGACGGTTCCCCCTCCATCGGCGATCAGGACTATCGTATCCAAACCGAACTCGGATAGCACCTGGCGGCAGGCTCCGCACGGCGAACCACCATTATCTGTGATCACGGCGATCACTTCGAAATCGCGCTCGCCCTCCGAGACTGCTTTAAAGACCGCCACACGCTCAGCGCAGATACCCGTTGGATAGGCGGCGTTCTCGATATTGACGCCTGTGTAGACGCGTCCGGTCGTCGTCCGCAGCGCCGCGCCGACGAGGTAATGGGAATAAGGCGCGTACGCATGCCGCCGGGCTTCATTCGCTAGCGCGATTAATTGTTTATAGTCCTCTTTGATTTGACCCATACCCAAGGCCTTTCACTGCTTAGTGTTAAGACGCTCTTATTAAATGGAGGAAACTACTTTTTTTGGTTTGCGGATAGGCTCGCCGTCTACCATCAATGCTTTTTCGTTTTGCGTTCAAGTTTTCTAATGGCACGAGCAGGCATGCCCACCACAAGGGTATCGGGGGCGACGTCCTTCGTCACGACGGCTCCCGCGCCTGTCTTTGCGCCGTCACCGATCTTTAACGGGGCCACAAGCATCGTGTCTGAGCCAATGAAAACATCCGAGCCGATCTCAGTTGGATTCTTGTTCTCGCCGTCGTAATTGCAGGTGATCGTCCCGGCACCGATATTCGTATTTTCACCGATCGTTGCATTCCCAATGTATGAAAAATGTCCGAGCTTGACTCCCGGCGCAAGGTACGAATCTTTAACTTCACCAAAATTACCCATGTGAACGCCTTTTGCCAGATGGGCGCCCTTTCTCAAGCGGGCGAACGGTCCCATATCAATATCATCTTCCAGGGTCGCTCCTTCGATCACGGAAGCAAGCACCCTGCACCGATTCCCGATTCTTGAATCACGAATGATCGTATTGGGGCCAAGGATATTCCCATCCCCGATCACCGTTTGTCCGTGAATATGTGTGTTCGGCAGGATGACTGTATCTCTGCCGATCGTTACGCCGGTCTCGATATAAGTAGAGGAAGGGTCCATCATGCTGATGCCGTTCAACATATGTGTGCGGTTGATGCGTTGGCGCAAGGCGGCCTCCGCCTCCGCCAGGTGTACACGAGTATTGATGCCGATTGTCTCGATCAAGTCATCGTGTACGACTGCTTTAACCGGCAAATGCTCCTTTACGGCAAGCCCCACGACATCGGTCAAATAATATTCCCCTTTTTGCGGGTTTTTTTGAATGTGGGGCAGCGCCGCCCACAACCACTCGGACTTGAAACAGTACGCGCCGACATTGAGTTCCCGGATGTTAAGCTGCTCAGGGGTGGCGACATATTCTTCGACGATCGCTTCGACATCTCCCCGCGGGCCGCGCAGGACCCGTCCAAAGCCGCGCGGATCATCCGCCATGACGGTCAGCAGGCTGAAAGGTCCGGGGTTTTCCTGTTGGGTTTCGACAAGTCGCTTTAATGTCTCGCCTCGCAGGAGGGGCATATCTGCATATAAAACGAGTACATAGTCCGATTTCCCTTTGAGCAGGCCCTCCGCCTGCAGGGCGGCGTGTGCCGTTCCTAACAACGGCTCCTGCTCGACGCAATCAGCGACTTCACCGATAAAAGATTTCACTTGTTCCGCGCCGCGCCCCACGACCACAACCGGCTTCCCCGTTGACACCGTCTTCACGGCTTCAAGAACATACCAAAGCATGGGTTTCCCACATAAAGGATGCAGTACTTTGGGCAGATCGGACTTCATCCGTGTACCCTGCCCTGCGGCGAGTAAGATAGCAGCCACTTTCATAGTTTGCTCCTGCAACAAAACAGGCCTGCCTGCACTTGGAGCCTATCCATAAATCCCCGGGGGGTGGCTATATACGGTTAGGGTCTTAGTTCTCTAAGTGCTCGCGCAAGACCTGTTGAGAGAAAAATTCCCGCCTGCGCGGGTCTCTGGATCATAGCTGGGGCGCCTGGATTCGAACCAAGATCCACAGATTCAAAGTCTGGTGTGCTGCCCTTGCACCACGCCCCAAAAAATGAGCGGGGCAAATTGTATCACACTGAAATGGCACAGTGCAAGCAACGATCCTTGCTATGAAATGAGGAGCTTACCTGCCAAATTTGCGCTTCGCCGTCGTCACGAAGCGCGCCCCTCGAGGGTACGCCGTTATTTCTCTTGATCGGGCGTCAGGCCCAGCTTGCGTGCTTCTTCATATGATATGACTTCCGAATTGGTGGATTTATTCGCATGCTGCTCTGCAGCCTGGTTCCAGTAAGCATCCATCTCGTCCTGCTTGACCTTCTTTTTTCCTGCGTCGTCGAGCAGTGCTTCCATTTCAGGCACAGTCGGATTCGCTTTTAAATCGCCGGTCCGTCCTTTTTTCCTGGGCGCCATCCCAGGGGGTGCCGGCTGCTTAAGTTCCGCGGTCACGCCCATGGAACGCAAGGATTTACCCACTTCATTTCTAACCTTCAGCATGGCCTCGACAAGTTCGACGATGTTTTCACGCTTGGCAATTCCGTTACCTGCCAACAGAAGCAAATAAGAGGGGTCCACCGGGACCAGGATCAGGTCGTGATCGCCGCCCGAGAATGTAAAATACTGGTCGAGGGCTTCCTGACGATTGAGTTTTGCGACCTTCAAGCCCGCGCTAAAGATGGCGGTCAGGGCGGAGATTAAAGAAACTTCCCGGCTGCTGTCATGCAAATCTCCGGCACGCGCGACCACCAACCCCCGGTCGCTGATAAGAAATACGGCGCTGGCTTTCGTGTCCTGTCTGAAGTTGGCAAGCAGGTCCGATACACGGGAACGCCGCGCTTCCGTTTTTGCATCGGTTTCACTGGGGAAGATGGTACGGACGAGACCCAGGTTGCGCTCGACCATGTCCAAAAAATCCGCCAGTGGAATGGGCTTATCGAAGATGGCGACCGCACCTGCGTTTAGCATTTCATCGCGCGCTTTGCTGTCGGTCATACCGGTGATCCAGATGACCTTGACGTCCGGATGTCTGATGCGCACTTTATGCATGAGCTCGACACCCGTCATGCCGGGCAGAAGATAGTCGGCGACCAGCAGATCGATGCGATGCCGGCGGCTTACTTCGAGCAACGCCTCTTCACCGGAAGGAGCCTCGATGATCTCAAGACCTTCGTTGTTTAATGTGGCTAGTGTTGAATGAAGCAGGCGCAGGATGTCACGCTGGTCATCAACAAGCAGGATCGTGGATGCCATATTTTATGATCGGGTTCCCGCTAAATTATAGAAATTGTTCGGCAAAGTGGCAAGCTACAAAATGACCGGGCTTTAACTCACGAAATACGGGTTCCTGCTCCGAACAAATTTGTTGTGCGATCGGGCAGCGCGGATGGAAACGGCAGCCGCTGGGGGGTCTCAAGGGGCTGGGTACATCACCTTTCAAGATCATCCGTTTACGTTTCAATTTCGGATCTGGGACGGGGATGGCCGACATGAGCGCCTGTGTATAAGGGTGTAGGGGCGTGCGGTACAACTCATCACGGTCGGCCAGCTCTGCCATCTTTCCAAGATACATCACCGTCACCCGGTCGGAGATATGCTCTACCACGCTCAGGTTGTGAGCGATGAACAAATAGGTCAGGCCGAATTCCTTTTGCAGGTCTTTCAGGATATTAAGAACCTGGGACTGGATCGACACATCCAGGGCTGAAACCGGCTCGTCACAGACGATGAATTTTGGGCGCAGAGCCAAGGCGCGCGCGATGCCGATTCGCTGGCGCTGACCGCCCGAAAACTCATGCGGGAAACGGCGCGCATGATAAGTCTCCAGGCCCACCTTCTTCAGCGTTTCAAGCATAATGTCCACACGCTCTTTCGGCGCCCCGATGTGGTGGATATGCAACCCTTCCATTACCGATTCGCCGATCGGCACGCGCGGATCCAATGAGGCGTACGGGTCCTGGAAGATGATCTGCATGTCACGGCGGATCGCCATCAGCTCGTTGCTCTTGAGCTTGAAGATATCTTTCCCGTTGTATATCGCCGCTCCTGCCGTTGGCTCGATCAATCGCAGCATGGTGCGCCCGACCGTGGTCTTGCCGCAGCCTGACTCGCCAACCATGCCCAGCGTCTCTCCCCTTCTAATGGCGAAAGATACATCATCCACAGCCAGCACCTGGGCTACTACACGCTGCATGATACCCGCGCGCACGGGAAAATATTTTTTTAAATGTTCAACCCGTACCAGGTCATCGTTCGAATTCATATTCTGAACCATCAGGGGACTCCCTATTCAGGATTAACGTGCCTTGAGAGGGGCGCGGTGACCTTCGGCGTTCTGATACAGCCAGCACCGGACAAGATGTTCGGGTTTGGCTTCGATCAAGTCAGGCGTGACCTCGGTGCAGATCTTCAGACCATATTTCACCCGCGATGCACAGCGCGCCGCGAAACGACATCCAGCCGGCGGATCGATCAGGTTAGGGACGGAGCCTGGGATCACATCCAGCCGTTCTTTGATCTTGCCTAAAATAGGGATCGAACCGATCAGGCCTTGTGTATAGGGATGCAGCGGATGGTCAAAGAGCTCGATTGATTCGGACTGTTCCACAATTTCCCCCGCGTACATCACTGCCACACGCTCGGCAGTTTCGGCGATCACACCCAGGTCGTGTGTAATTAGAATGACCGACGTGCCCATCCTCTCACGCATCTCCAAAACCAGGTCAAGGATTTGCGCCTGAATGGTCACATCCAGGGCGGTCGTGGGTTCATCGGCGATTAACAATTCGGGAACACAGGCGAGCGCCATGGCGATCATTACCCGCTGCGCCATACCACCCGATAGTTCATGAGGAAAGGACTGTGCACGTCGTTCTGCGTCGGGGATACCTACCATTTTAAGAAGATCCACGGCGCGTTTTAGACCGGCTTCCTTGCCAAAATCCTGGTGGATGCTAAGCACCTCGGCAATTTGATCTCCCACACGAAAAACCGGGTTAAGCGCAGTCTGGGGCTGTTGGAAGATCATGGAGATGCGGTTGCCGCGCACTTTCATCATCTCGGTCTCGGACAACTTGAGCAGGTCTTCACCATCGAGCAAAACCTCGCCCTCCAGGACCTTGCCAGGCTTGGCTACCAGGCGCATGATCGAAAGGGAAGCCACACTTTTACCACATCCGGATTCTCCCACCAGGCCGAGGATCTCACCGGGATAGACGACGAAATCCACGCCATCCACTGCGTGGACCACCCCGTCTTCCGTGAAGAAGTGTGTCTTGAGATTTTTTACTTCCAGTAAAGGTTTCTTATCGGTCTTCGCCACAGCCGGCTCCTCGGATTCAGATTGCCCCTGATTATACTGCCTCTCGATGGAGGGGTCACCAATCATTTTGGATTAATTTCCTAATGTGTAGCGGGAAGCGCAAGCGCAGGTGCGCCATAAACCCCGCTTAACCCATCCAGCACCTGGTCGAAAGGATATGTCACATTATGATATGCATCATAGGTCACACCGGAATATAACGGTATGAAAGGCAGGTCCCTGGCTAGAACCGATTGGATTTCGAAGATTTGTTGGCGCGCAGCCGCAAGGTCAGTTGTCACGTTCAGCGTGTCACACAAGGACGTAAGGCGGCTTTCGTCATAATGGAAGTGATTCCCACTCCCGAACCAATCGCATAGATAGCCGGGATAGCTGCTCACACGCCAGCCAAGCAGGGCCATATCGTAACTAGTGCTGCTGAGGACTGAATAATTCAGTTCATCGGTGGAGGTCGATTGTGCCGTCAAAGGGATCCCCAGCATGCGTACCTGATGCTGGACATAGGATGCTGCCGCGGCTCGCAGGTCATCGGATGCTGGCGTGAGCAGGTTTATGTTCGGAAAAGCCTGACCGTTCGGCAGGAGAAGCTTCTGACCGGCGACGTCCGCAGCGGGTTCCTGCCTCCATGTATAACCTGCCGATTTAAGGATTTGA